>CALLDH010000286.1 GCA_937998345.1 uncultured bacterium | reverse complement strand
GCCCCCGACCATGCTCCACCACAGCAAACGTCGCGAAAGAGGTGCGGAAGAGGCGCTATCGAGGGGCGTCGTCATCAGTCGGCTCTCGCCAGTCTGGGTTACGCTCAAGCTTGCCGTCAATGACCGCCACACACGGTGCCTGGCAGCGAGGCTCGCCGATCACGCCGTGCACGTCCCTGCCAATCGGATTGTCATTGCCGGCGGCGAAATCGGCGTAGTGCGCATGGAGACACTTCACACCACCGGACGAGCCACCGACCCCCCCGCTCGGAAGAGGCTGCGATGTACCCCTGGTGCGCTCGCCGGCGGTGCGCTCGCCGGAGAGCGCTGTAACACCGAGAAGCAAGGACTCGCGATCGCGCGCATAGCGTGCATGCGCAGCTGCGACGGCCTTGCCGAGCTCCGGGTCGGCGTCGATCTTGGCCTGCGTGTCGCGCACTCCGCCCTCCCCCTCGAGACGCGCAATCCGGCGATGCGCCAGCGGACATGTGAGCCAATACCGCGTGGGGAATGGCTCCCCAGTGTCGAGAATCGGCGGCACCTCGGCAACGATAGGCAAGCCGAGGTTACACCTGCGCAGGACCTTGGACGCCGCGCGCAAAGGTCGCCCGATTTGGAGGGCAAGCACTTCGCTGTCGCGTTCGCCGTCGGTCATGAGGGACGCATACAGTCCTTGACCTCGGTCCAGAAGTCCGACTCGCCGACCAGCTCGACCATCATCACAGCCTCTGCCGCCGCCCGGTCCGCCCGCGCCCCGGTCTTTCGAAGACGTGCGCAGATGTCCTCCCCGATGGCGAGCCTCGTAGCGAGCTCCACGCGGGCCAGCGCGAAGTCATAGTCCTCGGCCCACTTGAGCGACCAAATCTCATCGGCAATCCAATCGGCAAAGACATCGCGGCTCGTGCCAACCTTGGGTGAGCGAGCTTGGGCTCGATCGAACGCGGCAGCCCAGGGGCGCCCCGGAGCCCTCGGACTTCGACCGTTTTGAAGGGCGCTAATCGTGTCGCCGACCCAAGCCATCGCCACGCCGAACTGCGAACCGTCCCGCGCATCGATGAACTCGTCGGCTTGTTTGTCCCAGCTGCTGCCATGAAGGGCCGGGAACGGCTCGGCGTCGAGAACCTCGAGAAGCGCCTCACGGCCACGAAGCCGCTTCAGGTACTCCGCCTCAATCGGCTCCCACTCGGAGAACTTGAGCTCCTTCTTCGGGCTCATGGGGATTCGTTTGATGCGGCGATCGGCGACCGGCCTGCTGCCTCCGTCCGATATCGAGCTCTCGACGTCTTCCGGTCGAATCTCCGGCCGGTCGCCCATCGTGCGGCACGGGCACCGGTGGTCGGTCGTGATCCGGCCGCCAACCGGGGTCGCGACCAGCCCGAGAGGAAACCGGCGGCAGCCGTCCGGCTTGGCCTCGGGACCCAGCTGCGCATGCACCGAGCAGCGCTGGTCAGCCATCAAGAACACACAGCCACCGTCGGCGGCCGTGTTGAGCATGTAGTCGTCGTGGTCGTCATTCCAGCCCGCCGATTTGCGGTCGATGCGGCGCATCGACGCCACTTCTTTCTTGGTCAGAGGCCCAATGCCATGGATATCCGTGCAGCACAGCCCATCGCCGAAGCACGTGTATCGCGCGCCAGGACGTGGAATCAGCGGTCGGACTTGGGTCTTCTTCTTTTTGTTTCCAGCCATGAACCTGCGCGCGTTTCCTTAACCCTTGGGAAAAGGGGACTGTCCCCTTTTTCTGGGATCTGATTTCGGGAGGGGAGTGAGTCCGTCGCCGCTCGTGGGGTACAACACGAACGTGCGCCATAAGGGAAACCTGTATCATATTCAAACCGAAGATTCGGGTGTGAAGCGGCCGCATGTCATCACGCAGCTTTTCGCGGACGGTGGACGCATCATCGCTTCCGAGAAGACTTCGTACGAAGAGCACGTCGGCGCCGAGAACCTCGCGATGATCGTCAAGAAGCTCATGCAGGAGCAACACAAGCGTGTGTTCATCGGGCTCCGCGACGGCGCATACGACGAGGATGGGCCGGCCGAAGCCGGTGACGGCGCTGCGGATCCGGTCGCTCCCGGGGCGGAAGTCACCACCGAGGTTCTCGACCATGCGGCTGCGCGCCTCGTCGAAGGGTCGCCACGCTACGAGCAGGTCCGCGCAGGCAGCATGTCGCGCCAGCGGATCTCACAGGCGCCAGCAGCTCCATTCGGACACGAGGTGTTGACTCAAAAGACCCTCGACGAAGTCATTCTTGCGTACCTGGCGCAGGACTTGGAGACGGGCACCTAACGCCGATCGGCTTGACACTCCTCGTGGCCCGTTGTTAGCTCCTCGCCCGTGCCCGACCCCCATTTTTCATTCACCGAAGTCATTCCTCGTTCGATCGAGAGCGACATCGACAAAGCCAAGGCTGTTGACGCCGTCTTTCTGTTCAAAGTCAACGGAGAAGACGGCGGCATCTGGACGGTGAACATGAAGGATGCGCCGGGTGTCTCCGAGGGTGACGCGGGCAACGCCGAGTGCATCATCGAGCTGTCTGCCGCCGATTGGAAAGCGATGACCGAAAAGCCGGGGTCCGCGATGCAGCTCTTCATGCAAGGGAAGATTAGGGTCACCGGCAACGCACTGCTCGCCACCAAGCTTCAGTCCGTGATCGGCTAGCCGCGCCGCGACGATGGCTACGCTCAAGGACCGCCTTTTTGCTCTGCTCCAGGACCCGCGGGTCGCGCAGCTGATCCAGGATCCCAAAGTTCAGGAGCTGGCGGTGAAGGCGTTTCGATTCCGCGGTCGCGTGGAGGGGGCGCTCGAACAGCGCGTCCAGCGCATTGCCGACGTGTTGAACCTCGCGACCCAGAGGGACCTTCGTTCCCTTCAGCGACGGATTCGGCAACTCGAGCGCGAGCTTCGCGAAGCGGAAGAGCGGCTCACAGACGCCGAAGATGCTCGAGAAGCTCAGGCCCGTAATTGAACCCGAAGTAGAAGACCGCGGCCAGAGGCACGATGATGCTGAGAACCGCGAGGACTACGCCAAGCGTAGCAACCGCGTAGTCCCACCGCGTTGGCTTCGATTCGGGGTCTTCGTGCCGGCGGATGAGCTCGAGGTTGCGACGGTTCGACTTGTAGGCTGCGTCGAAAATATCGCCCACGATTGGGAGCGAGCCGGCAAGCACGTCGATCAAGATGTTGAGTATCATGCGAAACATGACAACGCGCGGCACCCCACGGCGAAGCGCCAGCGCCATGAGGCCGACGGAGCCGGCGCCGGTCACCGCGTCGCCGATGCCCGGAAACAAAATCCCGATGACTGGGTCCAACCCGAAGCGAAAGTCGGTCCCCGGGATGCGAAACCGGTCATCCAGCAAGGTGACGAGGCGCTCCGCCCATCGCCTGAGCGTCGAAACCGACTGCTCCGGGTCGACCATGCCCGGACTCTAGGTGAGCGATCAGCGGTTCGCTAGGGCCTGGTCGCCACATACTTCGACGAACACGGTCCGGAGCCGCTCGCGCAAGTTCGACCCCTTTTCGACGAAGTGATGGATCCCGAGCTGGTGAAGAAGCTGGACGTCGTGCTCTTGCGCGCCCGCACTCACCGAAATGATCGAGCAACTCTGCGCGAGACCGTCTCCCCTGAGCTGCATGCAGAGCTCGACGCCATTCATACGGGGCATGTGGAGATCGAGCAGCATCACGTCGGGCTCTTCTTTTTGGACCTCGGCCAGCGCTTCCTCGCCGTCGTGGGCGACGCGGATGTCCGATGGGCCGACGATCTGCCGCACGTAGAACGCGAGGATCTTCGCGAGGTCCACGTCGTCGTCGACGATTAGCACCGAGGGTCCCTTCTGGCCCTTCACCGCCGGGCTGTCGCTGCGCGGCCGCTCGTCCCGGATCGCGCGTAGCTGCCATGCTGCCGCTTCTGCGCTTTGGGTGCGCTGCTGCGGGTCGGGGTTGAGCATCTCATGAACGACCTGGCAAAGCTCCAGCGAACAGTCTGGCCGGAGATCAGCGAGCGGCGCCGGCTGGCCTCCCTCGTGCGACGCGACCACCTCGCGGATCGTCGTGCCTGCAAACGGCCGTGTCCCGGTCAGCAACTCGTACGCGACCACACCGAGGCCAAAGATGTCGACGAGATGACCGCTGCCCGTTGCCGCATTGTTGAGCAACGCTTCAGGCGCCATGTACGGCGGAGACCCTGCGACGCGCTGCTGCCCGTTCACGTCGAACTCCGGCAACACGAGCCCGAAGTCCATCAGCACGACCCGATGGACCGGCGTCAGCATGATGTTGTCTGGCTTGATGTCGCGATGGACGAGCCCGGCACGGTGAACGACGCTCAGCCCTTCACTCGCCGGCGACAGTATCTGCACCACCTCGGCCGGGCTGAACTGTTGACCAGCTTCCCAACGCGTGGCCGCGTGCTGCGTCAAGGACACACCGTAGACTCGCTCCATGACGAGGTAGTCGATCCCGCGGTGCTCGCCGAGAGTGTGAACGCTGACCAGACTGGGATGTTGAAACGCCGCCAACGCCCGCGCCTCGTTGCGAAGCGGCGGAGTCAGTGGATTCGGCCAGGCCGCCTTGATCGCCACTCGGCGGTTGAGCAGATGGTCGTGCGCCTCGAAGACCTCCCCCATTCCGCCCCGGCCGAGCAGGAGTATGATTTCGTAGATGCCGTCGAGGAGCTCACCCGTCGCGAAAATCCTGTTTTCGCCGTCGACCAGTGGCTCGCTCGCAGCGATGGCATGTCCCCCAACATCGCGCATATCAGTATTTATATACTATCTTGCTGAAGCTGTAATTCGCAAACTCAGAGGTCGATCGCGCGGATATCCAACCCTTGGAGCGGTTTTCCCAGGAATCTGGAGGCGGCAGTGCCGAATTGGCCCGGGAGATCGGTGACGAGGATCTGTAATGAGCCGGAGGGCCCCCGGACGCCGGCGCTCGCGCCCAGCATCTCGGTCAGGGTCGCAGCAGTGGCCGCGGCACTATCGACGATGGCCACCTCGTGGCCCAGCAACTCGGCCGCCACCGCGTGAATCGTCTCGGACAGCAGCGGATAGTGTGTACAACCGAGTACGATCGTGTCCACGTCCGCGTCGGCTAGTGGCTGCAGGTCTCGCCGAGCCGCAAGCTGGGGGACATCGCCGGTGATCCAACCTTCCTCAGCCAAGGGCACGAACAGGGGAGCCGGTCGAGCAAACACGTTCATCGCATCATTTTCACTGTGAATTGCGCGCTCGTACGCGCCGGAAGCCACCGTGCCCGCCGTCGCGAGGATCCCGATGCGCCCGCTCCGGGTCGCCTTCACCCCAGCGAGCGCACCCGGCTGGATGACTCCGACGACCGGAATGTCGAGACGGGCTTGGAGCTCGCCGAGCGCGACCCCACTCGCTGTATTACACGCGACGACCAGAAGCTTGATGTCGAAGCTCAGCAAACGCTCAGCGCAGCCTATGGCGTACTTGACCACGGTCTCTGCGCTGCGCGTCCCGTATGGAACCCTCGCCGTATCGCCAAGATAGACCAGGTTCTCCCCTGGGAACGCCTCGCGAACAGCTCGGGCCACCGTGAGGCCACCCAGGCCCGAGTCGAAGATTCCAATCGGCTTTGCCACGTGCCCCGTGCAGGCCAAGGTTACACAGGCGGCCCGAAAGAGCCACCATCAGAGTCGACTCTGATAAGCTAGAAACACATGCCCACGCTGGCGCTGATCTCGAGAGATTCGAACCTGTACCAGGAGCTCGTCCGGACGCTCGAGGGGACCGCTTGGTCCGTGGAGTGGCTCGGCCCCGAGGCGGTGGACGACAGCGAGATTCATCAAGAGGTCGTGGTGCTGGACGCGGCCCACCCGGAGATGGAAGCGTGGCGAACGCACCGCGGAAAGCCGGTGCTGCTGATCGTGGCGGAGGACCGCCCCGTGGGGTTGAACGAGGTCGTCGACGACCTCCTCTTCCGGCCGGCGCGCCAGGAGGAGTTGCTGGTTCGGCTCGAACGCTTACGCGCGCGAACCCCGCTCAACGACCTACGGCGGCAGCACGCCAAGACTTTTGCATCGATGGCGCCAGGCATCGTGGTGGTCGGCCCCGATCTGACAATGGTCTTCGCAAATCCCAGGTCGTACGAGATCGTCGGGCATCGCGAGGAAACGATCTCGTCCGATGATCTCCGTCGAGTGGTTTCGCTCGAGGACTTGCCCCGCGTTCGAGATGCCCTGTCCGAAAAGCAGTACCCGCGCGGAATGGACATCGAGCTCGTTCGTCGCGACGGAACGAAGATCATTTGCAGTTCCTCATTTGCCCCGTTGATCGGAGCAGAGGACCACACCGTCATCTCGTTCGAGGACGTCACCGACCTTCGGGAAACCGAGCGGGAGCTGATCAAAACGATGGAGTTCTTGGAATCGCTGATCGACGCGAGCGTCGATGCGATCATCGCGACGGACATGGAACAGCGGGTGGTGTTGTTCAACCCCAGCGCAGAGCGTATTTCCGGGCGCCACGTGTCCGACGTGCTCGGACACGTGAAGCTCGAAGACCTCCTCGGGCGCTCCTCGTCCGAGCTCGTCACCCAGCGGCTGCTCGCGGCAGACCATGGCGGGGAGGGACGACTCGAACCGACGATGCTCGACCTCATCGACCTGCACGGAGCTCGAATCCCGGTTCAGCTTTCGGCGTCGCTCATCTATGAGCATGGCGAGCCCTCTGCGATCGTCCTCATCTTTGCCGACCTGCGAGACCGAATCCGAGTCGAAGAGCGGCTAGCCGAAGCACAGAAGAAGCTGGCGTTTACCGAGGAACAAGGGGTTCTCGCCGAGCTGGCCGGCACCGCGGCACACGAGCTCAACCAGCCGCTCACGAGCATGATGGCCTACGCCGAGCTCCTGCTGCGTCAGTCCGAGCCGGGCTCCACAGGCGCCAAGACGGCAGGGGTGCTGATCCGGGAAGCGGAACGTATGGCCGAGATTGTGCGCAAGATCGGAAAGATCACCCGATATGAGACCACCGCGTACGTCGGCCATCAGAAGATCTTCGATCTCGATCGCGCGGCAGACGCTTCGAACGATCCGGGAGCAAAGAGCTGAGCGATGGACGACTCCGCGCATAGGAAGACCCCCGCTCGACGAAGCCTGGAGCCTCGGGTCTCGTCGGTGAAATCGATCGTGACGCCACGACGTCAACGGGCGGAAGACAACACCCTGGCGCAGATTCTGGAGTCGCTGAACCACGCGCAGCGTGAGACCGCCGGGTTTGCAACCGACGAGAAGATCTTGCGCTGCTACGTGCATGCGCTCGAGCGCCTCTATCCTCAGACCCGCTTCGCGATGAGGCTGTCACCTCGGGCGGCCGAGCAGCCAGCCATCGTGCAGGCTGCGACGCACCACATCCAGACCGAGGCCTTGGACGAGGTCGCGATTACAGAGGCGGGACTCTTGCGGGGGGGGTTCGCGCTGCCAGTAGCACCGCCGTCCGGGATGACGCTTCGGCGGACGTACGAGTCGATCTTGCTCGCGGGGCCGACCGAGGAGTCGCTACCGGCTGACGGCTTCGATGCGCCGCTAGCACGCGCAGGTGAGGTATTCGGTGTTCTGGTAGCCGAATTCGACCGGGGAACCGAGGTCCCCGCCCGCCTGGAAGACGCCGTGCTGATCGCAGCGACGCAAGCCAGCGCCGCAATCGAAAGCGGGCGCCTTCGCCGGGAATCACTTCACCTCCGCGATTACCTCGAAAAGCTGCTGGAGCACGCCAACATTCCGGTCCTCGTGGTTGGGCGCGATCGAGGCATTCGCGTCGTGAGCAGCGCGTTCGGGCGAATTACAGGGCTCGATCAGGCGGAGCTCATTGCCAAGGACGTGTTGCGACTGGCAGGGCCCAGTGAACGAGTGCGGGTCCTATCGGCCTTCGTCAACGCGCTCCGCGGCCGAGATGTCGCGCCGTTCGAGCTGCGGTTGCCTAAGGCTGGGGGCGGAAATGCGCGCCTGCAGTTCACGCTGGCACCCATTCTCGACTCCGAAGGAAGAGTTGCCGGCGTGATCGCGATTGGGCAGGACCGAACCGAAGTGCGCGCGCTCGAGGGGCAGGTCATTCACGCCGAGAAACTGGCCACGCTCGGGCAGCTCGCCGCAGGCATCGTGCACGAGATCAACAACCCACTGACCAGCATCGCGGTCTACGGCGAGTATCTGCTGAGCAAGTTGACGCGGAGCGGCGCTGAACATGCTGACCTCAAGCGGGTGGAGCGCATCCTGCGCAGCTCCGATCGCATCATGTCGTTCACTCGAAATCTACTGACCTACGCGAGGCCTGCGAAGGAAGAGCCACAGCTAACCCGACTCAACGACGTGCTCCAAGAGGCTGTCGAGTTCTGTGAGCACATCGTTCGGGAAGCAGGCGTCTCCGTCGAGCTCGACTATGGAGAGAACATCCCGGAAGTGAACGCGGTGCCCGGACAGCTTCATCAGGTCTTCGTCAATCTCATCACGAACGCATGCAACGCTGCGCCCGAAGAAGCCGGACGGGTGCGCTTGGCCACCCGGACCCACGGTCACGATCGCATCTGGGTCGAGGTCCAGGACAACGGCGTCGGGATTCCAGGGAGCGAGCTCAATCGGGTCTTCGAGCCGTTCTTCTCGACGCGCCGAAAGGGCACCGGAACAGGCCTCGGCCTTTCGATCGTGAAGAACATCATCGAGGAGCATCAGGGGACCATCGAAATCGAGAGCGAGCTCGGCGGCGGGACAACCGTCCGGGTCACTCTCCCCTGCATCGACCAGTAAGGCGCTGCAATTGCATGGATTTCCGGTAACGCATCCGGCAACTGTGCCTATGCATGGAATCAAGCCGGTGGCTTGAGGGTTAGGGGGACAAACGGAGGTATGTTCATGTTCCGCACCACGCTTCGGCAGTCCTGGCTCATCGCGCTTGGCGCTGCGTTCGCCCTCACCATGTTGGGGACGGCGTCGGCGTCGCCCAAGAGGGGCACCGTCGATGAAGACGCTCTGTCGCGAGCGGTCGCGTTCGAAACCGCACTGACTGACGTCGCCGAGTCGGTGTCGCCATCGGTCGTGAGCATTCAGGTCGAGGTGACCAGACCCCAGAACGAGGGCTTGCCTTTCTTCTTCGGAAGCCAAGGTCGAGGCGGCATCGTGCGTGGAGGCGGCTCTGGCATCATCTTGCGGCCAGACGGATACATCCTGACGAACAATCACGTCGTCAAGCAGGCAAGCCGCATCGAAGTACGGCTGAAGAACGGAAAGAGCTTTCCTGCCAAGCTCGTGGGCGCGGATTCGGCGACTGACCTCGCCATGCTCAAGATCGACGCGCGAAATCTGCCGCAGGCCGAGTTCGGCTCCTCAGAGAAGGCCAGAGTCGGCCAGTTCGTCATCGCGATCGGGTCGCCGTTTGGCCTCGACTACACGGTGACGACGGGTGTCCTCAGCGCGAAGGGTCGCGGCGGCATCGGCGCGAACGAGATCGAGGACTATCTGCAGACTGACGCGAGCATCAATCCAGGCAACTCCGGCGGCCCGCTCGTCAATCTTCAAGGCCGCGTGCTCGGGATCAATACGATGATCATCGGCCGGGGTTCGGGAATCGGCTTTGCGATCCCCGCAGAGATCGCCCAGCGCGTTGCGCGACAGCTGATCGAGAACGGTACGGTCAAACGCGCATGGCTCGGCGTCTCCTTCCAGGAGATCACGCCGGAGCTGGCTGCGCACTTCGGAGGCAACTTCGAGGGGGGTGCGTTGATCAACGCCGTGGTCCCGCAAGGGCCGGCAGACAATGCAGGGCTTCAGGCGGGCGATGTCATCACCGCGGTGGGCGACCAGAAGATCCAGGAAGGACACGACCTTCTGCGCACGGTCTTGCGCCACGGGGTCGGTGAGCGACTGACCCTCGAAGTGCGCCGTGGCAACAAGACGAAGAAGATGCTCCTCGTCACCGGCGAGAGGCCAAGCGAGGATGGGCCCCAGTCCCGTCAACAGGGCGCCCAAGACAACGCCATGCTGGGTCTTGCACTCGAAGAGCTCACCCCGCGGCTTCGCGAACGCTTTCGCTACGAAGGGGAAGGCCGGGTGTTCGTCCGCGGCGTGTCGCCGGGTTCCGACGCCGACCGGGCCGGTCTGCGTCCTGGCGACATCCTTCTTCAAGCGGACCGGCAGCCGATTCGCTCAATCGCCGATGTTCGCGCTGCCTTGAAGGACGGAGAGGTGCTGCTTTACGTCGAACGCGATTCTGGGCGCTTCTTTCAACCGCTCACTCGGTCAAAATAGGGCTCACGCCCGAACTACGGCTATCGCGCAATCGTGATCTCGATTGCAGGGCCCCGCGCCTCGACCCGATAGGCCGGTTGGCGCCCTGCGACAAAGCGGATCGTCAGCTCGGAGAAATCTCCACGGTTGAGGATGCTGGCGTGCTCCACATCCGGGTGCGCCGCGGCGATCGGGCCGGCCTGCGAAAGAGATAGGCTCCCGGGGATGGTCACGGAGAACCCGTCCGCCTCGACGATGCCATCCATCTCAGCCACCGGATTGCTCATTCGCAACACGTAGGTCTCACCGCCCGCAACGGACTCCGCGCCAAACGCTGTCCCCCGAACGCTCTCGGGAGGCAAAGGCGCGCCCTGCACTTCGTAGGCCGCCGCCGCGTTCGCGATCTCGTCCCCGGTCCCGGTCTCGGTCCCGGTCTCGTTCCCGGTCTCCGCCCCTGCCTCTGTAGCTGCCTCTGTCACTGTCGCTGCTTCTGTCGCTGCCTCTGCCTCTGCCTCCGACCCTGCGTCAGTTCCCGAGGCCGCCCACAGGTAGACGCCCCAGCCGGCAGCGACGATCCCAGTGGCCATCGCCCCAACCAGAAGGTAACGGCGCCCGTTCCGCCGAGTGTTCTTGAGATGCGCGCGTGCCGCTTCACTCCGTGGAACCTGCTTACGGCGAGGTTTGTCGTCGAGCTGGGATCGCAGCGCACCGATGAACCGCGCGATGAGCGCAGACAGCTCCTTTATGTTCGTCGTGATCCGCGGAAGCAGTCCGCCGGTGACGGCTGCGCGGGCGCTACCCACGGTGCTTGTCAGCTGATCGGTTGCCGACTTGGCGTACGCACGCAGCCGCTCCGCAGCCGTCTCGCTTTCGGCGGTCTCGACGCCGGGATCGTAGCGAACGATGCGAGGGGTGTCGTGCATCCGCTCGTCAGCGCTGCGACGACTCGCGTGGATCGCAGGGGGCGTTTCCTCAGGAAAGGTGTCCCGGTCCCCCTCTTCGCTGGCGGAGGCCCCTGCGGCACTGCCCTCCATCTCATAGCCGATGCTCAGCACCAGCTTCGGGGTCGCGTCGTCCATCTTGAGCTCGACCGCTTCGAGATAGCCGCGACGGCTGGTACCTTCGTGGACCACCGTGCTCCCAATCGCCAGGAATGGCAGAGGCTGTTCGACCGAGAGCTCGGTGTCGCTCTCCGATTGAACCTCGGCCACGATGGAAGAGCTCACGCCATCGAGCAGCAGACGAACGGTGGGCGCCGTAGCCGTGGTGCGGCCCCAACGTTGAATTAGCGCCTCGATGCGGGTCTGGTCGTCGTCCGACAGATGTGTGAAGCGAATGCCGAACTCCCCGACGTGTGGGCCGCTCTCGTGCGCCCACACGACACGGCCGATCATTTCGATCGCCTCGCCGCCCTGGGGATTGTCCAACTGGCAACGGAGCGTCGACCCGACTTCGGGCAACACCGACGCCCGCATCGAGAGCCCGCCAGAACCCACGTTGATTCCGTCTGCTTCGAACTCTTGATGGAAGCCATCGGGGTGGAGTTTGATCAGAACCTCATCGAGCGGCACACGCGGCGGCCGAGGTGCTTGATAGTAACCCGCGGATGTGTTCATCGAATGCTCTCCTGCGCGACGACCGGTGAGTCGTCCCCATCACGACTGGTCCCAAAACTCCGCCAAGCCGTCCACTTTTCTGCAACCCGCTTCCTTGACCGGCACGCAGCAGGACTCCAGTCTTGACCGCTACGATGGGAGTGCGAATCACGGTGCAGTCGCTTTGGGCGGGAGCCAATCCTTCGGCTTTTGTCTATGAGTTCGCGCAGCCTCGCATTGTGATTGGTCGATCGCGGAGCGCAGACGTTCAGCTGCCTCATGCCGCGGTGAGCGGATCCCATGCGAGCATCCGCGAACAGGATACGGGCTATGTCCTCATCGACGAGGGCTCGACCAACGGCACGCGGGTCAATGAAATTCGTGTGGTTCAGGGGCGGCCGAAAATCTTGCGCAACCACGACCTGTTGGACCTCGGCGGCTATCGGCTCACCATCGATGTCGGCGTGCCTGTGGCGCAGACGATGTCGGCGAGGCTGACGGTCGATATCGCGCGACGGATTCTCGCCGAGCAGCTCGACGGGAAGGGCACGCCGGACCTCGATGCTGAGTTGGACGCCATTCAGTCCGGCCCCGATGAGCGCGTGGAGCTACTCCCGATCATGAAAGAGGCGGTGAGCGAGCCGCCTGCGGCGAGGGAATCACGGCCGTCCAAGCCACGCCAGTCCAGCCCGAGCCTCGACCCGCCCGAAGCGCCGGTCAAGCTCCGCCGCAGCGAGGTCGCCGTCTATGCGCTCGCCGCGCTCGTAGTCGCTACGAGCATCGTCGCCATGTCCCTCTTGATGCGCCCCTAGGGCGGGAGAGAAAATCTCCGCGCCCTAGGTGTTGCGGAGGAAGATTAGGCGTAGTCCCTCGAGGGTGAGGAATTCGTCTACTTCGTCGATCGTCTCGCTCTCCGGCTCGATCAGGCCTGCGAGGCCGCCCGTGGCGATGACTGCGACCTCGGTGTCCATCTCGGAGGCTAGACGCCGAACGAGCCCGTCGACCAGGCCGACGTAGCCGAACACGATGCCCGATTGCATCGAGTGAACAGTATTTCGTCCGATGGCACGCGGGGGGCGTGCAATCTCGCTGCGTGGCAACCTCGCTGCGCGCGCGAACAACGCGCTCGCGCTGATTTGCATCCCGGGAGCAATCGCGCCTCCGAGATACTCGCCCTTCTCCGAAATGCAGTCGAAGGTCGTCGCGGTGCCGAAGTCGACGACGATGGCGGCGCCCTTCACGCGCTCGTAGGCCGCGACCCCATTGACGATGCGATCGGCGCCAACCTCGCGAGGGTTTTCATAGAGCACGGGCATCCCGGTCTTGATCCCGGGACCCACGACCATGACATCGTGATCGAAAGCACGATCGATGGCGTCCATCACCGTGTCGTTGAAGGAGGGAACGACCGACGCGAGGATACTGGCGCGCACGTCCGGCCGCTTGACCCCTGCCAGCTCCAACAAGTTGAGCAGCAGCACTTGATACTCATCGCTGGTTCGGCCCTTGCTTGTCTCGATTCGAAAATCGTGTACCAGGCGTTCGTCGTCGTAGAGGCCGAGGACCGTGTGCGTATTGCCGACGTCGACGACGAGGAGCATCTAGCGAGGCCGCAAGGACAGAGTCAGGTCGAGGAGATCCCCGAAGGTCTTGGCTCGCGGGAACTCGGGCGGATCGGTCGCGTAAACGACTGGCTGCCCGGAGGGCGCAACGCTCTGTGGGCGAATCGACTCAGGACGCCGCGATGACGAGGCCGCAGTCGGCACCCCGGAATGCGCCCCTGATGGCGACGACGGGCGAATTGATCGGGCGCGCGGCTCGATCGAAAGTGGGCGCTCGACTTGAGGTGGCTGCGAGGAATAGCGCGTCGGGCTGTCGAGCGCTGGTGAGGTCGGAGGTTCGGGCAGCGGCGAGGACGGCAACTCCGTCGGGAAAGCACTGGGAACCGGCGTCGGCGGCATGGTGGATGGCGGGGGTGGCGACGACTGAACCGGCAGAGGTGGGGACGACTGGACCGCAGCGGCTGCGGTGGTCCCCGAGGCGGTCCGAATCCGCTCGAGGGCGTCCGCTGCCCTCGTGGCGCGCTCGTCGGGGCGCTTGGCCCTCACCTTGTCGAGCAGTGACCGAAGCCTGTCTTCGCGATCGCTCATGATGCCCTCTTCGTCTCGAGCATGCCTACGATCGCAGGCAAGTCCGCTCCGTCTTTGAACCAACCCCAAACGGTTTCGGCGACCTCGAAGTCGACCATGATGAACTTGGAATCACCCGTGGGGACACAGGAAACCTGCCGCTGGGAAATCTCAGAGAACATGCCGCCAAGGAGTGCTGCCGCGCCCAGCTCATCTTCGTCGAGCTCGGGTTTGTCGCGTAGTGCGACCACGAGGGCGGAACCCCATCGCTCGAACGCAAGGCGCCCCCAACCGAAGAGCGCGGTTACCGCCGAAGCGTGCCCAAGCACGGCTTCCGGCGAAAGCACCGATGCGGGTCGGTCCAGTCCGCCAAGCACCTGCTCACCGAGCAACTCGCCCAGCCGTCGAAGCGGCGTGAGGTCACCATCGCGCGCGGCTGCCGCGACCAAAGATGAGAGCACATCCTCGCTAAGAATGACCACGCGCTCCCCCGTGCGGGCGCGAACCATTCCACCGGTCAGATTGAACTCGTAAAAGCCGCTAGGATCGAAACGGCCGTCTTGCATACGTCCCCCTCCAGACGGGATGTAGAAGGTATAGGCCGATCGTGTCAAATGCCCTGGGTGAAATCAAACCTCGTCTGCATCGCTCTCGCGATTGCCCTGCAGACGCAAACCGCGCGGGCGGAGGGCGATCCGCTCGGGGCGGACGAGATGGCCGAAGCGATCGTTTCGATGACCTCGCCCGTATGGACGGGGCCCAGAACGCCTGCCCCCATTCGGGTACGGCGGCCCACGAGGGCATCGCTGGAGATCCGATCAGCGCACGCGCTCCTAACCGTTCGCGCCGATCCAAGCGTGAGTTGGCAGACGATGCGGCTGGCGATGAGCGCCCTCGAACACGTCCGGGCGCGGCTCGACGCCATGGGTTGGCCGGCTCCGATCTCGGATGGCGACCTGGGCGGCGGGCCTGAGCTGGATCTGTACATGACCGGCGCCCTTCCCCCCGGCGCGTACTCCGACGGCATGGCGCCATGGACCTACCTCGACCGAGCTTCGACGTTCGCCGTGCTGAATCCGGCGACCCCCCGCGCGATGCTCGACGCATGCGTGGCGACGGCCTACGCCGAGGCGTTATTGATGAGCATGGACCCCGCCGAGGCGAGGACCTGGCGGCGCGCGACCGCAGCCTGGCTGGCCTGGGTGCTGACCGGCCAGTTCGGATGTGGCGAGGCTGTGACCCGTCAGCAGGCGGAGCCCTATCGATCGTGGGTGGGAGGCGCCGCAGGCGACGGCGCCGGCGGTGCACTCTGGCTTGCGTATCTCTCGGCTCGACACGACACGGTGCCGGGGCGATTCGTCAGGGACGTTTGGGGTCTCGCCAGCCAGCGCACCTGGGAGGGGACCGGGCTGCGCGCGGATCCAGATCTGTGGTCGGCCATCGGGACGGCCGTCGAGCAGAGTGGAGACCGGCTGCTCGACAACACTGAAGAGCTGGCAGTTCTCCGATGGTTCGTCGGACGAGGGGACCCGAACAGCGCTCTCGTGGCCGCCATCGATGACGACGCGCGAGTCCCGATATCTCGGCAGATGAAGCGCCTCCCTGCCCGAGTGATCGCGTCCGAGCCGCTAGAATCCTTCGGCAGCGCGTACATCGTCATGGATGCGGCGGTATGGGGCGACAGCACGCATCTTCGAGCCTGGCTGCGAGGCGAGTACGGAGTCCGCTGGTCTTTCGTCGCCGTCCAACTCGACGAGCGCGGCAACGAGGTTCGCCGCATCACTGCTCCGCACACCGGCCCCGCGCCTAGCGCGTACCTGCCCATCGAGATCGACGACACCACTCAACGACTGCTATTCGTCGTGACGAACCTCTCGAACACCCTGCCCGACGCAGACGAACCCGACACCAACGAACGAGCGTTCGAGCTCATCGTGGACCGTAATAACGACTAGCTACGATTTCGGGGGCGGCGGCGACGCCGGCGGCGAGTCCGCGGCTCGGCTTCGTAAACCGCTTCGGTCGGCTCGTGAGCCCATGAAGGCAGCTCCTCGCCGCGGGCTGTGCGATCGAGCGCGAATAAGGTCGCTGCGTCGCCAAAGTACTCACGGCGCGCGATCGACTGGATGCGCCCCGTGCGAAGGCGCCGCTGCGCCATGACGAGCAAGCGGATGCGGTCTTTGAGACGTCTCGGCAGGGACAGACGAAGAGAGAGCTCTCGGACGAACTCCTCGTACGCGACCGGAACGTCCGACGCGCCTTCAAGTGCTTCGTCGACCGGCCCGAGCAAGAGGGCGGCGAGCAGAACCGCATCGCCTGGGAGTCGATCCTCGGCAGCCAGCGCATCGAGCGCCTTCAGGCGTCCAAAAGTCAGCGATGCACCCTCCGGGTCGTCGTCCAGGAACGAAGCGACCTCGGGCAGGATCTCGCTGAGAACGCCCACATCCCACGACAGGAAGACCGAGCGGTGCCCCGCGCCACCGCGCAGAAAGCGGAGAATTTCCTCGAGCACACGTGGCGCAGCCGCGCGCCGAAGGTCGCACCGGTGCCGAACCATGGCGTCGTAGACGTCCGGGTCTAGCCCCATGTCCAAGCGGGCGCTGAACTTGATTGCACGTAGGATGCGCACCGGGTCCTCTCGAAAGCGGACGTTCGGGTCGCCGATCGTGCGGAGCAAGTGCTCTTCGAGGTCCGCAACGCCGCCGACGTAGTCGATCACTTCGCCGCGTTCGAGGTCGTAAAACAAGCCGTTGATCGTGAAGTCGCGCCGGATCGAGTCCTCGTGGGGCTCCCCGAAGACGTTGTCGTTGGTGATCAGCAAGTCCGCGTCTTCGCCTTCGGTGATCGCTCGTCGCGAGGGAATCAAGCGCACCGGCTCCGGACCCGCGCACAGCGGAATCTTCTTCGCGATCTTCGGCTTGATGACCTCGAAGTGCTGGGAAGGGTCACGTCGGTAGGTCGCGACCTCGATGATCTTGCCCCCGGAGAACAGGACATGTGCCAATCGGAAGCGCCGGCCGATCACACGGCAGTTACGGAAGAGGTCACGCACCTCGTAGGGGCGGGCACTCGTGGCCAGGTCGAAGTCCTTGGGCTTGCGACCGAGCATCAGGTCGCGCACGCCTCCGCCCACGAGGTAGGCTGTGTGGCCATGTCGGTTGAGGCGGCGAATCACTTTCGCGGCATCTGGGTCGACGAGCCGGCGCGGAATCGCGTAGGCGTAAACGAGAGGTTCGGGCGGGTCCTCACTGAGGGCGCTTCGATCGTCGTCTTCTTGTCGACCGAAGTCAGTATCTATAACTCGGGTCATCCAGTTCCAAAGCCCAGCAGGGCAAACAGGTAGTTACCGTCTTGTAGCAACAACCCGTCCTGACGGCAATCTAAGACCAGTGCTACGGTCTCCCAACAAATGAACGAGCTCGAACGAATGGCGGGCAATGTCATCGTCTGCGGATTCGGGGGACTGGAAGCTCCCTCGATGGTTCACCGATGGATGTCGGAGGAGAGCGTAGCGGGTTTGATCCTGTTCAAGCGCAACATCTCCGGCGTGGATCAGGCTGCTGAATTGATCACGTCGTGCACCGCTGCAAATGATCCCGCGCTCCCGGTTCTCGTCTGTGTCGACCAGGAAGGCGGACGTGTTGCACGTTTCGGAGAGCCGGTCCTCCAGCTACCACCGATGCAGACGCTCGCCGCGGCAGGAGACACACAACTCACACGCGCGGCAGCCGAGGTTCTTGGGCGACAGCTGCGCGCAATCGGGATCAACCTGGACTTCGCGCCTGTTCTAGACGTGAATACCAACCCACAGAATCCGGTCATCGGAGATCGTGCCTTCGGTTGCACCCCCGATGTCGTGATCGAGCATGCGCTTGCCTTTGCCGATGGTCTGCACGACGGCGGCGTGCTCTCCTGCGGCAAGCACTTCCCAGGGCACGGCGACACCGACCTCGACAGTCACCTCGCCCTTCCAACCTTGCGCCACGACCGCGCTCGCCTGGACGAAGTGGAGCTTGGCCCATTCCGCGCCGCTGCCAAACGGGTTCCATCGATCATGACAGCGCACGTCGTCTTCGAAGCTGTCGACTTGGACGTCCCCGCAACGATGTCCGCGGCGGCGCTCCGCAGGCTCTTGCGAGAGGACCTGGGGTTCGAGGGCGCGGTGTTCTCGGACGATCTGGAGATGAAAGCCGTGACCGAACGTTACTCGATCGAGGAAGCCGGAGTGCTCGCAATTGAAGCGGGATGCGACCTGCTCCTCGTTTGTTCCGACCTGGAAGCGGCTGCTCGCCTCCGCGAAACGCTCGCCGCAGAAGCCAGCCGCAGTGCGCCGTTTCACGCTCGTCTGACCGAAGCCCGGTGCCGGGCGGATGCGCTTCGACGACGGGTCCGCGAGCTCCCCGCTCCCGTTCCCCTTCAGAACGCGCTAGAGAGGGCCGAAGCCCGAGCCGTAACGGAACGGCTTCAGCAACTAGGATGACCGCACCGCTCCCACTCCCCGCAGCCCCCAGCTCGTTCTTGGCGGGCGATCAGTGGCAGCTCGGAGTCTATCGTACGCCGTTCGCGGAGGCTGAGCTGAGCGCCCACAGTTGGAGGCGCTACCGGCTCAAGGAATGGCACTACGTCTCGTTGACGACCGACGAGTGGTACGTTGCGGTTGGCCTCGTGCAGCTGGGTTACGTTGGGAACCTGTTTTCGTATGCGGTCGACCGGGTTCAGAAACGGTCCGCAGTGGAGTACGGCTCCTTGTCACCGTTGGGCAGAGCGCTGAGCTTGGCGCCGAGCTCGATCCGAGGAACGACCTCCTGGAAGAGCCGAGCAGCCACCGTGTCGATCGCTGCGAACGATGGTTGGGACGTGGATCTCGACATCCCGCTCGGCGCTGAACGCCTACGTGGACGGGCTCACATCGAGAGCCGCGATTCGCTAGCGATGTTGCACCGGCTCGGTCCAGGCCGAGTTGCGTACACGCACAAAGCAGCAGGCTGGCCCGCCTCCGGATATCTCGAGCTCGGCTCACGCCCGATTCGACTCGACGGGGGGCTTGCGGCAAGCGACTGGACACGTTCGCAGGCGCGCCGGGTGACTGAATGGAAGTGGGCATCACTGAGCGGCCGGCTTCGTGACCGCACCGCAATCGGCCTCAACCTGTCGGCCGACGTCTACGATGATGCAAAGGGCCACTCGGTAGAGAATGCGCTCTGGGTCGATGGCAAAGTTCGATCTCTTTCGGGGGTGCGGTTCGAAATGCCGTCGGACCCGAAGACCAAGCGCTGGGTCATCCGGAGCCTCGACACCGATGAGGTCGACATCGAGTTCGAACCCTTGGGCGCGCGCGAAGAGCACACGAACTTCGGTTTGGTGCGAACTGATTTCGTGCAACCCTATGGTCGGTTTGCGGGCCGCGTCTGTGGACATGACATCACCGGGTGCTTTGGCGTCGTCGAAGCGCACGTATCGGTGTGGTGAGCTGAGGTAACGGTGGAGATCTACGGCGACACGAGCGGCCTCAGCCCGTCCGAAACCAAGGCGCTGCAGCGCATCTATCGGCGCAAGGTGCCTCTGGACCGGCTGACTACGCCTGAGCTCACGCGGGCCCTCGTGGGCGTCTCCCACTCGACAGGGCGGCAAGTTGGCGTGCTCGTCGACCGCCGGGGGACGGTGCATCACGTGATTCTCGGCGACGCGTCGAAGCTCATGCTACCCGACGTGGGTCGTCTCCGTGCAGGGGCTGGCAGGCTTCGAGGCCTGCGGCTAATCCACACCCACTTGCGTAACGAGCCGCTGAGCCGGGATGACCTCGTCGACCTCACGCGTCTGCACCTGGACATGGTGGTCGCGGTCTGCCTGGCGCCCGGCGAAGAGCGCGCGCTGTGTGTGTACTACGGGCACAACTTCCCCGTGGTCGACGACACGAACGAACCGCCGTTTCGAACCTTTGGACCGATTCCATACGCAAAGGCCCGCGACAACCCTGCTGAGATCATCGAAACGCTCGAGCAGGAATTCGCTCGCGCCGCCCGGGTCCGTGGAGTTACCGCGAAAGACGGCCGAGCCATCCTAGTCCACGTCTGCGACAAGCGAAGCGCCGGTCAAGCCGAAGACTCGCTGCGAGAGCTAGATGAGCTGGCGCGCACGGCAGGGGTCGAGGTTGCGGATCGAATTCTGCAGGTTCGCGAACGGGTTGATCCACGTTACGCGCTAGGTCGCGGCAAGCTCGAGGATGTCGTGATCCGAGCGATGCAGCTCGACGCTGAGACGTTGATCTTCGACTGCAACCTTCGTCCGGCTCAAGCGAACAACATCGCTCGAATGACAGATCTGAAGGTCGTCGACCGCACTCAGCTCATCCTCGATATCTTCGCGCAACATGCAGAGACCAACGATGGCAAACTGCAAGTCGAGCTCGCGCAGATGCGCTATCTGCTGCCGCGGCTCGGGCAGCGAGACGATGCCCTGTCACGCCTGACCGGCGGCATCGGAGGGCGCGGGCCTGGCGAGACGAAGCTCGAGGTCGGGCGGCGCCGAGCGAGGGAGCGCATCACACGTCTTCAATCGCAGCTCAAGCGACTTGGCCGGCAGCGAGAGCAGAGGCGTTCGCGCCGAAAGCGAAGTGGAACGCCCACTGTGGCGATCGTCGGCTATACCAACGCCGGAAAGAGCACCCTCCTCAACGCGCTGACTGGCAGCGACGTGACCGTCGAGGACAAGCTCTTTGCAACGCTCGATACGCGCTCACGAACGCTGAGGCTTCCCTCCGGACGCGAGGTCGTCGTCACCGACACGGTGGGCTTCATTCGCGACCTGCCCAAAGACCTGTTCGCCGCGTTCCGTGCAACTTTCGACGAGACTCAGGACGCCGATCTGTTGCTTCACGTGATCGACGCGTCGGACCCGTGCCGAAGCGAGCATGTCGAAACGACTGAGAAGCTCTTGGTTGACCTCGGCCTCGAACGAGTCCCGCGAATCCTGGTCTTCAACAAGTGCGACAAGCTCGAGACGCCCCACTCGACACTGGCCGACCGCGGTGTCCCGATCAGCGCGCTCGACCCGAGCTCGCTCGGCGCACTCAAGGAAGCCATCGAAGAACGCATCGAGGTTTCGCACCCGATGCTTCAGGCGGACGAGCCTACTTCTTCACAACCGGCTTGATGCCGACCTTGCCATCTTTGACGACGACCTTGAAGTCGACGCGCTTGCCCTTGTGCTTGCGGTCGAGCTTTGGAACCATCTTCTTGAGGCTCTTGGCGACGGATTCGTAGTCGATCTTGTCGGTGCGTTCGTTGTTGTTGCGCTTGGCCTCGACGTAGCTGTCGTAGATTTGGCGCATCCGGGCTTCGCCGGGCCCCTTGGAACGAGTCGTGATGGGCGGCGGGGCTCGGCGGCTCGGCGAGATGGCCGGAGTCGATTTCTCCCGCCTCAGCGCGGGCCGGCGTGATTGGGGCTTTCCAAACCTTGCGGTCGGTGGCTCTTCTTGAGGCGCAACCGCCGGCCGTGCTCCCGTCGCGCTCTGCTCCAAGTCGAGCGATGCGACCTTCGAGGAAGGCTCGGGCGTCTTCAGAAGCTCATCCATCCGATCGCTCGCGTCCGCGATCAGTTGGTCCATGTTCGTGTCCTCATTTGGATCGAGCTCGAGTGGGTTGCTGCTCCGGCGTCCGTTCTCTCGTTGGCGCTCTGCTCGGGCCGCCTCTCGCCGCCGCCTCGCGCGGAGCAGATCGCGACGATACGTGCCTTCTTCGATCTGACGGGCGATCCGGCGCCAGTAGGTCTGCAGCGTGGTGTAGCGTTGGATCAGCGTTTGAAAGCGGAACCGCAGTGCGGTGTTCCTGGGCTTGACCTTGCGGAGCTCGTGAAGGGCTCTGTCGAACTGCTTGCGTGGGATCTGTGGCTCGATGCGCTCGATTCCTTGAAACCACTGCTCATAGAGATGCTTGATGCGCGAAAGCTGCACCTCCGCATCTGACAACATGATTTCGAATTCTTTCGGCGTCATGACCCAACCGTCACCGCGGTGTGACCTTCAAATTGTCGAACCAGAGGTCCGATTGCCAGTTATTGAAGCCAAAATGGTCGTGTCCCCGGCCCCCAAGGGCCTCAGAGTCGTCCATTTCGAGCAAAATGTCCTCATCCACTCGCACCGTGAGAATGCCACCGATCCGCTCGATCCGGAACCGGTAGGTCCTACCTGGCTCGACTTTGCGGGGCTTACCCACGACCCGGTCGTCTCCGTGCTCGTCCATCCGGGCCAACACGTTCAGCGAATTGTTCCAGCCGCCAAAAATGATGACGTAGCTCGTCGCCGCGTAGCGATCGCCCTCCGCATGCGACGCACCGTCTCCGAAGATCTCGATCTTGATGTCCCCTTCAGCGCTCTCGCTCCGCACGTCGAATTCAACCCGAACATCGCGGGGCAGAGTCCGGAGAAGCCAAAGCGGATGATTCTTGGCCCCCTTCACATGAAGCTCGCCATTTTCGATCCGCCAGTTGCCACCGGTCTTCTTGTAGGCGTTGCCAAGCTGGGTTCGCTCGAAGTCATCGGAGAACCCGGCGCCAATTCCGGGATCGCCTTGAGGGGTGCAGGCTGCAAGCAGCAGGCAGGCGGCAGCGTAAGCCCGAAGGGCGCAGCCCGGCGCAGAGCGCCGCCAAGCCCGCGCGAAAGCGCAGGGTGCGGCAGGGAGGACTACGGGCGGGGGCGGGCGGGTGGTGTAACCAAACCAAGATCGTACGCTGCTCGCCGACACTGGCGCTGACACTGGCGCTGGCACTGACACTGGCACTGACACTGACACCCTCGCCTGGTCGCCGTCGGGTCTATTCAGGATCCGTACAACCATCCTCATCCAGATCCCGCCCCTCGATCGCTTCCTCGTTCGGGCACTGGTCGTCTGCGTCCGGAATGAAGTCATTGTCGTTGTCCGGATCCATGCAGCCGTCTTCGTCCTCGAAGCCGTCGATATCCTCCGGCAGTCTGGGGCACTCATCTTGCGAGTCGGGGATTCCGTCTCCGTCCATGTCGTCGGTTTCCGGAGACCATGAGACGCCGACGATGGCCCGGAAACGTGGTTGCCCGAGGCCACGGACGAAGCCCATGCCGAGCGCCGCGGTCATCGTCACCGTGTTCTTGGTCCAGCGGACGCCAATGTCGCCTTCCAGGGTGTTTGTGCTGCGACCGCGGAAGGCGCTCGTCCCACGTAGCTCCAGCAGCCCGAAAAGGTCCTTGGCGGGTGGAATCGGCGGCTTCAGGGAGAAACCGTACTGAATCTCCTGCCAAAGGGAATCGACCCCGAAGTTGCGTTCATTCACCCGGTAGCGCCAGCCCAGCATCATTCCCGCGCCCGCACCGAGGAGGTGGAAGTCTCCGAGGAGCTGCGCGTCGAACGAAAACTGTCCTTCGCTCGCGTAGAAACTGCTGCTGCCGATCGGCACCGGGACGGTGAGCAACAAACCCAGCCCAGGCCCATCCGGACGGCTCTGAGTCTCGGCGGTCTTCTCTCCGAAGATCCGTACCTTCGTGGTGAAGCGCGGGTCCTCGACAGCAAATCCCGTGAATGAAGTCCCGCCGGTCTGCGGCACAGGCCGGGAGGTCTCCCCACTCTGATAGAGGACCAAGGGTACCTCGAGAGCGAGCGACCAGCGGCCAAATAGACCGATCTCGAAGAGCAGATCCCCTGTCATCCGATGATCGATGACCTGCTCTCCAGTCCCGTCCGCGTATCGAATTCTGAGCGGCCTATCGGAATACCAGGTCATGAGCCCGAGGTTCCAGCGCGCGTGTCCCGGGGTCGCACTGCCCTGCATCCCCAGGAAGCCGAAGCGGTCGAGCGTAGGACGGAAGCGCTCGATGTTGAGCGCCTGCGCGGAAACCGACGACGACGCGGTGAGCGCCAAGACGAGTCCGACGACGGCCGCGAGACGCGCCATACGAGCTAACTTGTCCCCAGCAGGTGAGACGTGTGCACGTTCTTGAGCGCGGCGAGCATGCTCTGGCGGACCTGGGGAGCACGCTTCTCGATATCGTCGAGCATTTCCTTGACCTGCTGGCGCCAGAGATTGTCCTGCGAGCCGCAGAGGTTGCATGGGATGATCGGGAAATTCAACTGCTCGGAGTATGCAGCGATGTCTCGCTCCGACGAATAAAGCAGCGGACGAATCACCGTGTTGCGGCCATCACCGCTCACGAGCTTCGCAGGCATGGCGCTGAGCGAGCCGTTGAACATCATGTTCAGCATCAGCGTCTCGATCGCATCGTCGCGATGATGTCCGAGCGCGATCTTGGTGCAACCGAGCCTCTCCGCCGCGTTGTAGAGGATGCCGCGCCGTAGCCGGGAGCACATGCTGCAGTAGGTCTGCCCCTCGGGAATTACCTCGGTCACCACTTGATAGGTGTCCTTGCGCAGGATCTGATGGTCGTAGCCTTCCTTGCGGAGCCACGCCTCGAGCGCCCGTCCGTCGTAGCCGGGCTGCCCCTGATCGAGGTGCACCGCAATGATCTCGAACGGCACAGGCGCCCTCCGACGCGCACGCTCCAGCAAATGCAGCAGCGTGTAGCTGTCCTTGCCTCCACTGATGGCAATCATCACGCGGTCGCCGGGCTCGATGAGCTCGTAGTCCGCAATGCAACGCCCCATCTCGTGAGCGAGTCGCTTTTCCAAACTGGCCTGAGCCACGCGCGATGGGTACCCGGCAAGCGCCCGTCCCGCAAGGCTCCTGCTCACTTGCCTCGCCGAAGCGTGACCGCGCGCGCGTGTGCCTCGAGGCCCTCGAGCCGGGCGAGCCCCTCGAGGAGATCGGCCTGATCGGTGATCGCTGCTTGCGAGTACCGAATCAGTGACGATCGGACGACGAAATCATAGACGCCCAGCGGCGACGCGAAGCGAACGGCTCCGCCTGTGGGCAGCACGTGACTCGGCCCGGCGGCGTAGTCCCCGGCGGCCTCGGGAGTGTGGTAGCCGAGGAATATCGCGCCGGCCGCTCCGATCCGCTCGAGCATCGCCTCGGAATCCGCCACCGACAGGCTCAAGTGCTCGGCTGCGAGCGCGGTTGCGGCGCGCCCGGCCTCGTCCAGGTCGCGCACGACAAAGCAGTACCCGTTGCTACGGACCGCCTCTTCGGCGATCGCTCTTCGGGGAAGCGATGCGAGCTGACGTTCTAGTGCGTCGTCAATCGCGTCGGCCTGCGCCCGCGAGAGCACCACGGCGAGAGGGTACGCGGCCTCGTCGTGCTCAGCCTGAGACAACAGATCGGCGGCGACGATCTCCGGGTCGGCACCGTCATCCGCGACGACGAGAATCTCACTGGGCCCGGCGATCGAATCGATGTCGACGACGCCGAAGACCAGCCGCTTCGCGCAGGCGACGTAGATATTGCCAGGGCCTACGACCTTGTCGACGCGTGCAATCGATTCGGTGCCGTAGGCCACGGCCGCGATCGCCTGCGCTCCGCCAGCGTCCACGACCTCGGTCACCCCGGCAACGTCCGCCGCGGCCAAGATCTCCGGTGTGGGGTTCGGCGTGATTAGGACGATGCGCTCGACGCCCGCGACGGTGGCCGGGATCGCGGTCATCAGGACTGTGGACGGATAGCGAGCCTTGCCGCCCGGCGCGTACACCGCCGCAGCGGCCACCGGCTCGACCCGTTGGCCGAGCTCGATTCCGTCCTCCTCGTAGCGAAACCCTGGCTCCCTCTGATGCTCGTGATAGCGGCGAATGCGCTCTCCGGCGGCCTCCAACGCCTCGCGAACGGCGGGGTCGACGGTGCGCGCCTCTCGCAGCCAAGCGTCGCGACTCAGAACGAGCGATTGAGGACGCCGGCGATCGAAGCGCTCCGTGTACTCAAGCACGGCCTCGTCGCCCCGCTCACGGACCGCGTCGAGGATCGCGCGTACGTCGGGCTCGACCCGCGCGAGATCTTCGTCGCCGCGCCGGCTCAAAGACGCTAGCGTGTCTTCATAGCCGGCCTGGCCCTGTTCGTGGATCGTGAGCATTTGCTGGTTCTAGCGGGCCGAGCAACGGGGTCAACCGCGCGACCTTGCCCTCCGGGGCGGAAAGTGCTCAGACTTCGCCGATCATGAACGTACGCCTGTACAACACCCTCACGGGCCAAAAGGAGCCGTTCGAGCCGGCCGAACCGGATCACGCCCGTGTCTACGTCTGCGGCCCGACGGTCTACGACTATGCTCATTTGGGCCATGCTCGTTGCTACGTCGTGTACGACGTCTTGGTTCGGCACCTCCGCGCCGACGGGATGAAGGTCACCTACGTCCGAAACGTCACCGACGTCGACGACAAGATCCTCAAGCGGGCCTCAGAGACCGGCATGGAGCCAACCGCGCTCGCCGCACGCTTTGCCGACGCATACGCGGAGGACATGCACCGCCTCGGGAACCTCGACCCGGACGTCGAGCCGCGCGTGAGCACGCACCTCGATGACATCTTTGCGTTGGTGCAACGGCTCATCGACGGCGATCATGCGTACGTCTCCGACGGTGACGTCTACTTCTCGGTCGAATCCTTTCCCGGCTACGGCAAGCTGAGTCATCGCGACCTCGGGCAGATGAAGCTGGGGGCAAGTGAGCGGCTCGACGAAACCAAGGCGGCGCGAAAGCGCCACCCCTCGGATTTCGCGTTGTGGAAGAAGAGCGAGGAGGACGCCTGGGGTTGGGATAGCCCCTGGGGGCGCGGCCGCCCTGGCTGGCACATCGAGTGCTCTGCGATGTCCATGAAGCACCTTGGCGATACGCTCGACCTCCACGGAGGCGGCTTGGATCTGGTGTTCCCACACCACGAAAACGAGATCGCCCAAAGCGAGGCCGCCACCGGTAAACCGTTTGCGCGATGTTGGATGCACAACGGATTCGTCGAGGTCGACAAAGAGAAAATGAGCAAGAGCCTCGGCAATTTCTTCACGGCGCGAGACCTGTTTGACCGCGTCGAGCCGGAGGCGATTCGGTACTTCATGATGACCGTGCACTACCGTGCCCCGCTCAACCTAGATTGGACGCTCGACGACGCCGGCAACGTGACGGGATTCCCCCAGTTCGAAGAGGCGGAACGGCGCGTGGCCTACCTCTACAAGACCAAGCAACGCCTCGAAGGACTTCCTCCGAAGCGTGTGATCGATGGTGACGGGCCCGTCTCAGCCGACATCGCCGGCTTCGCGGCAGCATTGCGTGAATCCTTGGACGATGACCTCAACATGCCTGTGGCGCTCGCCAAGCTGGCCGACTTCCTCAAGGCGGTGAACGAGCTCTGTGACCAGGCGATGAAGAAGAAGGGCAAGGCCGCCCGGCGAGCAGTCGAGCAAGCCCAGGCCGGATTTCGCGCGCTCGAAGCAGAGCTTGGGATCGGCACCCAGTCGGCCGACATCATCCTCCTGCGAATTCGTGACCGACGGGCCGAGGCGCGTGGCCTGGAGTCCGCGGCGATCGAGCGGCGGATCGCGGACCGCACGGAGGCCAGAAAGTCCAAGGACTTCGCGGAGGCCGACCGCGTTCGCAACGAGCTCGCGGCACAGGGTGTGGAGCTGCTGGACGGCCCGGAAGGCACCGGCTGGACGATCGCGGACTGATGAGAGTATCAGGTAGGTTGTGCGGACCGGTCCGGAATTCAGCGTTTCTCAGCACTTAGCGGCGGACCAAATCTGTCGCTGGCCTGTTCCGTATGTCACCCTGATAGTTCCTTGGAGCATGAAGCGTTGACATCGTCTGTCCCAAAGCCGTTGGCGGAAGGCACTTTGAGTGCGACCCCATTCGGCCACGTCCTGTTGTCCATCCAGAAGAAAGGGCTCTCCGGAACGCTTGCGGTCTGGCCGGACGACGAGCGAGCCGGGCAAGACCGGATCCTGTTTCGAGCTGGCGCGCCTGCACTCGGGCGATTCCTCGACCCGGCAGCGGACCTCGAGCGAGGCATGCTGAACATCTTCCATCGGGACAAGGGTCCGTACGCGTTTTACGAAGCGGACCTGGTCGGCGATTGCAGCGAGGCGCTCCGTGGGCAGGTCGACGTTCTGGCGCTCATCGCGACCGCGCTTCGCGGCGACGTTCCGAAAGATGCGATGTTGCGAGTGATTCGAAAGCTCGGACTCGACCGTCAGCGTGTGAAACAAGGCGCCCCGTTGGCGAGGCTCGCGCTTCAGTCGAACGAGTTGGCGTTTGTCGAGCTGATGCGTGCGGAGCCAGCCACCGCTCCGATTCTCATCGAGCAGTTCGGCGACCCGAAGGTTGCTCAGCGTATGCTCTACCTGCTCGCGATCACGGAATGTCTGGAACCGTATCGCCCGGTCTCACAACAGAAGCTCAGGGCGGTCTCGCCCTCTTCGCCACCCGGGCGGCGACAGTCAACTCCGCCGGGAGCACGCAGAACGATGAAGTCTTCGGGAAGCATGCTGCCCCCGACGGGCCGTGGCTCGTCTCCGCCAACGGCGCGTGACTCGAGTCCGCCAGGAGGCGATTCGGTTCTGCCGACCTCGATCAGCAATCTGCCCCCGGCGAAAACACTGTCCGGCGAGATCGTCGCGCCACGGGCCATGCCGGGGCAGCCCCCAGCCGGGTTGAGCGAAGAGCACCAGAAACGCTGGGAGGAGGTGACGCGGGTCATCAGCATGATGGACCGCCAAAACTATTTCGAAATGCTCGGAGTGAAAGAATCGGCCGACGGCAACGCGATCAGTAAGAAGTACATGTCGCTCGCGAAGATCTGGCACCCGGACCGTCTGCCTCCGGAGCTTTCGCAGCTCCGCCCCTGGGTCGAGGAGATCTTCCATCTGTTTACCTTGGCCAACGACACGCTCGGCGATGTGAAGAAGCGGGCCGAGTACCAGAAGACCGTGATGCAGGGCGGCGGGACGCCCGAGTCCGAACGCAAGCTCAACGTGATGGTCGAGGCAGCGATCAACTTCCAAAAGGTCGACGTGCTGGTGAAGCGGCGACGGTACGATGACGCGGCCCAGATCTGCGACGATGCAATGGCGGTCGTTCGGAAGGAAGCCGACTACCCAGCCATGAAGGCCTGGATCCTACTGCTGCGCGACGGGATCGAGGACGACTTGGTCGCCAACGAGATCCGCGACCTGCTTCGCAAGACCTTCGCAATCAACCCCGATCACGTGCAAGGCCACTTCGTACGCGCCCATTTCCTGAAGAGGCAGGGTGACCACGAAAAGGCCCTGAAGCATTTCAAGAAGGTCTCCAAGCTCGATCCGAAGAAC
>CALLDH010000285.1 GCA_937998345.1 uncultured bacterium | reverse complement strand
GAAAGGTCCCCGCTCACCAAGGTCAGCGATCCGTTCACGCCTCCAGCCATGCCGAGGAAGGCATCGAGCTCGTCCCTACGCCGCTCTTCGGCGCCGCTTCGGAGCATCAGCGTCACGTTCACGCCGCGCCGGAGCAATCGTTCGACCACGGCACGCCCAATCAATCCCGTACCACCGGTCACAAACGCATGATTCGAAGAGCTCATCGTCCGCCCTGTAGCAGCTGGCGGCTGATGAGGATGCGCTGGACGTCCGAGGTGCCTTCGTAGATTTGGGCGACACGCACATCTCGGTAGATCTTCTCGACCGGAAGCTCTCGGGAGTACCCGTATCCACCGAAAATCTGAATCGCATCGGAGCAAATGCGCTCCGCCGCTTCCGAGGCAAACAGCTTGGCCATGCAGGCTTGCTTCAAGCATGGACGGCCGGCGTCGCGCAGGGCGGCCGCCTCGAGCACCATTGTCGTTGCCGCGTGGAGCTGAGTGGCCATATCGGCGAGGCGAAACGCAACGGCTTGATGATTGGAGATCGATTTGCCGAACGCGGTGCGCTCCTTCGCGTAGGCTAGGGCCTGGTCGAGTGCCGCACGCGCCATGCCGGCGCACTGGGCGGCGATGCCAATGCGCCCCGTTTCCAGGTTCGCGAGCGCGATTCGATAGCCGTCGCCTTCGTTCCCGATGAGGTGGTCCGCTGGAATCGTGGCATCCTCGAAGCTCAGCTGCGCCGTGTCGGAGGCTTCTTGCCCCATCTTGTGCTCCAAGGATGCGACGCTCATGCCGGGCGTTCCCGCAGGCACGAGAAACGCGGAGATGCCCCGCTTTCCGGCCGACGGGTCCGTCACCGCGAACACGATCACCGCGGCCGCGATTTTCCCAGAAGTGATGAATTGCTTGGTGCCCGTGATCGCGTAGCCGTCGTCGGTTCGGGTCGCGCGCGTCTGCAGGTTGGCTGCGTCGGATCCGGCCTGAGGTTCGGTCAGCGCGAACGCTCCGATCATCTCGCCCGCGGCGAGCGGTTTGAGGTACTTCTCGCAAAGGGCCTCGCTCGCGGTAGATTGCAAGATCGCGCAGACCGGCGCGTTGTTCACGCTCATGATAGTCGACACCGCCCCGTCGCCCGCTGCGATTTCCATCAGCGCCAGGGCGTACGACACATAGTCCAGCCCGGCGCCGTTGTATGCCTCGGGGACGGTCATCCCCATGAATCCGAGTTGTCCCATTTCACGAAGCACGTCGGGGTCGACCGCTTCAGCCGTTTCCCACTTGCGACTGTTCGGCGCCAAGCGTTCTTCGGCGAAGCGCGCGGCGGACTCCCGGATCATCTCTTGCTGCTCGGTGAGGATCATCGGTACCACGGGAATAGAACAGCCAGCGTCGCGGCGCTAGCCGGTTAGAGGCTGTCGTAGTATGCGCGAGCCTCGACCGCGGTCAGCCGCAGCCCTTCCTCGGTGTCGACCAAGGGTGCGTACTCCAGGTGCTCCTTCGCCTTGTCGATTCTGAAGTAGTGGTCGATGTCGCATAGCTTCACGTTTGCAACGGTAAACAACGGCTTCGACACGCCCAAGAGCTGATAGACCCTTTCCCATGCCGCTCCGACGGCCCGGGCGACGGTATCCGGCACTCGCACCAGCGGCCTGCTGAGGCCCATGTTCTTCACGAGCTCGATACTGAACTGGCCCGCGTTGATCGGTGTCTCGTCGCTCAGGAAATAGGCCTGCCCACAGACCGGCGACCCGACGACCAGGCGCTCCGCGGCGCGGAGCTGCGCATCGACGAGATTGTCGATGTACACGTAGTCGAGTCGTGCGCTCCCGTCCCCGAAGACGATCAGGGGCGCCCCCATCTTGAGCGCGCGGACGAATCGGCCATAGGTGAGACGCTCGCCAGGTCCGTAGATCCCGCCGGGGCGAATCGCGCAGGTCAGGAGCCCGTTGTGTCCATTGGCAGCGAGCGCGGCACGCTCTCCCGCGATCTTGGTGCGGGTGTAGAGATCGGGGGCCGTGCTGTACGGGGCCGACTCGTCGCCGCCGGCCGCGTTCATGCAGAACGACGCCACAATGGAGCTGGTGTGCACGAGCCGTCTCACGCCGCTCCGTTGGGCGGCGTGGATCACGTTCTGCGTTCCTCCGACGTTGATCGACTCGATCGTCTCGACGACCGATCGCCGCGCGTGCGTCAGAGCTTCGATCACCGCCGCCGTGTGAAACACCGTGTCGACGCCCTCGCAGGCAGCAAGCACGTCCGCGTGATGGCGAACGTCGCCTTGGAACCAGCGCACTCCGCTCTGGGGTTCCGGCGACGGTGCGGTGTCGAGGACGTGCACCGGGCACCCTTTGGCGCGCAGTGCGGCGACGAGGTGGCGTCCCAAATATCCCGCACCGCCCGTGACGAGGCAGCGCTTCTCATCGAGCGGTGAGGTCTCGGTCATGAAGGCCTGATAGGTAGCCTCAGTTCAAGGTGTGAACAAGCTCACAAAAGTAGCTCCGTGCACGCCAATTTCCGGGCATTTCTCATGGACTGGGCCACATCGGCGTTGACGAATGCACCCATTCTCGGGGTAGACTGCTCCCCTGCCCCTGCAGAGCCTCGCGCGGTGTTACCCACCCCTGCCGCCGGGGATTGTTTCGAGGAAACGATGATGAACTTGCGCTTCTTTCAGGTCTTTGCCTGCTCTCTCGTTCTCACCCTGACGGCCTTTGGTTGCAGCAGCAGCGACGGGACCGGCGAAGTCGATCCCTGCCTGAGCGCCTTGCGAATCAACCTCGAGGTCGATGGCGCCGTGATCAACGAGGTGGACTACGAGATCACTGGCGATCGCATCGAAGAAGCAATCGTCGGTACCATCAATACAAGCGCGCCCGGGTCGACTGCCTCGGTAGAGACGTTCGGTCTCCCGCCGGATCCCAATGAGGGCTACCTGGTGACGATGTTCGCGACCTCGGTCGACGGCATGCTCAAGTGCGGCGGCTCAGCGCCGTTCAGCGTCGAGATTGGCCTGAGCACGTCGGTCGAAGTGATGCTCCACTGCAAGCGCGCCGAGCAGTTCGGCGGCGTGCGAGTCAATGGCGAGCTCAACGTCTGCCCCGAGCTGGACAAAGTCATCGTAGCGCCGCTCCAGGTGGCAAGCGGGTACGCGCTCGCAGTCGAGGCCAACGGCACTGACGAAGAGGGGGATTCGCTCGAGTATCTGTGGACGGCGACCGATGGCGCGTTCGATGATCCCAACGCGTCGGAGACGGTGTTCGTTTGTGGCGAAACCGTTGAGGAACAGCTCACGATCGAGATTTCCGACGGCTACTGCGTTGACCGTTGGACCGTTGACGTCGCGTGCGTTGACGACAACGGAGCCGGCGGCGCCGGCGGTGACAGTGGCAGCGGCGGCAGCAACGGCGGCGGCGGTGCCGGCGGCAGCGGCGGTGACAACGGCGGCGGTGGCAGTGGCGGCGACAGCGGCATCGGCGGCAGTGGCGGCGACAGCGGCAACGGCGGCAGTGGCGGCGACAGCGGCATCGGTGGCAGTGGCGGCGACAGCGGCATCGGCGGCGGTGGCGGCGACAGCGGTATCGGCGGCAGTGGCGGCGACAGCGGCAGTGGCGGCGACAGCGGCAACGGCGGCAGTGGCGGCGCGGGCGTCTTGCCACCCGAATGCCTGGTCACGCTCTCGGTCCGGTAGCAGCCCGCTTCGAGCTACGCTTACGGGACTGAACCTGTTAGGGTCCGGCCCATGCGGCTGGGGACCGGGACCTCCTCAGGTAGCTCCTGGAATAGCCACTCGGACATTCTTGGCAGACCCGGCGTCACGCACCGTCCAGTACCGTCTGGGCGGAACCAGTCTAAACACCTGATCTGAATATCTTTTTGCGTTTGGCCGTCCTCACTGGCACGGGGCCTGCACATGCTCCCACCTAGCCGGAGGCACGAAATGGATTCTTACTGCGACCCTAGGCAAACTTCGCGAATGACGAAGACGACTTTTATTGGCTTATTGGCAGCCGCATTGCTTGCGGCGACCAGCCCCGTCCACGCCGCGGGTGAGGCAGACGTCCGCACCGGGCAGATCGCCGAGGCGGGGTCCAGCATTTCCTGGGGCCACGCGACTGCAGTGATGGACCAGCCGATCGACGAGGTCCTCCCTGTGGTGGTCGACTACGCCAACTACGTGCACTTCATGCCGAACTTCACCAAGTCGAAGGTCCTCGCCCAGCGTGGCAACCGCGCCATGGTCTACATGGAGGTCAGCGTAGCGTCGGGCACGTTCACGCTCTGGGGGCAGCTGAAGCTCTCGGAGAGCCCGGCCGAAGGCGAAACTCGAGTGATCGAGGCGCGTCTCCTCGATGGCAACTTGGACGCGTTTAGCGCGAGCTGGCGCCTGACTCCGGTCGATGGCGGCTCCCGCACCGAGGTCGACTTCAAGATCTACGTCGACCCCGACATGCCCTTGCCCTCATCGGTGTTTAGCCGTGAGAACGAGCGGGCAGCCGGCAACACACTCCGTGCGCTCCGCACGCGTGTCACCGAAACCACTCAGCCTTCGTAAGCGCGCCCGTCAGGGGCGCCCGTAGAACCCGTACCCGTAGCGGTCGATCGGGGGCGTGTAGAACGGATCGTCGTAGTAGTTATTGTAGCCGTATCCGTATCCGGCGTATCCGCCCGAGGCATAGCAGCTCGCGGCGGCGAGGCAGAATATCATCACGGCGACGAGCACGAGTCGTTCGGTGAGGCGTTTCATAGGTTCACCTCCTCGTCGGGCGACCATTTTTGCAATGCGAGAGGTGCGCCCGAGGGGTCGACGATCAGGGCCAGCGTGCCGTCGCGGACATCGGGCCCCGGCGCGACGATGACGCGGCCGCCGAGCTCGGTGACCCGTTCGGCAAGTGCCGCCGGGTCGTCGACGCGCACGTAGGGGATCCAAGCGGAACGGGTTTTCTCAAAGGGGTTTTGCAGGATGCCTGCGCGCGGCTCGCCGGCGCTCCACAAGACACGGTATTTGGAGGTCGGGTGCTTCTTCGGCGCCGTGGCACGATAGGCAAAGGCGCCTTCATAGAACTTGAGAGCACCGGCGGCATCGTTCGCGAGAAGCTCGTGCCACAGCCAGGTGTGAACTTGGGGCTCGGCGTCCGGCGGGTCGCCGCGCTCGGAAGACAAGAGATGAAGCAGCGCGCCGTCCGCATCGGCGACCGTCACGACGCGGCCGACCCCTGAGACGTCGATCGGCGCTTCGAGCTGCTTGCCACCGGCCCTGTCGACGGCGGCCAGCGACCAGTCGAGGTTCGCGACCGACATGGCGCTCAACCAGTGCCCTCGCTTCGGCGTGGTGCCGTCCCTCTTGCTCGTGTCGAGGATGCCGCCGAGGTTGCGACCTTGGTAGGTGATGACGCTGTAGCGACCATCCTCCAGGACGTCGAACTCCCAACCGAAGAGCGCGCCATAGAACTGGCGTGCGGCTTCACCGTCCCCGGTGACCAGATTGTGCCAGACAAATTTTCCGGGAATCTGCTGTGCGTCCGGCTCGTCAACCAGCGGAGGGAGGGTGACGCTTTGACTGCATCCGGTGATCGACGCGGCGCAGAGTAAGGCGATGGCTATCAGGAGGCTCGTATTTCGGGTCGTGGTCGATGATGGGTGCATAGAACTCCAGGGCTTCCCTTAGAAGCGAGCCGGAGGATACACTATCCGAACTCGCAATGCTGTTCGCACGAATCCTGCTCGCCGTCACCGGCCTGGTCTTCTTCGTCCACGGCCTGGTCTGCTTCATCCACCCAGCCACCATCGGCATCGAAAGCGGCCTCGCAATGCCCACGCCGAGCTCGGTGATCGAAGTGCGCGCCGAGTACGGCGGCCTCCCGATCGCCCTAGGCCTCTTCTTCTTAGCCGCTGCCCTCCAGAAAATAGAAGTCCGGACCGGCCTAATC
>CALLDH010000284.1 GCA_937998345.1 uncultured bacterium | reverse complement strand
TCGTTCGGTCCCGACAACAGCATCTTCATCGGCACCTATCGAGGGTACGTGCGATTTTCCTCCGACCCGGAGTTGCCCGCGCCGCCGCAGCCTCCGGCCGTGTCCGCTTCCTCCACGCCGTAGCGCTAAGCCGGGTGCTGTGCTGAGTCAGCTCTGCGGTGGCTCGTTTCGGACCTCGATGATCTCGCCTGTCACTTCGCCCTTGGGGCGCTGTACCGTGATCTCGTCGCCAACCTCTCTGGAGAGCAGCGACTTACCGACCGGCGAATCCATGCTGATCCACTTCTTCTCTGCGTCGATCTCGTCCGGGCCGACGACCCGGTAGGTCTGCGCGTTGCCGTCCTCGTCTTCGATGGTGACCCAACTCCCGAAGTACACCCGTCCATCGTCGGGGGGCTTCTCGTCCACGATAGTGAGCACCTTCAGTCGCTGGCCCAAGAAACGAAGCCGTCGATCGATCGCAGCCAGACGCTGCTTACTGTACTGGTACTCCGCGTTCTCCGAGCGGTCTCCTTCAGCGGCAGCGACTTGCACCGCTTTCGCCATCTTCGGGCGGTCGACGTTCCACAGGCGGTCCGCTTCTTCCTCGAAGCGGCGGTATCCGTCGGGCGTGATGTAGCCGGGCTTACCCGACATGTCCGGTCGTGTGCGGCGACGCGTCATGCTGCTCGCGACGACGCTACAGCAAGGAAAACAGCTGTGCCAGTGCTCCAGCTGGCGCGGCGCCCCGAAACCTAGCAGAAGAGAGCTGCGCGTCGGCGATTCTTCCTGGCCCGCGAGGGACTCCTGATGCTCAGGTACGCCGCCGACATCCGCACCCTAATCTACATGGCCGTCACGACGGCATTGCTCGTCGTTCAATGGAGCCGCGATACGTTTAGCCCGGTGCTGTTCATCGCCTGCCTGTTCATGGCGGTCTCCGTTGCGGTGATCGCGCACAACCACAATCACCTGACGATTTGGAAGTCAAAGACGCTGAACGCGCTCACGGACTATTGGCTCACGCTGTTCTACGGATTCCCTGCGTTCGGCTGGATCCCAACCCACAACCAGAACCACCACAAGTTCAACAATCGCGATGGCGATTACACGATCACCTATCGCTACACGGAGAACACCAATCTCTTCACCCTTCTTACCTACCCGACAGTGAGTGCGTTTCACCAGCAGAAGCCGATTCGCGAATACCTGAAGAAGCAGTACCGCATTAATCGGAGTCGCTTCTGGTTCTGCATCTCGGAATACGCGTTGCTGGTGAGCTTCCTCGTGACTGCGTTCGTGATCGATTGGCAGAAGGCCTTGCTCTATATTTTCATTCCGCAGCAGGTTTCGCTGTTTGTCGTTCTGATCTTCAACTACGTGCAACACGTGCACACGGACGAGGAGTCGCCCTTCAATCACTCCCGCAACATCGTCGGCCCGGCGATGAACGTGCTTCTGTTCAACAACGGCCTCCACACGGTCCACCACGACAACCCGGGTCTGCATTGGAGCAAGGCCCCCGAGGCGCATAGGAAAATCGCGGACCAGATCGATCCACGGCTCAACGAGCGGAGCTTTTGGTGGTTCATGATCCGCGTCTACCTTCTCGCGCCGTTCAGTCAGAAGGCGCGCAACTCATCGATGCGGCTCGAGCGCATGGCGCGCTAAGCTTGCTTCGCAGCTCAGAAGATCTGGTAACTGGAGTCGACGAGGTGTAGCCACTCGGCTGCGGGCGGCTGAACGGACTTGCTGCCCTTGAGCGCGCTCTGAAACGCCTGAAAGCTCGGCGTCGAGGTGAACTTCTCCAGCGCTGCCTCCTCCCGGTACATCCCGAAATGGACGAACGTCACGCCGTCGGATTGGCGAAAGGACTGGCATCGAACGCCATCGCTTCGGGGTCAACTATCATCCCTCCAATGTCTGAGCGTTGGGTGCTTTGTGCAGCGACGGCCCCCCGGGCGCGATTTCGTGACCGCGTCGATGCGGCGCGCCGCGCGATGGATGCATGCCTTCGAGTCACTGCCCGCCTTGACATCTGCGCGATTCGGCATAAACAGTCAGCTCTGATTGTTTATGAATCCGAGGAACTATGAGCAAAGAAGTCAGGTTTGACGGGCGGGTCGCGATTGTCACGGGTGCGGGGCAGGGGCTCGGCCGCTCACATGCGCTCTTATTGGCGTCACGCGGGGCGAGGGTCGTGGTCAACGATCTCGGTGGCTCCACGGCGGGCGAGGGCAAGTCCTCCGAATCCGCCGACCTGGTCGTCGAAGAAATCAAGAAGGCCGGTGGCGAGGCGGTCGCCAACTACGATTCAGTCGAGGACGGCGATGCGATCGTGCGGACCGCGATCGACACCTGGGGTCGCGTCGACATCGTGATCAACAACGCCGGCATCCTACGCGACAAGTCCTTCAAGAATATGACCGACGCCGACTGGGACATCATCTTCCGCGTCCACAACTACGGCGCGTACAAGGTCACCAAGGCGGCGTGGCCAATCATGACCGAGCAAGGTTACGGGCGCGTGCTCTTCACAACCTCGTCGGCCGGCATCTACGGAAACTTCGGACAAACGAACTACGGATCGGCGAAGCTAAGTCTCGTCGGCTTCGCGAACACACTGTCGCTCGAAGGGCAGCGCAAAAACGTCCTGGTCAATACCATCGCGCCGTTTGCAGCGTCGCGCCTCACTGAGGGGTTGCTTCCACCCGCGGTGTTCGACTCGCTCAAGCCTGAGTACGTGTCTCCGATCGTCGCATACCTGTGCAGCGAGGACAGTGACACCACCGGCGGGGTCTACGAAGTCGGCGGAGGGTTCTATTCGAGCCTCCGATGGGAGCGAACCAAGGGCAAGCTCTTCCGGCTCGGCCGTGAGGTCTCGCCGGACGATATCCAGTCGAGCTGGAAGCAGATCAACGACTTCCGCGAGTCCGACCAGATCAGCAGCGTGATGGAGTCGCTCGGCCCCATCATTCAGAACGTCGAAGCGGGCCCCAGTAAGGGCGGCAACGAGTTCATCGACGTCGATGAGGCGCTCGGGGCGAAGTACCCAGACCGTACGTCGAGCTACGATGACGGAGATCTGGCCCTCTATGCGCTTGGCGTAGGGGCGGCGACCGATCCCAACGATGAGCAAGGGCTTCGTCTCGTCTACGAAGGCCATGGTGGGGGCATGAAGGCCTTGCCGACGTTCGCCGTGATCCCCGGCACCAATGCAGTTCTCGGATTCGCGAAGGAAGGAATCACGGCCCCCGGCTTGAACTACGGTCTCGACCGCCTTCTTCACGGAGAGCAATACATCGAGCTTGCGCGGCCGCTTCCTTTGAAGGCGACGCTGACCACCAAGGGCACCGTCACGGACATCTGGGACAAGGGGAAGGGCGCTCTCGTGGTGACCGCGTTCGACTCGTATGACGAAGACGGTGATCTGCTGATCAAAAACGAGATGACCGCCTTCATTCGCGGCGCTGGTGGCTGGGGCGGTGAGCGTGGGCCGAGCGCCGAGATCAACGTGCCGCCTGCGCGCGAGCCCGACATCGTCGTCGAAGACGCGATTCCCGACAACCAGGCGCTGCTCTATCGCTTGAGCGGCGATTGGAATCCGCTTCACGTCGACCCGGGTATGGCAAAGGCGTTCGGCTTCGAGCGGCCGATTCTTCATGGCCTTTGCACGTTCGGCTACGCGGGGCGTCGGGTGCTCGAGCGCTTTGCGCCCGAAGGCAATCCGGACTTCTTCAAGAGCATCAAGGTGCGCTTCGCCGACAACGTATACCCCGGCGACACTCTCGTCACCGAGATGTGGAAAGAATCGGATCAGCGCGTCGTATTCCAGTGCAAGGTCAAGGGACGCGACTCGGTCGTGATCTCGAACGCCGCGATCGAGCTCTTCGAAGAGCTTCCCAAGGCGAAAGAGAAGAAGAAGCCAGCTACCGAAGCAGGCTCCGAGGGGAGCGTCGAGCCGACTTCCGCCGATGTGCTTGCCGCGGTCAGCCAGTTCCTGGCCGAGAACCCCGGCATCGCGGAGAAGGCCCAAACGGTGTTTCAGCTGAACCTCAGCGATCCGAGCAGCGTGTGGACGATCGACCTCAAGGCGGGCACGGCCGGTGCCGGCGAAACGGCCAAGCCCGACGCCACTCTCCAACTCTCCGACGCCGATTACGTCGCGCTGCAAAAGGGCGAGGCGGATCCGATCAAGTTGTTCTCGAGCGGGAAGCTCAAGGTGGCCGGCGATATGATGGCGGTCAACAAGCTCGAAGCTCTCCTCAAGATGCCGTTCGACCTCGTCCTCGACAAGGCTGCGGCGCGCGCGAGCGGAGGTACCTTGGCGACCCCGCCTCCAACTGCGCACGAGGCATCTGAGCCGCTTGCTCCCAAGCTCTTCGAAGCCCTCGGCAAGCGCCTAGAGGAGCAACCGAGCCTCGCCGACGAAGTCGGTGCGGTCCTACAGTTTTACGTACGGGACCCAGATTCCCAATGGGTGGTGGACCTCAAGAACCAGCCACCTGCGCTCAAGACTGGCGAGACCGACGGAGCCACGACGACGATTACGATCGATGACTCGGATCTCGCAGAGCTCAGCAGCGCCGAGACGACCACACAGTCGCTCTTCCAACGTGGCAAGCTTCGTATCGACGGTGACATGCAACCTGCGCACCGTCTGAACTTTCTCAAGGGCCTGGTCTAAACCCGCGCATAGAAGCGCTAAGGAGCAACGATGGGACGCAAGGTGAACGTAATCGGAGTCGGCATGGTGCCATTCGCCAAGCCTGGCCAAAGCGAGGACTACAACGTGATGGCGGCCAAGGCGATCAAGACCGCGCTGGCCGACGGCGGGGTGGAGTTCGGGGAGGTTGAGCAGGCGGTCGCGGGTTATGTCTTCGGCGACAGCACCTGCGGGCAGCGTGCGGTGTACGATGTGGGCCTCACCGGGATTCCGGTCTACAACGTCAACAACAATTGCTCCACTGGCTCGAGTGCGTTGATGTTGGCCAAGCAACTGGTCGAGGGCGGCATCGTCGAGTGCGCGCTCGCCGTAGGCTTCGAGCAGATGCAGAAGGGCGCGCTTGGTGCGGGATGGGACGACCGACCCAACCCCCTCGGCCAGCATGTCAACGTGATGAACGAAGCGCAGGGCTTCACCTCCGCGCCGCCCGCCGCCCAGATGTTTGGTGGAGCCGGCCGCGAGTACCGCTGGAAATACGGGGCGAAACGCGAAACCTTCGCGAAGGTGAACGCGAAAGCGCGCCAGCACGCGGCAAAGAACCCGTACGCCCTCTTCCGCGACCTTCTCACGGTCGAAGAGATTCTCGCCTCGCCCGAGGTGTTTGACCCGCTCACACGATATCAGTGCTGCCCTCCGACCTGCGGCGCAGCGGCCGCGATCGTGTGCTCCGATGATTTCGCGAAGAAGAAGGGCATCTCCAACCCCGTGTACATCGCAGGCCAAACGATGCGCACGGACTACGGAACGAGCTTCGGCGACTCCATGATCAAAATGGTCGGCTTCGACATGGCAAAGAACGCTGCGCAGGCGGTGTACGAGGAGTCCGGTATTGGGCCTGAGGACGTCGATGTCGTAGAGCTTCACGACTGCTTCACCACCAACGAGGTGCTCACGTATGAGGCGCTCGGCCTGTGCGGCGAAGGCGAAGCCGAACGATTCATCGAGGACGGCGACAACACCTATGGCGGCAAGTTCGTGACGAACCCCAGCGGTGGTCTCCTTTCTAAGGGGCACCCACTTGGCGCCACCGGCCTTGCGCAATGCACCGAGCTCGTCTGGCACCTTCGGGGCCAGGCCGAGGACCGCCAGGTAGAGGGCGCACGTGTTGCCCTTCAGCACAATCTCGGCCTTGGCGGCGCGGCAGTCGTGACGATGTACCGCCGCGACTGAGGGGCCGCGGAGCGTGAAGAAAGCCGGAACTGACACCGCTCCGAAGCGGGAGCGAGTGCCACAGGCGGAGCGCCGTCGGGTCACGCGCGGGAAGTTGCTAGACGCAACGATCGAGAGCTTGATCGACGTGGGCTATCCGAGAACCACGACTGTCGAGGTCGGCGAGCGCGCCGGGCTCTCGCGCGGCGCTCAGCTCCATCACTTCCCGAGCCGGGCCGACCTGCTGGTCGCTGCGATCGAGCACCTCGCCGATGAACGCTCCAAAGAGTTCGAGGCCGAGCTCCGCACCCGGCTCGAGAAAGGCGACGAACCGATCGACGCGATGGTCGATATGCTCTGGACCATGTTCTCGGGGCCGCTCTATTGGGCCGTCGTCGAGCTCATGGTTGCCGCGAGGACCGATCCCGAGCTTCTCGGCAGGTTCGAAACTTTCGAGCGCAGCCTCGGCGGCCGCATCTACGGGGCCTTCAAGCAGCTCACTGGCCGAGGGGATCGGAAGGCCAAAATCGCAGTCGAGATGACGCTCTACTTCATGCGCGGACTAGCAATGGAGCGCATCTTTCGAGAGAACGACGCGCACTACGCCAACCTGATCGAGCGCTGGAAGAAGAGCCTACGCACGATGCTCAGCTAGTCGCATGTTCGGCGATGCGCTCATCCCCGCTGGCGCCGCCCGTGACCACCGCCACCCACACGCTCACCGAGGGGTCGCTCATAGTTTCTCAGGCGCTGTCATGCTGAACGCGAGATGGCCCGCCCAAGTGGCAAACAGTGGACGCCGCGGCAGGCCAAGCGCACGCAGCTCATCGGCCAACGGATGGTCGCCGAGGCGAAGGCGGCCCCCACCGGGACGATAGCGGGCATCTCGATAGGTTTGCGTCAGGTAACTGACGTGAGGCCCACCCTCCCAGATCGAGTACACGGCGGAGGTGACAGGAGGTGGCGTCGTCGAACCGTTTGCAAGGACCGAGTAGTTGAACACCTCTTGGCCGTCCATGCGCAGGTTGAAGGCAGCGCGGTCGCCGGATAGCTCGAAGCTGATCTCCTCGATGGTCTTCGGAAAGCCCCACATGAAGATGCCGGCGTCTCGCGAGAGTGGGGTCGTCACCTGGAGATTCCACGTGAAGCTCGCTGTGTTCCCGCGAATGATATCGAGCCAGGCGCTCGCGTAGGGCAGCCGGGGCTTCTGGCCGGCCCTTCGGACGAAGAAAGCCATCGCCGTCTCATCGTACTCCCCGCAGTCGGTGTCGGTGTATCGAACGCCGGTGAGAACGAGGATCCCTCTGCCCGGCGCAATTTCGGCGAGCTCGAAGCCGCTGTCCGCGATGTACCCGTTGGCGACCTTCGACTTCACGAGGAAGAGTCCCGCCGCCGAACATCCATCCCGGAACACCGTCGGATAGACCAGGCGCTCGCCTTCGATGTCGAAGGTTCGTTCCCGGGGCGCGCTGGCTGATGGATTTGGTTCAACCGACATGTTTCCTGGCCTGATCGGGGAGCGCGTTCTTGGCGAAGCTGTAGTCGTGGGCGGGCTCGGCGCGAGGTCCCGCACGGTATTCCATCCCCCTCCGCGACCGAATCAGTCCGAGCAATGCGGTGCCGAGCGGAACGGCCATTCGGGGCGATAGGAAGAGAGATTTTGGTTTCACGCCGGTCATCGCTGCCCCGAAATTGTCCATGAAGCTGGCGCCGTGGCGCTGGGCGGCAACGGCAGCCGTGTCGAGAAGTACCGGGAAGCGATTGATCGCGCGTCCGGCCGCCGCCGAGATCGGAAAGTCGCGGCCAAAGTCTTTCATCCAGCCGCGATGGTAACTCGCGAGCCGCTTCGCCGAGAGATCGCCCTCGTCGAATGCCTCGTGCAGAACGCGCGCCGCGATCTTAGCGGCGATCATCGCGGTGTGAATGCCCTCGCCGGTGAGCGGATCGGTCTGGCCTGCGGCATCCCCCAACAAGATGAAGCGCTCGCCATGCGTTCGAGGCTCGCCTCCGAGTCGAAGCGGCGACAGCCCGGCACGCTCGAGCGGCTCGGCGTGGTCGCCGAGCGCCTCGCGTACGTAGGGGTCCTTCGCAACCTCGGTGCTCAAAAGCGACTTGAGCTGCGTCAGTGGGACCCGCCCCCCGGGAAGGAGATAGCAACCGAGGTCGATGTCGTCATTCGAATGGCGAAAGAGAGCGACGTATCCGGGGAGCACGTATGGCGGATAAAGGAGTACTCCGTCACTGGTGAAGTTGTGTGTGCCTCCCTTGATATACTGTCGACTCGCGACGCTATTGGCCCCCGTAGTGACGACACCGAGCGCGCGCGCGATCTTGCTTTTGGCGCCGTCCGCGGCGATCAGACAACGAGCCAAGAAACGGCGGCCGTCCTTGCAGCGGATCGTCCACACCCCATCGCTCAGGGACACATCGGTCACCGATGCGCCTTCGATGAGCTCAGCGCCCGCCCGGTGCGCCGCGCGCGCGATCCGCTCATCACAGATCATCCTGCGGATCGCCGCAACTCGGGGCGCGCTCTCACGTTCTCCTTCATCTGGGCTGGTGAAGCTCAGACCCGAGGGCGATACCAAGCCGCCCGCGCGAATCCATTGCACCAGGCCTTCGGCGTCGAGCTCCTGAATGACCCCCATCTCCTCGAGGATCTCGAGCGCTGGTTCACACCAGGCGTCGCCGCAGCGCTTGTCTCGCGGAAAGGTCGCCTTCTCGAGGAGCGCAACACGCTTTCCTCCAGTCGCGAGAAAGTACGCCGCCGTCGCTCCGGCCGGGCCGGCACCAACGATGACAACATCGTAAACGGGCTGTTCGTCCATGGGTGCCCGTTTCTAGCACATCCCCAATGGGTCAGAAGTTGTAACTGTAGCCGCGGCACGCATGGATCGAACCGAGAAAACGTTTCTTTACGCTTCCCAGACGATTCGTTTGCCGGCGCCGTACCATTCGTCGGTCTTCGGCCCGTAGGTGTCTTCGAGCTTGGTACGTTTCATTTTCATGGTGGGCGTGAGAAAGCCGTTCTCAATTAGCCATGGGTCTTTGACCACCACCAAGAACTGAAGGCGTTCAAACTCCTCCACCTCCTGGTTGACCTCCTTCAACAAGGCCTCCAGCTCGGCTTCGATCTCTGCCCGCACCGTGCTGTCACTCAGCTTTGGCCGCAGCTCGTCGGCGAGCAGCACCAAGGCGAACGGCTTGGGCTGACCTGAGCCGGTGACGCAGCACATCTCGACATGATGGTTGTTGTTGATGAGATTCTCGATGGGCACCGGTGCGACGTACTTGCCCTTGCTGGTCTTGAAGAGCTCCTTCACACGCCCGGTGATCTTGAGCCGGCCCTCTTCGTCGCGTTCCCCGCGGTCGCCGGTGCGGAAGTAGCC
>CALLDH010000283.1 GCA_937998345.1 uncultured bacterium | reverse complement strand
TTTGCGCAGCATCATGCCGAGGCACTCAACCTCGACCGAACCGTCCTACAAGAAGTAGCATATGCAAGCGACGGCACGAGCGTCCAACGCGTACGTGCTGTGCTCGGAGCCCTGCTCTTCGGCGATCGCGCGGTCGACAAGCTCGTGTCGGTGCTGTCCGGCGGCGAGCGGGCGCGGGTCGCCCTCGCCAAGATCCTGGTCCGCCCGGGCAACGTATTGCTGATGGACGAGCCGACCAACCACCTCGACCTTCAGACCACCGAGGCACTCACCGATGCGCTCGCTACGTACGACGGCACCCTCCTCTTCGTCAGCCACAACCGAGCCTTCATCCGCAGGCTCGCGACCAAGCTCTGGGTGGTACACGACGGCGGTGTCGAGAGCTACGCCGGCACCCTCGACGACTACCTCTGGTCCTGTCAACAGCGCGACATCGCCCCCGCCACAGACACCGCGATCAAACCGGTCGCCCGGAAACGGAGCCGCCAAGCCCGAAAGGAACAACGTCGAAAAGAAGCCGAGCTCCGGGCCAAGCAAAATCAGGGTGTGAAACCGCTCGAGAAGCGCGTCGGCGCGCTCGAGCGAACCATCACGCAACTCGAGCGGACGATCGCCGACCACAACGCCGAGTTGAGCAAGCCCGAGGTCTACGACGACGCAGAGCGCCGAGACACCTTGCTACGCGAGGTGCGAACAGCGCAGGCGGACCTGGACCGAGCCTTTGCGGAGTGGACGGAGTCGAACGAGAAACTCGAGCAGCTCCAGGCGGAAATCGAAGCGGCGAGCTGAACTCCGCTCATTCACTGTAGGTCGTCGCGATGCGGATCGTGCACGATCCGGTAGAGCGGCGACGGTGGCTCGCCTGAGCCGGCGGCGTCGGGCGGCTCGGCGGGATACGACGTCACATACACGAAGGCGTCCGGCGCTTGCCCCCACGCGGTGGGGAACTGCATGTGCCCGAGGTGCCAGCTGTTCGCGAGATCGTCGATCTCCGCGGCTCGCATGAAACCAACGTAGGCATCGCCCCACACTACGACGTCGTTCCACAGGCCCTCGTAGGGGTCGTTCTCCGTCGATTGGTAGATCCACCCGACGTAGACCGAGCGTTTGTTGGTTGGACTGGCGTGGAGATCGTCTTGAACGAATTGCTCACTGCTGCTTCGGCCGTAGTAGATCATCGGATCGTCATAGAGCGTGCAGTCCGGTTCGGTGCCGAGAACGTCGTCAGTGCATGCCCCTTCGACGACCGGCCACCCGAAGTTCTGGCCGGGGGCGCTGATCACATTCACTTCCTCGACATCGTCCAAGCCGACGTCCCCGAAGAACCATCGGCCCTCGTGATAGCGCCCCTTCCACGGCGATCGAATCCCGATCGCGTAGATCGCAGGATCGGATTCGGGCGAGTATGCGGGCCCATCGGCGGGCGTCGTGTAGCCACCCACCCCTTCGACCTTGGAAGGAAGGATTCGGATCAGCGAGCCTAGCAGGTCGGTTTCGTCTTGCGCCGGTTCGAATAGACCCTTGTCGCCCACGAGCACCCACATGACGCCTTCTTCGTCGAAGCCGAGTGACGTGATGTTGTGCCAGCGGGGCGAAGACGACACCCGCAACTCCAGGATGACCACCTCGCTGTCGCGCGTCTGTGCAAAACTATCTCGGGCGAGCGTATACCGCCGAAGCTGAACGTGGTTTGTCGCGAGGTTCGCCGCGATGTAGAAGAAACCATTTTCTGCGAAGTCCGGATCGATCGCGAGCCCGAGTTGCCCGGCGTCAAACTCCGCATACACGTCGTCGAACTTCCCGGACATCAATGAAACGGCCCCTTCGGCACCCAATCGTGCGTGCTCAAACTTGCCGTACAGGTCGATGGCGAGAAACTCGCCGGACGCATCGGGTGTGAAGGCGAGGTCAGTGACGTAGTCGAGCGTGGTTGCGTAGGGGACTTGCTCGAAACGTACCTCCAAGACGCCCGGTGGAATCACCGGTGGCTCCCCCTGCTGGTCGCACGCCATCGCGAAGAGGGTAAGGAAGATGAGGCCTTTTGCTCTTTTCATAAGTTCTCGATCCAGTCTCCAAGCACACCGCTCGCGTCGGGGTCGATGACGTCCGCGCCGAGTGGTGGCATTGCCTTGAAGGGGCCTCGGTAGCCGGGGGTCCCAGCTTCCACTACGGTGATGTAGAGGACGCTTTGATCCGGGTTGCCGGGAACCACTCGAATCCCCTCCCCCGTCTCGGACTCGGTCGGTTGGTCGACGGTATTGGTCACCGCGTCTTCAGGGTACAGGCTGAATGCGGAGTTGATCGACTCGCCGCCATTGTGACAGGCGATGCAGTTGCCCACGAAGTAGCTCAAGGCGACGGTCTCTTTGTCGGTGCGCCCTTGCACGGCTGTCGTGTTGGGGGGCTCCGAGAACACTTCCGCGTCGATGAGATCGGCTCCGGTTTGCAGCGAGCTGATCCCGATCACCGGAGAATCCGCGACGGCCTCATGGGTTTCGTGACAGGTCCGGCAATCGAGGCGAGACGGCAACGTGTGCGTCAGCTCCCCGCCTCCCAGTTCCACCGGCACCTCGACCCAGTTTCCCGGGACCACCTCGGCGTCCGAGGCGTCGGGCAACCATTGGTAGAGTCCGTAGTCCCAACCGTCGGGCGTACGGAGCAACAATCGCGTTTCTACGGCTGCGCCTTCGTAGACGAATGTCTTCGCCAAGACGGCGCCGACCGGAAAGGTCCAGGCCTGGGCGCCATCGACCTGGACCGCCGTCCCCTCGGGAAGATAGAGGTGACGTTCCTTGTCGAGGCCATTGCTGTACAGAGGATGGTTCGGGACGTATGCGACAACGTCCGCATACACTGCCCGCGCGGCGACGTTCTGGTACAGTCCAACCTCAGACAAGCGCTCTGGAAGCGGGTCATCGAGCGTGAGCAGCCAGCGCTTCGCGGGCTCTTCGCCTGATGAGCTGCCGCACGCACATAGCAACAGCCCAACGAGGCCGAGCACGCAAGTCCTAGGCAAAGTCATCAAAAATTCAGTCGCTCCACTCGGAACAACTATTCCGAGACTGACTCGCTGGCAAATGGATTCCGGGAGCTTCGTTAGTACGTCGCGGTCGCGACCGGCGCGCTCAAGTCGCTCACGTCGTGGACCTTCACGCCACCGTGGCTGATCGAGTAGATGAACGCGTCGATGAACACGCCGCGGGTGATCTGGGGCTGGTAGTCGCAGTAGACGTAGAACTCGTCCACCGAGAAAGGGACTCCGTCGCAGTTGCCGAGGACGAGGTCGGAGTGATCGACGGCGCCGCGCCGATTGAGGCCGGTGTCAGTGCTCACGTCCCAGAGCTCCAGCTTGCTCGAGAAGCTGCCCTCATAGGAGACGAACGGAAATGCGAGCACACCCCTGTCGCCGCTGCCGTCGCTGTCGGCGTAGAAATTGAAGGCCTTGTGATTGTTGTTCGCCTCCGAGTAACCCTCTCCGACGAGCTGCTTGTCGGCGAGGATCGGATTCACCGGATCCGACACGTCGAAGATCTGAAGCGCGAGTCCGTTGTCTCTCTGCGTTTCTTCGTCGATATCTCGGCCGATCGTCAACAGATGATCGTCGCCGAGCGGGTGCATGTAGTCGCTGAAGCCCGGAATCTTGAGCTCGCCGAGAACCTTGGGGCTTTCGGGATTGCTGAGATCGATCGCGAAGAGCGGGTCGATCTGCCGGAAGGTCACGACGTACGCGAGATCGCCCAGGAACCGGGCCGAGCGGATCTGC
>CALLDH010000282.1 GCA_937998345.1 uncultured bacterium | reverse complement strand
CCTCGGCGGGCGTCTCCGGTAGATAGCGGCTGGCCCAGGCAGCCAGGACCTCGGCGACGTACCTCGAGTCGCTCCGTCGACCCAGCAAGTGATCGGCCCCGTCCAAGGAGATGAAGCTCTTCGGGTGCCGCGCCGCCTGGTAGATCATTCGGGCGTTGTCGATTCCGACGACCTCGTCCTGCGGGGAATGAAAGACCACGAGGGCTTTCTTCATGCTGCCAATCCGTTCGGCGTTGCAGTGGTTCTGAAGGTCGTCGAGAAAACTCTTACGGATGGTGAACTGGCGACCGCCGAGGTCCACATCCGCGTGCCCGACGGCTTCGATCTCTTCGAGCGACGCGTCGAACAATCGTGCCACGTGCTTCGGTTCGAACGGCGCGCCGATCGTCGCCACACCCACAGCTTCCGGGATCTGTGCGGCCGCGGCGAGCACGGCGGAACCCCCGAGGCTGTGACCCACCAGCAACGCGGGCGCCCGATACGCTTCCCGTAGCGCGCTCGCGGCCGCGACGATGTCGCTCACGTTGTGCGAGAAGGTTGTGCCATCGAATTCCCCCTCGCTCTCGCCAAGCCCAGTGAAGTCGAACCGCAGCGTTGCGATCCCCTTCTCTGCGAGCGCTGAGCTGATCTGCGTAGCGGCGCGACTTTCCTTCGAGCACGTAAAGCAATGCGCAAACACCGCGCACGCGATCGGCTCCACCGCCGGCAAGTGAATCCGAGCCGAGAGCCTCTGCCCATCGCTCCCCTCAAACTCAAACCGTTCGACATCCGCCATACAGCCTCCTCAGCGCCCCAACCGTACATCCCCAACCCACCCCCGTTACATAGCGGAAAAGGGGACAGTCCCCTTTTTCCAGGGGTTAAGCCGAGCGAGGATCCTGGGAATTAACCCTTTGAAAAAGGGGACTGTCCCCTTTATTCGGCGGCTTCTAGGTAGTGGGCTTGGTCTGGGGTGTCGTAGCCGAACTCTTCGAAGACTTCTCGGAGCTCTCGGGAGACTTCTTCTCGGCTGATGCCGAAGAAGTCGAGCTCGAAGTCTCGGGGGCTTTCGTATTCGCGATGGGCGGCGACTGCCTCGTCGAGCTTCGCTTCGAATGCCTCGCTGACCGGCATGCCAAGCCGACCATACAGGCTGAGGATCGCTTTCTTTGGGTCTCGGATCAGATCCTCGTAGCGGATCACGATGAACTGGTCCTCCGGGATCTCCTTGCGGCACTCGAGGGCGTATCGGTAGTAGTCGTAGCCGAGGCGCTTGAGCGCTTGGATCTCTTCGCCGTCAGGGCGGATGCTCGGTGAGTGCGCCTTCCACGCCTGGTAGAACATGTTGAGGAACGACGGCAGACTGTCATGCGGGTTGCGCACCAGGTACACGAACGCCGCGTCTGGAAACTTTTCGTGGACCGCGCGGACGCGCGTTGAAAAGAACACGTTCTTGTTCAAGAAGCGCTTCCCATCTGCCTCGTACACGTGACGCTTGATCGTGTTTTCGTAGGAGTCCATGAACGCACGCCGCTCCTCGGGCGGTTGGCGGTCGATCCACGTCTGGCTCGGCAGGTCATCCATGAAGGGGAAGAGCAGCCCGGTCGTCGGTGATTCGAGGCTCCAAATGAGGGTGCAGACGTCTTCCTCGGCCTGGGCGAGGCTGAGCTCGTGGACGCCCTGCCAGCGGCTTGCGAGGGGGCCGTTGAAGAAGTCGTACGCGCGGTGGAGGACCGAGCCGACGCTGGTCTGGGCGAGCTCGATCAGTCGCTTGAAGGTTTTTGTCGCAGTGACGGCGGGGAAAATCGTTTGGTAGAGCTTCACCGTGGTGAAGACCTCGTCGTCCATGCTGATGAGGCGGTGGGCTAGGGTGGTGCCGCTGCGCGGATTGGCGAAGACGAAGACCGGCCGCTCGACCTTCTGATCGCGGTACTTGGGGTACAGGATCTCATCGAACGCGCGGAAGGTAGCCGCCGTCTGGCGGAGGCCGACAAAGATCGGGGCGATCCAAGCGGTGGTCACCAGGCGGCCAACGGTCGGCTTCTTGAAAAGGACGTTTCCGATTTCGCGGACGCCCCGTTTGTTGATGTACATGGTCGGTCCCCTGCGGCTGAGTCTCGCGCTTGCCCTGACCCAGCCAGTCTAGGGTCTGCCCACGTAATTGCTGGAAAAACCGGGCGAACGGTGCTCCGCTCCAGTTGAACGGTATAGCCTCCCCCGTGAGTGGGGCGCCTATTCGTCGGTCACGCAGCCCTCGGACGCGGACTTCACATTTTTGATGTACTTGTAGAGTGTCCCGCGCCTGGCCTTGAGCTCGGGCGCTTTCCATTCGGCGCGTCGCCTGGCCATCTCGGCCTCGTCCACGTCGAGATCGATGGACCTCGCTTCGGCATCGATGGCGATGATGTCGCCGTCGCGTACCAGGGCGATAGGGCCGCCCTCCTGCGCCTCGGGCGTGATGTGTCCGATGATGAAGCCGTGCGAGCCGCCTGAGAAACGGCCGTCGGTGATCAGCGCAACGTCCTGGCCGAGCCCGGCGCCCATGATCACCGACGTCGGCGACAGCATCTCGGGCATCCCGGGACCACCCTTGGGCCCTTCGTAGCGAATGACGACGACATTGCCCTTGCCGATCTCACCGCGTTCCATCGCCGCCAACATGTCCTCTTCGCAGTCGAACACTTTGGCTGGGCCCTTGAAGTAGTAGCCTTCTTTGCCGGTGATCTTTGCAACCGATCCGTCCGGCGCGAGGCTGCCCCGAAGGATCGTCAGGTGCCCTGTCTTCTTGATCGGTGTGTCCCAAGGGTGGATGACGTCCTGTCCTTCGGTGAGGTCAGGAAGGCCTGCGAGGTTCTCCGCAAGCGTTCTGCCGGTGACGGTGAGGCAGTCGCCGTGAAGTGCTCCGTGCGCCAGAAGATATCGAAGCACCGCTGGCGTCCCACCTACGTTGTGCAGGTCTTCCATCACGTATTGCCCGCTGGGCTTGAGATCCGCGAGAAACGGAACGCGATCACTGACCGTTTGGAAGTCGTCAATCGTCAAGGGAACATCGACCGCGCGTGCCATGGCCACCAGGTGCAGCACGGCGTTTGTCGAACCGCCGAGCGCCATGATCGTCACCATCGCGTTTTCGAACGCCTCGCGCGTCATGATGTCGCGTGGCTTGATGTCCCTTTCCAAGAGCAGTTTGATCGCTTCCCCCGCGCGCAGGCATTCCTCATGTTTTGCAGGATCCTCTGCCGGGGTCGACGAGCTGTAGGGCAAGGACATCCCCATCGCCTCGATTGCCGATGCCATCGTGTTTGCGGTGTACATCCCGCCGCATGCACCAGCCCCGGGGCAGGCGTGCTCGATGATGTCTAGCCGCTTGTTCTCGTCGATCGACTTTGCGAGAAGCTCGCCATACGACTGAAAGGCCGACACGATATCCAGCTTCTCGCCTTCGTTGCCATGTCCGGCGCGAATCGTTCCGCCGTAGATCATCAATGCCGGGCGATTCAGCCGGCCAATCGCGATCATACAGCCCGGCATGTTTTTGTCGCATCCCGGAATCGAGATGTTCGCGTCGTACCACTGCGCGGCCATGACGGTTTCGATCGAGTCGGCGATCAAGTCGCGCGACTGCAGCGAGTAACTCATGCCGTCAGTGCCCATCGAGATTCCGTCGGACACGCCAATGGTGTTGAACCGCATCCCGACGAGACCCGCGTCGACGACCCCACGCTTCACAACGGCTGCGAGGTCGTTGAGGTGCATGTTGCAGCTGTTGCCCTCGTACCAGACGGCCGAAATGCCGACTTCGGGTTTGTCCATGTCGGCGCGAGTCAGCCCTGTCGCGTGCAACATGGCTTGCGAGGCGCCCTGAGAAGGGCGCTGCGTGATTCGGCTGCTGTACTTATTGAGTTTTCTGCTCATCAGGGCTGCCGAGTCTAGCACCCCGAAACCCGGGCATTGCCACTTCGGTCATTGGCTTGACTCGCCGCCGCCCGGGCCCTACGTCTGTTCAAGAAAATTTGAACAAACTGAGCTAACCGAGTGCCGACCGCCGCCGCGAAGCAACAAGACCCTAATGATTCTAAGCCCTTGTGGCGCGAGGCTGAGTTGCGGGCGGCCGACGCGATGGGCCGGTTGATGGAGTTTTGGGGCTTTCGTCGGCACATGGGCCGCCTATGGACGATTCTCTACCTCTCTCCCGACCCCATGACGACCGGGGATCTTGCCGAGACCCTTCAGATGAGTAGCAGCGCAGTGAGCCTGTCGCTCGGGGAGCTCGTCCATTGGGGCGCTGTCCGCAAGACATGGCGTCCCGGCGAGCGAAAGGACTTTTACCAAGCGGAAAGCAGTGTTTGGAAGCTTCTGCGGCGCGTCTACGAGCGGCGCGAGCTCAACCTCATTCGCGAGGCCATCGACGCCTTCGCTGACGCACAGCGGCATCTGGAGGAGGCCCGGGGAGAGCTGGGTCGCGCCGAACGGCGTCGCGTCGACTACATGCACAAGCGACTTTCGCGCCTGAGTGCGCTATCAAAGGCCGGCGAACGACTCGTTCGGCTGCTGGTCGCTGGACGAATGATCAACCCGGCCGACCTGCAATCGGCGGAAGAAGAAGACTGATGCGCCAGGGGAGACTCATCGGAGGCCCGCGATGTCGTTGATAGCGGCAGTTCGCTCGGATTCGTCGTCCGACGTCCTCACGAGCCTTCAGTCGGTCTGCGATTCGCAAGGGCTTGGAGACCTCTCCGCCCACTTGGCCGACCTCGCCGACTTGGTGAAGTGGGACATGGCGGCGCTCGAGGAGGGCATCCAGGGCCTGCCCGTCGGTGAGAGCGTAGTGCACAAGAGCGCTCACCATTTGCTCGAGATCGCAGGGAAGCGCCTCCGTCCAATGTGCGTGGCCTTAGCCTCGCGGCTGGGTGAGGGCCTCGATGACAAGACCCGCGAGTTCGGGGTGGCGGTAGAGCTGGTCCACTGCGCGACACTGCTGCACGACGACGTCGTTGATGCAGGCGACCAGCGCCGTGGGGTGCCGTCGGCCCGCACGCTCTACGGAAACGCGGCTTCGATTTTCGCTGGCGACTGGTTGCTCGTCGATGCGTTGCGCCGCGTGCGCGCTGCCGACATGCCCGATGTGCTGGTTCGCTTGCTCGACATCATCGACGAGATGATCTTTGCCGAGGCCATTCAGCTCGAGAACCGTGGTCGCGTCGACGCGCGGATGCGGACGTACATGCAGGTGGTCGAGGGCAAGACCGCAGCGCTATTTCGCTGGGCGATGTTCGCCGGGGCGCGTGCAGGTGGTCTCCCCCCGGACGCGTGCAAGGCGCTCGAAGAGTACGGGCTCCATCTCGGAGTCGCGTTTCAGCTGATTGATGACCACCTCGACTACGCCGGCGACGACTCGACGATTGGGAAATCGCCGTTCACGGACCTGCGCGAAGGCAAGATGACTCATCCGGTGATCGTCGCCCTCGAGCGGGACCCCTCGCTTCGGCCAGTGCTCGAAGAGCTGGCGGCGAGCCCCGTAGATGAGGTCCCAGAAGAAGCAAAGTCGCGCCTTGTGTCCGTGCTCAATCACACGGGCGCCCTCGAGTCGACCCGCGAGCTCGCAATTCGCAAGGCCGACGCCGCCTGCTTGGCGCTGGGTGGCCTGCCTGAGAGCCGCGCGCGAGATGCATTGATTACGGTGGCCCGTGCCACTGTTCACCGGGAGTCCTAGCGAGTACCGAAGAAAGAAGCACTGATGTCCAAGCAACCACCATCCGTGACCAGCCGGATCCCGGGGTTCTACCTAGAGCACGTCGAAGAGCGGCTCAGAACCATGATCGACACCGGGCTGCTTTCCGAAGAGTCCATTCGGCATCTGCAAGACGGCGGGCGGCTCACCCTCGAGGTCGCGGACCGCATGAGCGAAAACGTGATCGGGGTACACGGCCTGCCCCTTGCGATCGCTCTCAACTTCCGAGTGAACAGCAATGACGTGCTCGTGCCGATGGCCGTCGAGGAGCCTTCGGTCGTGGCGGCTGCGTCGAATGCAGCGCGACAGGTGCGGATGACGGGCGGATTCTTCGGTGAGGCGACAGCGCCGATCATGACCACCCAGGTTCAATTCGATGACGTGCCCGATCCGCATGCGGCGAAGGCGCGCGTCGAAGCCGAGCGTGATCTCATCTTCCAAATCGCCGACGAAGCCATTCCAGGAATGGTGACGCGCGGCGGGGGTTGCCGCGATCTCGACGTCCGCGTCCTCGACGAAAACGACGGCGTGCTGGTCGTGCACCTCTACGTCGATGTCGGCGACGCGATGGGTGCCAACGTCGTCGATGCGGTCGCCGAAGCGGTCGCCCCGAGGATTGTCGAGCTCACTGGCGGCAGCGTTGGTCTTCGCATCCTCAGCAATCTGCCCTTGCGACGCCGGGTTCAAGTGCGCTGCGATGTAAGCGTCGACGCGCTCGGCGGACCGGACTTAGCGGACGGAATCGTCAAAGCGAGCCGCTTTGCGGAGCTCGATCCTTTCCGAGCCGTCACCCACAACAAGGGTGTGATGAACGGCGTCGACGCCGTCGCCCTGGCGATGGGGCAAGATTGGCGCTCCATCGAAGCGGGCGCGCATGCGTTTGCGTCGGTGACGGGCACTTACAAGCCGCTCGTCCTGTGGAGCCGCACCGATAGCGGCGTTCACGGGGAGCTCGACATGCCGATGGCCGTTGGAACCGTAGGCGGCTCCACGCGAGTGCATCGCGGCGTGCGCGCCGGGTTCGAGCTCATGGGCGTGAAGAACGCCGGAGAGCTGGCTATCGTCATGGGTGCCGCGGGCATGGCGTCGAACCTTGCCGCGCTTCGCGCGCTCGCGGGGGAGGGGATCCAGCGTGGACACATGCGGCTCCACTCACGCAAACAAGAGGTGCAGGAGAACGCTCGGCTTCAGGCGAAGAAGCTCAAACGAGGTGGTCAGTGAGCGAACCGGTTCACCAGAGCCCGTCGCCCAACCCAGGTTCCGGGGAGATGTTCGATCACATCGCGGGCCGTTACGACCTGCTGAACAGGGTGAGGTCGATGGGCATCGACCAGTCGTGGCGGCGCAAGACTGTGGCCGCGATGGAGCTCCCCGCGGAGGCTCGTGTTCTCGACCTTGCGACTGGTACGGGTGACCTCGCGCTGATGATCGCGCGTATTCACCCCGAAGCGCGGGTCGTGGGGAGCGATCCATCGAGTCGAATGTTGAAAGTCGGCGCCGACAAAGTCGCTCGCAGCGGACTCGCCGATCGGGTGCAGTTGCAAGCAGGCGACGCGCAGGCCCTTCCTTACGAAGACGATTCGTTTGACGGTTGCTGCATCGCGTTTGGGATTCGCAACGTCCCGGACCGAAGCGCTGCGCTTGCGGAGATGGCTCGAGTCACCAAGCCTGGCGGGCGCATCGCCGTGCTGGAGCTGGGTGAGCCGAGCATCGGTTGGCTCAGCCCGATCGCCCGATTTCATGTCCGCAAGGTGATTCCGAAGATCGGCGGCATGCTTTCGGGCTCGCGCGAATACAAATACCTGCAGGAGTCAATTGCAGCGTTTCCGTCCGCAGACGACTTCGCCAAGCAGATGCAGGCATGCGGCTTGAACGTCCTAGACGTGAAGCCACTGACCTTTGGCGCGTGCACCTTGTTCGTCGCCGAGCCGCTCGAGGCCGCGTCATGAGGTCCCAGAGCGCAGCCTTTGCATTCGAAGGAGTCCCGACGCGGGAAACCTCGAGGGCCTTCTTGGAGCAGTCCTTCCGGGCTCGCACTTCTACCGGGAACAACCTCATCGTGACGGTCCCGGCGCCCGTCGCCCGGCCCGATGCATTGCTTCGTGCCTTTCCACACGAGGCCAGTATCTTGTGGGACCCGCCGCAGACCGACGCGTGTTCCGGGCTTGGCGTCGCGAAGACGTTGTCGCCCAACGCGCCTGCTATCGGCGAATTCTTCGAGCGCACCGATCACGTGGCCGATGCAGCGAGCCCCGCGCCGCGCGTCTTTGGCGGAGCCTCTTTTGCGCCGGGCGCTGCTCAGCAAATGCCCTGGGAGAGCTTCGGTGACGGTTTTTTGCTCTTGCCAACGTGGACCTATCACGTCGGCGAGCGCGCCTGGTTGTCCCTTGCCGTCTGCGAGTCGGAGAGCCCGGAGGCCGAGCAAGTCCTCGACGTTTTCGACACGATCTGGCAGAGCCTAGAGCGCCCGATCGGCGTGATTCCACCCCCCGTTTCGGTGCAACGCATCGATGAAGCCGATCGGGAAACCTGGTCCCACCAGGTCGAAGACATTCGACGCAAGATCCAAGACGGTAGCTTCGAGAAAGTCGTTGCAGCGAGGCACTGCGTCGTCGAGCTCGAGACAGGCGCGGGTTCTCTCGATGTGCTCAAACGCCTCGAAGCGAGGTTCCCGGGCTGCACGCGTTTCGCGCTGTGGCAAGGCGACGCGGCGTTCTTGGGTGCCACCCCCGAGCTTCTGGTCTCGCGCCGCGGGCTTACAGTCTTGAGCGAGGCGCTGGCCGGCTCGACCGAACATGGGGATGGCGCGCGAATGATGGCGAGCTCCAAGGAGCGCGAGGAGCATCAGCTGGTGGTCCAAGCGATTCTCAAGGCGCTCGAGCCGTTCTGCGATTCACTTCGTTCCGCTCCAGAACCGAGCGTACGTGAGCTTCCGAACGTGTTGCACATGCAGACGCCGGTCGAAGGCCATCTTCGCGATTCTACGCATATCTTGTCGCTCGTTCAGGCGTTGCACCCAACGCCTGCGGTCGGCGGTGTGCCCACGAACGAAGCGATTCAATGGATCGTCGAGCACGAGGCGCTTGCGCGTGGTTGGTACAGCGCGCCGGTCGGATGGACCGATGCCGCCGGGGATGGCGAGTTCGTCGTCGCACTGCGCTCAGGTCTGCTGCGGGACGGGAAGGCCTGGGTCTACGCTGGCGCCGGAATCATGGCCGACTCCGATCCGGACGCGGAGTACGCGGAGACCGAGCTGAAGATGCAGGCGCTTCTAGGAGCGCTCCATGGGGACCGCCGCTGATCTACAGACCCAGTGGGCGAGGCTCGTCATCGACAGCTTCGTTCGGGCAGGTGTCGGGGACGCGATCATCAGTCCAGGTTCGCGTTCGACACCGTTCGTGATCGCCGCCCTCGAACACGAGGGACTCGAATGTGTGAGCGCGCTCGATGAGCGCTCCGGCGCGCACTACGCCCTAGGTCAGGCGCGGACCACACTTCGCCCCTCACTCCTTCTCTGCACTTCGGGTAGCGCTCCGGCGAACTACTTTCCGGCGGTCGTCGAGGCGAGCGAGGCAGGGATACCCCTCATCGTGCTTTCCGCAGATCGCCCTCCAGAGCTGCGTGGATCCGGGGCGAACCAAACGACTGACCAGATTAGACTGTATGGAAATAAGGTTCGCTTCTTCGCGGATCTTGGAGAGCCACGGGACGATGTGCTGAGCTTGCGCGCCGCGCGACGAATCGTCGCACGAGCGGTATCCGAGGCTTTGGGCGTCAAACCAGGCCCGGTCCACATCAACGCGCAGGCGCGCAAACCACTCGAACCCGTGCCGGCGAGCCCCAAGCTCCTAGCGCGCATCGACGCGATTCTCGCCGAGCCGCTCACGCAGTTGTACCGCGCACGTCCACTCGACCCCAAGCTCGTCGAGCACGTTCCGGCTTTGGTTGTCGATTCCGTAGTCGAGGCGCTCGACGCTGCGGCCCGCCCTGTGATTCTGTGCGGTCCGGCCGACGTGCGGAGCTCGATGTTCGTCGACGCGCTCAACGAGCTCGCGGAACGCTCGGGCGCGGTCATCCTCGCGGAAGCCTCGAGCCAGTTCCGATGCTGGTCCGGTTCTCGAGCGTTGGGAGCATTCGATACCATTTGGCGGACCGAGAGCGGCAGGGCGATGTGCCTTCCCGATTTCGTGCTGCAGCTCGGAGCAACGCCCACCTCCAATGGTTGGGAGCAGCTTTGCGCTACGACGGAAATCCCCCGCATCGTCGTACATCCCTGGGAGTGGGCCGACCCCAGCTCGAACGCTGAGGCGATCGTGCAGGCGGATATCGGCAGCTTTCTCACTGCGCTTCGCAAAGCCGAGTACGACCTTTCCCGTCGCGATCCCGAGTTCGCGGCAGGGTTCGAGTGGGCCGAATCCGCCGTGTGGGACGAGGCATCCGCAATCCTCGACCAGGCCGGCGATGCGCTCACCCAAGCTGGCGCGGCGCGCGCCTTGGTCGATGCGTTGCCGGACCCCAGTGCCCTGGTCCTAGGCAACAGTTTGCCAATTCGCGACGTGGACACCTGGGTGCCGCCGAGCGAGAAACTGCTCGCCGTGTACTCCCAGCGCGGTGTGAGTGGGATCGACGGAGTCGTATCCGGCGCTGCCGGCGTGGCCTCCTGGGTGGAACGAGCCACGACGCTTCTGATAGGTGATGTCAGCTTCCTCCACGATATCAACGGGCTGCAGTTGGCGTCGCGGCTGAGCGGTCCGATGGTCGTCGTGGTGGTCAATAATGGGGGTGGCCGGATCTTCGAGCAGTTGCCGATTGCGCGGGACGGCAACGAGCACTGGCTGCCGTTCTTCACGACGCCGCACGATGCCGACCTCGAGAGCGCGGCTGCGCTCTATGGATGCGAGTTTCACAGCGCAGATACGGTGACAGGCTTCCGGGAGGCGCTCGAAGTCGCGTACGCGCGGGAAGGATGCACCGTCATCGAGGCCGTCGTCCCTTCGCAGAGCGCGCTGGAGCAGAGTCGCGCGCTCACCAGCCGGGTCGAACGGGCGCTTCGCCGCGAGGCTTCTTGATGTGGATACTGCTGCACGGTTTTACCGGAGCACCCCGAAGCTGGAACCGTGTGCTTGACCATGCCCAGCTCGATCCACCCCCGCTCATCCCGGCCTTGCTGGGCCATGATCGCAACTGGCGGAGTAGCGATGTCGGATCGTTCGAGCAGGAGGTCACTCGGCTCGTTTCGGTCGCCTCGAGTGCCGAGAGGCCGCGATTGCTGTGCGGCTACTCGATGGGCGCCCGAGTCGGGCTCGGCCTGCTCGCCCGGCATCCGCGCATTTTCGATGGGGCGTTGTTGATCGGCGTGCATCCAGGGTTGACCGAGGAGGCCGCTCGCGCAGAGCGTCGAGCGACCGACGCTAGTCGCGCGCGTTCGCTCCGAGAGAAAGGTCTCGAAACGTTCGTTGGGGCCTGGGAAGAACTACCCTTGTTCGCGAGCCATCGAGCGCTCTCGCAAGAGCTACTCGCCGAACAGCGGGACATTCGCCTCGCGCATGACGCAGGGGGTCTCGCACGCGCGTTAGATGTGCTCGGATTGGCGGAGATGCAGGACTATCGCGCAGCAATGGCATCTCTACAGATTCCCGTCACGCTGATGGCGGGTTCGCACGACTCCAAGTTCTCCGGCATCGCAAGGGCCCTCGCGAGGGAGAACGCTCACGTCGATGCAAAACTGGTCGGCGATGTGGGGCACAACGTCGTTCTCGAAGCCCCGGCCGCCGTCGCCGGTGAGTTGAGGAGCCTCGAGGAGAGGGCGCGCGGATGACCGAGGTGCCCCCGGGTTCGATCCGCGCATGGATCCTTGCCGCCCGTCCAGCAACCCTGACAGCCGCGTTCGCGCCGGTGGCCGTGGGCACGGCGTGCGCCTGGCGTGTCGGTGGTTTTCGATGGGATGCGGCGCTTGCCGCACTACTCGGCGCCTTTCTCATTCAGATTGCAACGAACTTCGCGAATGACATGTTTGACTTCCAAAAAGGAGCAGACACCGAAGAGCGTCTTGGGCCGACGCGTGCGGCGCAGGCAGGCCTTCTCACCGTGCGGCAACTCCGACGCGGGATCCTCGTCGCGTTCGCGCTCGCGCTTGGGACCGGAATCTACCTCACGTCGATCGCAGGCCCAGCCGTGATCGTCATCGGTCTCGCCTCTATGGCCGCGGGCCTCGCATACACCGGCGGCCCTTTTCCGCTCGCGTACAACGGGCTCGGCGACGTGTTTGTGATGGCGTTCTTTGGCTTCGTAGCGGTGTGCGGGACGGCGTTCGTTCAAGCGCTGTCGGTGCCAGACATCGCCTGGGTCGCTGCGATTCCAATTGGTGCCCTGGCAACCGCGATCCTGGTCGTGAACAACGTGCGCGACTTCGAAGGGGATGCCCGTGCCGGCAAGACGACGCTGGTCGTTCGATTCGGAAGGGCAGGGGGGGTCGTGGAGTACGCCATCTTGCTCCTCGCCGCGTATGCGACGCCAGTCGTCCTGCTTCTTCTCGGCTGGACCAGCGCCTGGGTATGCCTTCCTTTGCTCACGATCCTCTGGGCCATCCGCTTGTTTCGCTCTGTCGCGAGTGACCGTGGAATCGCGCTCAACCAGACGCTCGCCTGGACGGCCAAGCTCCTCTCACTCTACGGCATTCTCTTTGCCATCGGGATCGCGTTGTGACGGAGCTCCATGCTCAGATCGACGTGCTCGAAGGTGAGCTCACAGGATCGCTCGCAGGCGCCGCTGCAGGTCTCTCCAAACGAGCGTTCGCAGTCCTTCAGCTCGAGCGCGGCGACGGCACGACCGGGCTCGGCGAAGCTTCTCCGCTTCCGGGCTACTCACCCGATTCCATGGCGGAGGTTTGTGACGAGCTTCAACGCCTCGCGGAGGCGCCGGTTGCCGCGAATCCGCTCGCCAGCCCCCTCGAGCTTCTCGTGGGCGCATTTGCCGCCCATCCACTGACGCATCCGGCCGCTCGCTTCGCGCTCGAAACGGCGCTGCTCGACTGGCTGGCTCAAACACGTAACGAGCCGCTGCATCGGCTCTTGGGCGGCGACGCAGAGAGGGAACCGATTCCAATCGTGGATCTGGTGATGGAACCCCTTCCAGCCTCATGGCCGGCATCTGCCGATGCGCTCCTCGTAGACGGTGCCACACATCTGAAGCTCAAGGCCGGGACCGATTTCGCAGCCGAGCTGACTGCTCTCGAAGCCATTCGGCGCGCCCATCCGACGCTCCCTCTCCGGCTCGATGCCAATCGCCGGATCCCACTCGAAGTACTGCGTCGGCACGTCGAGGCCTTGGAAGCGCTCGAGCTAGAGCTGCTCGAGGAGCCCGTTGCGCCCGAAGCATGGCCCGCCGCACTGGACCTGCCCTTGCCCTATGCGCTCGACGAATCACTGCGTGACGAGGAGCTTTCGCAACGGTTGCTCGAGAGCGGCAGTATCCGCGCCGTCGTGCTCAAGCCTACGGTCCTCGGGGGGTTGAGGGCGGCGTTTGAGATCGCCGAGCGTGCCGCGGCGCATGGCGCGCAGTACCTCGTGTCGCACACCTTCGATGGACCGATCGCGAGAGCGGTCACCGCCGAGCTCGCGCTGGCACTGCAAACCGAGCTTGCCGCGGGTCTCGGCTCACATCCGGCGCTTGCCCTTTGGCCACCGCACCGGATCGCAGCGATCCGCGAGCGGCAGATCGTGCCCCACGATGCGCCAGGCCTGGGGCTACACTTCGACGAGGACACGGATGCATGAGTTGAGCATTCTCACGGCCGCGGATGAAGCGCCGGCGGGCGACTGTCTGATCGCCGACGGCCGCGTCTGGTCTTACGCAGACGTCGCTGCACGCGTCCACGACGCGCTCGCGTCCCTGCGTGCCCAGGGCATCGAGCCCGGGGCTCGTGTCGCTCTCAGCCCGATCGCGGACGTCGATTCGATTTGCTGCTTGTTTGCGCTCTTCGAGCTGGGATGCCCGGCGGTGTTGCTGCACCCGCGCCTCAGCGATCGAGAACGCGCCGTCATTCTCGCCGAGGCGCGGCCGGCGCATGTGATCACCACGGAGATTTCCGAAACCGCCGCGGACGGCCAGCCGTCGATCCCCTTCGCGGGGTCCGTCGACCAGACCCTAGCCATTGCGTACACCTCCGGCTCGAGAGGCGGCCCTCGCGGCGCGCGGCTATCCAGGCGCGCGTTCCTTGCATCGGAAGGTGCCCACGCGGCAAACCTCGGATGGATCCCTGAAGATCGTTGGCTGCTGTGCATGCCGCCTGCCCACGTCGGCGGGCTGTCGATCGTGACTCGGTCCCTCATCGCGAGGAGCTGCATCGTGTTGAGCCCAGGAGCCTTCGACCCAGCTGAGGTGACACGCCTCATGGCGCAGCATCAAGTGACGCTTCTGAGCGTGGTCCCGACGATGCTCCGCCGCTTGCTGTCACTCGAGGAGCCGATCTGGACTCCCCGCACCGAGCTCCGCGCCGTCCTGGTCGGTGGTGCACCGTTCCCTGATGCCTTGCGTGAGCTTGCCGCGAAACGAGGAATTCCCGCCCTCGCGACCTATGGCTGCACCGAGGCCTGCTCGCAGATCACGACACAAAGTCTGGCACAAGGCGGCCAACCTGGATCAGGCGCGCCCCTGCCGGGCATCGAAGTGCGGATCCATGCGGGCGAGATCGAGGTTCGCGGAGACGTGCTGATGGACGGATACCTAGGGGAGGACCGCAGCGGTGCCCCGTGGACGCCGGATGGGTGGCTCTGCACTGGAGACTTTGGGTCGTTCTTGCCGGATGGTCAGCTCCTCGTGCAGGGGCGCATCGACGACCTCATCGTGACCGGTGGGGAGAACGTCGCGCCCCAGGAGGTCGAGGCGTGGCTAGAAAGCGCTCCCGGCATTGCTTCCGCTTGCGTCTTCTCGCTACCGCATGACGACTGGGGCGAGGAGGTGGTTGCCGCCCTCGTGACCGACTCCACGCGATATAGCGCGGACACCCTTCGTGCGCAGTTGGCGGACGATCTCGCGCCGCACAAGCGCCCTAAGCGAATCTGCATGCTCGACGCACTTCCACTCAATCGATCGGGGAAGGTCGATCGGGCCGCGGTCGAGGCGGCGTGCGCGGGCCAACTGCGCCCGATTTAGCCTCTGTGAGCGAAGCGAGTTTCTGCTAGGGTTCGGCCTTCGAAGGGGGAGACCAGCATGTCAGATCAGATCAACGCCTCACACATTCTACTCATGTATGCCGGCTCGGAGCGTTCCTCCGCGACGCGCAGCAAAGAGCAAGCCGAATCCCAGATCGCCGGTATCGAGCAGCAGCTTCAAAGTGGGGCAGACTTCGCGGCTTTGGCGCGCGAGCATTCCGATTGCGGCTCGGCTCAAGCGGGTGGCGATTTGGGTGGCTTCGGCCGCGGCCAAATGGTCAAGGGGTTCGAAGATGCCGCCTTCGCCCTCAACGTTGGCGACACCAGCGGAGTCATCGAGACGCCCTTCGGCTTCCACATCATCAAGCGGACTGGCTGAGAAACTCTCGCACGATGGGCCGGTAGCCCTCGCGGAAGGTCGGGTACTGAAACTGGTACCCCGCCTCCCGGAGCCGAGCGTTCCGGCAGCGTTTGTTGAGCCGCTCGGTTCGGTTCTCGGAGAGTGCCGGGTGCGGTGCGTCGAGGCCTAGCTCGGCACGCATCCAGTTCACGACGTCTGCCGTCGTGACGGGTTCGTCATCCGAACCCAGGTAGAGGTTTTCTGGATCTGCGACGCGCATCAGATGGCGGAGCGCCCCTGCGCAGTCCTCGACATGGATGCGATTCGTCCAACTGGCAGTCGGCGTGGCTTCCTCGTTCCGGACCTTACGCACGAGCCGTGTTCTTCCCGGCCCGTAGATGCCCGACAGTCGCACGTTGATCCCCGTCTCCGGGGCCTCTCGCACGATCGCTTCGGCCTCGAGCAGAATGCGCCCGTTGAACCGGGATGGCTCGGTGACCGAGTGCTCGTCCACCCATTCGCCGTCGCTCTGCCCGTACACCGCGGTGCTCGACGTGAAGAAGACTCGCCGCAGTGGGCAGTGTGCATCCCGCAGTGCGCCCAACAGATCACGCAGCCCGTCGACGTAGACCGATCGATAGTGTTCTTCATCCCGCCGGTCGGCGCTGGCCGTGTAGAACAGGTAGTCGAAGGCAGCGGGCGGCGCGTCGAGACTCTCCGGGTCCGTCAAGTCGATGCGCCAGGGCTGGACCCCTTTCGCGAGGGCGTCGATTCGGCGGCGCACTCCCCAGACCTCGCACCCGTCGGCGAGCAGTCGGGTCGCAAGTGCGTTTCCCACTTCGCCGCAGCCAGCGATCAATACCTTCTCAGACATGCTTCAACCGCAAAGACGGTTCCCGCCCTTGCCCTTGGCTGAATATGCGAAATCGTCGGCCCGTTTCAAGACGACTTCGACCGTATCCCCGGGGCGGGCGATGCTCAGCCCTGCGCTGGCGGTCACCGCGTTCGCCGGGTCGAACTTCATGCCGACCTCGCGGATTGCAGTGACGAAACGGTTTCCTGCGACCCGTCCCTCCTCCTGATTCGTGTCCGGAAGGACGATGACGAATTCGTCGCCGCCGTAGCGGCCGACGACGTCGACCTCGCGGGTCGATCTTCGGAGCGCGTCCGCCACGCTTTGAAGCATCTGGTCCCCTTCGAGGTGGCCGTGATTGTCATTGACCCGTTTGAACTGGTCCAGGTCGATCATGACAACTGCCATGGGCCGTCCGCGATTCAGCCAGGCCAGGCCCTGTTCGATGTGGCTCAGGATGTGCCGGCGGTTCCAAAGCTTGGTCAATGGGTCCTGTCGGGAGAGCTCCGCGAGACGTTCGTTGGCGACGACGAGTTGGTTCCCGCGCTGATTGATCTTCTGGATCAGAGTGGCGACGATCGCGGTGCAGAACATCAGAAGGACAGTGACCATGAAGGCTTGCAGGAACCCTTCGAGCGCGTCGGGCCGATGTGCCTGAAGCCAGGCCGGTCCGTCTGGCGCGAACGGAAGCGCCCCACGGACCTCCATGATGACGACCGACGAGTACATCGCTGCGCCAATGCTCGAGAGCAGGACCCCCATTCTGGGCGTCACCACCAGTGAGTTGACGATGCCGGCAACGAAGTAGAGCGCCACGATTACGGTGCGAGAGGAGCCGATCCGCTGGACGATGAACGTCAGCAGCGCCATGTCGAGGATACCGCCTAAGAATGGACGCCAGGGACCTGCGATATCGCGCCAGATCAGAAACTGCTCCACGATCGCGACCGCGGCATACGCGATGAACACCCAGCGATGCGCGGTCATCGGGGGATACAGGAGCGGTACGAGCCAAATCCCGCAAGCTGCCAACAAGAAGCGAACCCACGCGGTACCAAAAGCCAGTCTGTCGGTATTCATCGGCAGCGCACCAGTCTAAGCATCTTACCTTAACCCATCAGGATTATATCATAATCAGCTGAACGCTGCCCCCTACGAAAGGGGAACTCCGTGAGCCTTCTACGGGCGTGGTCCCCTCTTTTGGGTCAATACGGCAGTCCCTCTGAGCGAGGTTTGGACGGAATGAGCGACAAGGCAACGACACAGCGGCTGAAGCAGCTAATCGAGGAACGGATCGTCTTCTTCGACGGTGCGATGGGCACGATGATCCAGCGCGCGGACCTCACGGAGGCGGACTTTCGGGGCGACCGCTTTCGCGATCATCCGGGGAGCTTGCAAGGCAACAACGATCTACTCGTTCTAACGCGGCCGGACGTGATCCGTGGGATCCACGAGGAGTACCTAGACGCCGGCGCGGACATCATCGAAACCAACACGTTCAACGCGAACGCGTTCTCGCAAGCGGACTACGACCTGCAGGAAGTGGTGTACGATCTCAACGTTGCCGCTGCGCGCCTTGCCAAAGAGGCCACCGCGAGGCACGCCGACAAGCCGTGCTTCGTTGCCGGCGCAATCGGCCCTCTCAACAAGACCCTGAGCCTCAGTCCGGACGTCGATGATCCAGGCTTCCGAGCGCTCACCTTCGACCAAGCGCGCGAAGCATATGCGGAGCAAGTGCGTGGCCTGATCGATGGTGGCTCGGACCTCCTGCTCGTCGAAACGATCTTCGATACACTCAATGCCAAGGCTGCGCTCTGTGCGATCGACGACGTCTTTGCCGAAAAGGGCGTCCGTCTTCCCATCGTGATTTCGGTCACCATCGTAGATAAGAGCGGCCGCACCTTGTCCGGCCAGACCGTCGAGGCGTTTTACGTCTCGATCGAGCATGCTCAGCCGCTGGCAGTAGGGATCAACTGCTCGCTAGGCGCTCAGGAGATGCGCCCGTTCCTGAACGAGCTTGCCGGGATCGCTGATTGCCACGTGCATTGTTATCCCAACGCGGGTCTACCCAACGCGTTCGGCGGCTACGATCAAACTCCGCAAGAGATGGCCGAGCTCCTGCGTGGCTTCGCCATGGACGGGATGATCAACATCATTGGTGGCTGCTGCGGCACGACGCCGGACCACATCCGGGCGATCGCCGAGGCCGTCCGGGACGTGCCGCCGCGCCCCCAACCGGAGCGTGAAGCGCACTATCCGCGATTCAGCGGGCTCGAGCCGTTGGTGGTTCGCCCAGAGACCAATTTCCTCATGGTCGGCGAGCGGACCAACGTGACCGGCTCGGCCAAGTTCCGGAAGCTGATCACCGGAGGCGATTACCCGGAAGCGGTCTCCGTGGCCCTTCAGCAGGTACGTAGCGGCGCAAATATCATCGACATCAATATGGACGAAGGCATGCTCGACTCTGAGCAAGCGATGACCACGTTTTTGAATCTGATAGGCGCCGAACCCGAAATTTCGCGCGTGCCCGTCATGATCGACAGCTCCAAATGGAGTGTTCTCGAAGCCGGTCTGAAGTGCGTTCAGGGCAAATCCCTCGTCAATTCCATCAGCTTGAAAGAGGGCGAGGCCGAGTTCCTCGAGAAGGCGCGTCGCGTGCGCCGCTACGGTGCTGGCGCCGTCGTGATGGCTTTCGACGAAGAAGGACAGGCCGACACCATCGAGCGGAAGGTCGAGATCTGCGCTCGCGCCTACCGGATCCTCGTCGAAGAGGCAGGGTTCGCGCCTACCGACATCGTCTTCGACCCCAACGTATTCGCGGTAGCTACCGGGATCGAGGAGCATAATGAGTACGCGATCAACTTCATCGAGGCGACGCGGCAGATCAAGGAGCGCTGTCCGGGAGCGCTGATCAGCGGCGGGGTGAGCAACCTGAGCTTCTCGTTTCGGGGCAACAATCGGGTGCGCGAAGCCATGCATTCGGCGTTCCTCTATCACGCAATCGCTGCGGGCATGGACATGGGGATTGTCAACGCCGGCCAACTCGAGGTCTACGCAGAGGTCCCGAAAGAGCTCCTCGAGCACGTCGAGGACGTCCTCTTCAACCGCCGCGCTGACGCGACCGAGCGCCTCGTCACGCTGGCGGAGACGGTGAAAGGCAAGGGGAAGAGGCAAAAGCACGACCTCAGTTGGCGCGAGGCCCCGGTCGAATCACGTCTGTCGTACGCCCTGGTCAACGGAGTCGTGGACTTCGTCATCGAAGACACGGAGGAAGCCCGTCTGAAATATGCGCGTCCGCTCGATGTCATTGAAGGACCGCTGATGAACGGCATGGCGGTCGTCGGCGACCTCTTCGGTGACGGCAAAATGTTCCTTCCGCAGGTGGTGAAAAGCGCGCGAGTCATGAAGAAGTCCGTCGCACATCTCGAGCCTTTCATGGAAGACGAGAA
>CALLDH010000281.1 GCA_937998345.1 uncultured bacterium | reverse complement strand
CCGGACCGACGGGCCGAGATGCAGCGCATGGCCGTGCTGGCACAGCTCGCGGAACGGCAGCCCTGGCGCGCGCTCATCGTGCCTGCGTCGGCATTTCTTCGCCGAGTTCCTCCGATGGAACATGTTCGGTCGGGGCTGCTTTCGCTCGAGATCGCACAGCAAATCGAGCGCGACGAGTTGGTGCGACGGCTAATGGAGCTCGGTTATCTCCGTGTACCGTTAGTCGAGGATCGCGGAACGTTTTCGGCGCGTGGCTCTCTGATCGACGTGTACGGACCCGACGCGGCGCTGCCCTTTCGAATCGAGCTCGACGATGACCTGGTCTCGAGGATCCGCCGCTTCAATCCAGATGATCAGAAGACCGCCGACGAAACCGACGCGGTTCTGCTCGCATCCGCGCGCGAGGTGCCCGATACGCCCGCAGGCATTGCCCGAGCGAAGACCGTCGTGCGCGAGCTCTGCGACGAGATGAACATGCCGACCTTGCAGGCAAGAGAGCTCAGCTCCGAGCTCGACCGCGGCTCCGGCGCATTAATCTCGAACGCGCTGCTACCCGCCTACTTCGAGGGGCTCGACACGCTCTTCGATTACATCCCGCAAGAGGCGCGCCTGGTGTTGGCAGACCCGCTGGCCATCGCCGAGTCGGTGCGCGACGAGCAGCACCACGCCATCGATGAACACGCCGCGCGGCGGGATCGGCCCACCTTCGAGCTCTCGGCGTATTACATGACCGAGGACGAGCTCGCCGAACGTTTGCAAGCATATCCACTCTTCGTGGCGCATCGATTGGCGGTTCACGGTGCGGCCGGCAAAGATGAGGGCCCCATCGTTGCGGCGCTTGCGCCGCCTGGGGACGGGTTGCTCCGCGTGGACGCGTCCGACCAGCAGGCGCTCATCTCCGAGCTCCGCGCGCACAAAGCCCACGGGGACCGGGGTCTGCAACCGCTTGCCGACCAGCTCCACGAATGGACCGAGCAAGGCGTGCGAGTCTCACTGGTCGGCAGGACACAGCATCAAGCGGATCGTCTGGTCGACCTGCTCCGGAGCTACGGGGTAGCGAAGCGGGTCTTGGACGAAGTCCGTTTGGGCGAGCTCCGCGATGGATTCGTCTTGTGGAGCGAGGGCATCGCGTACATCACCGAGGAAGAGATCTTCGGCTCGCGCGTTCGCCAACGCCGAGTCAAGCGCCAGACACGCCGGCAGCAGCAGCGTTTCCTCGAGGATCTGCGCGAGCTCAGCCCCGGTGACTACGTCGTCCACGTCGACCACGGAGTGGGCAAGTATCTCGGCTTGAGGCACAAGGCTCTCAGCCTCACCGCGATGGACCGGCTTCATGGCCGCACGGCTCAAACCGTCGAGGTCATGGTCATCGAGTACGCCGGCGGCGACAAGTTGTTCCTCCCGGTGACGCGCCTGGGGATTATCCAGAAGTTCAAGGGCGGCGAGGGGCATCAACCCAGGCTCGACCGGCTCGGCGGTTCCACGTTTGCAACGAAGAAGGGGCGCGTCCGAAAAGCGGTTCAGCAGATGGCCGAGGAGCTTCTCAAGCTGTACGCGGAGCGGACGGCAGCTCGCCGCGAGCCAATCGAAGCCGCGGGATCTGCGTATTCGGAGTTCGAGGCAACGTTCCCGTTCGAGGAAACGCGCGACCAGGAGAAAGCGATCGACGACGTGATGGCAGACCTCGAGGAACCGCAGCCTACCGACCGTCTGGTGTGTGGAGACGTGGGATTCGGAAAGACCGAAGTCGCCCTTCGCGCTGCTTTCCGAGTCGCGATGAGCGGAAGACAGGTCGGCGTCCTGTGTCCAACCACGGTGTTGGCGCAGCAGCACTACCGCACGTTCTCTGCACGCTTGGGCGACTACCCACTCCGCGTCGAAGTCCTATCCCGATTTGTCCCTCGCACCAAGCAAATCGAGGTCTTGAACGCTTTGAAAGATGGGACGGTCGATGTAGTCATCGGCACGCATCGGCTTCTTTCGAAGGACGTGCACTTCGCGAAGCTCGGCCTCCTCGTGGTCGACGAAGAGCAGCGCTTTGGGGTCACCCATAAGGAGCGCATCAAGAAGCTCCGTACCAATGTCGATGTGGTGACACTCAGCGCGACGCCGATTCCGCGCACCCTGCAGCTCGCGGTGGGAGGCATGCGGAAGCTTTCGTTGATCACGACGGCGCCTCAGGACCGGCGCGCCGTGCGGACGTTCGTGTGCCGCTGGGACGAGCATCTGATCAAAGAGGCGATTGAGCGGGAGCTGAGCCGCGGAGGGCAGGTATTCTTCGTCTATAATCGTATTGAAGGACTATACGAGCGAGCCCAACGCCTACAAGATCTTCTTCCGAACGCGAGAATCGCGGTCGCGCACGGCCAGATGAAGCCGGCGCTTCTCGACCAAACGATGACCGACTTCGTCGAGGGCGCCTACGACGTACTGTGCTCGACCGCAATCGTCGAGAGCGGACTCGACATCCCGCGAGCCAACACGATTTTGGTCGATCGCGCGGACACCTTGGGGCTGGCCCAGCTCTATCAGCTGCGGGGACGTGTCGGGCGCTCGGACCAGCGCGCGTATTGTTACCTCATCACGCCGCCGCCGAGCCAGATGTCCGAAGAGTCGCGGGTCCGAATGGAAGCACTCGAGCGTTTCTCCGGCCTAGGGGCCGGGTTCCGCGTTGCTACGCTCGACATGGAGCTTCGAGGTGCCGGCAACCTCCTCGGATCGGAGCAAAGCGGCAATGCCTCGCTCGTCGGGTTCGACATGTTCGTCCAGATGCTCAACGAGGCGGTTTCGGAGCTCAAGGGCGAGCACGTCCAGCAGGAAGTCGACCCCGAGCTCTCGATCGAGCTCGAGCACTATCTGCCCGAAGAATACATCGATGACATCGGGCTGCGGCTCTCGCTGTACCGTCGCTTTGCTACGGCTGTGGACGAACAGGCAGTGGATGACCTCGCGACGGAGATGGAAGAGCGTTTCGGCGCGCCTCCGGCTCCAGCCCGCGATTTCGTGCGCGTGATGTCGCTCAAACCCCCGCTCCGAGAGCTTCGTGCGCTCGGTTGTGAAGCTGAGCTCCAGCGTGTGACCTTGCACCTTCGTGAAGACACTCCGCTCGACCCCGCCAGGCTAATGCCGCTCGTTGCTACGCCGGGCGCCGGATGGAGTCTTTCCCCCGACATGAAGCTGAGTCGGCGCTATCGAGACGAGGAATCCGGCGACGCGGTGGATCGTGTACGATCCCTGCTTCGAGAGCTCGAGCCGCTGCGCTCGAAGGGGGAGCAGCCCCAAAAGGATGGTGCGAACGATGTCACTCCCTGATGAGCTCCAACGCATTTTTGACGCGGACCGCGTATTGCTGAAAGCCGAGTCCGCGCTGCTTCACAAGAAGGGCTCCGAGGAGCTCATCACTCTTCTCGAACGGGAGACCCATGGCGCGCTTCAAATGGAAGACCGCAAGGAAGGCGGGATGCGCCTCGAACGGCTAGCCGATCTCTGCGCGCAGGTCCCTGGCCCGCGCATGACCGACGCCTTGATCGCCATCTTGGACGACGGCGAGCCGCGTGTCCGAGTCGCTGCCGGTGAAGCTCTGCGAGACCTGGGGTACGAACGCTACGCCGAGGTGGCGCGCGGCATCGAGCGAGCTCTCGACCGAAACGCCGACGGGATCGCGATGTCCGAGCTCCCGTGGGTACTCGCGGAAATCGCCGAGCCGAGCGCCCTCCCCTTGATTCGACGATTTCTCGATCACCCAAGCGCTGAGGTGGTGGCCGCCGCCATCGAAGCCCTGGCGCAAATGCAGGACCCGGAGGCCCTCGCAGATCTCGAACGCTTCGTGGGCGACGAGCGAATCGTGACTATCGAAGACTTCGAGGACGAAACCAAGACGACCCTCGGGGAGCTCGCTGAGGATGCGCTGGAGATGCTAGGCGTGCGGCAGCGCAGCAAGGACTAGGGGCTCTCGCGAGTCCAAAGGGCCCTCCGCTTCGCGGCCTTTGCGCGGACGCGATCTCCTGCGAAGAGAGTGAGGTAGTCCTCCTTCACCGAATCGACCTCCACCTCGTCTGGGAGCTCGGCGCGCGCTGCTTCCATCGCGCGAACGAGCGATTGGAGCGGGCTCGACGCCTGCCCGAACGTCGACGGCTCGATCGTCGCGGAAACCTCAGCAATACGGTCAACCACGCGTTTGCTCAGATAGCCGCGCCTTCGGAGGTCATCGAAGCTAGCCACCAGCACCTCCGGGTTGAACGTGTGGGCGACGACCAAATCGGCGCCAACTCGCAGAACTGCCTGTGCATCGAGTGCGCCGTCCTCCAGCAGGACCAGCGCAGGCTGGAAATAGTTGTAGAAGGGGCACACGCGCCGCCCGAAGTCGCTGAACCCCGCAGTCGAGGAAACGCGCTCGAGGTGGATGAAGATGCGCCGAACGGTGTCGCACCGAGGAACCCGAGCGGCGATGCGGACGAGCTCCGGGACGTCCTCGGGATAAACCTCCGCAGCTTCTGCGACTTTCATCAGAAGTTCCTGACTTACGCGCCCTGCCGCAATGTCGGCGTAGAGCGAATAGATGAACGCGTCACCCTCCGCATCGTCGCCGAAGAGGATCTCATCGGTCTCGGGTGATACGTTCGTCCGCGAGCGGAGCAACGCGGTCAGCTTGTAGCTGAGCTGGTCCCGCAGGAACCGAAACTTGCCGCGGACCAAGTTTCGCAAACTGGGTTTGAGCGTGAAGCCATCCCAGCGAATCCCGTCCAGCCTGAGCTTGGCTTCGAGGACGCTCCGCATCTGCTCGGGGCTCCCCGACAAGATGAATATCGCCGCAGGGTCGGTCGCGCGGATCTCTCTCAGTAGAGCGCCTGCACCCGGATATGCGCGCTTGCGAGATGCCGGCTCGAACGCGGTGCGCACCAGGTCGCGGAGGGTGTCGAACTCCGTCCGGAGATACGTCTTATCGAGGTCCCATCGATAGACGACCTGGTCCCTACGCTCGCTCAAATCCGGTGCCACCGACAGACCATAGCAGCCCACGCGCCAGAGATGCAGACCCAGTCGAAGCTGATATGGTTCGCGAATGCCCCTGAGCGCCGTGGTCATCGATGAGCGCACGTTGCAGCGCGGCTCAGAAGCTCAGCACGTCGAGTGGGAAGCGAACATTCGCGAGCTCCTCTCGAAGGCCAAGAGTAGCGGCGAAGACGCGGCGACACTGCACGTAAGCGTCACCGAGCAGCGATTCGTCTTGGACTTTCGAATGGATGACGGGCGGGAGCTCGTCTCCATCGCCATCCCGCACGAGCTTCTGTCCGAGCACATCACCGAGTACATCGATATCGTTCGCCAAATCGCGGACGCGGACGGCATCAATCAAATGGAGGCCCTGGACATGGCCAAGAAGGTCACGCACGATCGTGCCGGGCGGGTGCTCAAGCGAGAGCTACGTGAGCTGGGTTTCGACCTCGAGGCATCGCGGCGACTGTTCACGCTCTTGCTGTCGTTGCGGGTGGATACCACGAGGCTCGTCGGCATCCACGGTCATCGCCGGATCCGGTAGGCACCAGTCCGGCGAGCTCCCTGAGGCGACAAGCCGATGTCGGCCTGATTCGTGCTGTGCTGTGGCGAATCGTGAGCATTTCGAGTGAACGGCTGTGCGGCTCGGCACCGCCGAAGAGCGGAAATACAGAGCTTTCGCCCTCTCGGCCACCGATTTGTGTCAGAGGGTCGACCTTTTTTCCCATTTGTTGAACACTGAATTGCACAGGGGGTCATGACAGCGTCGCTGAAAGAGTCGGTCGAGCCGCCGGCCGAGGATCTGCATCCTCGGGAAGGGAGCGTAACCTACTCCAAGCGCGATGAGGATTTCGTACGACTCCTCAACGCCGCAGGGCTTGCTTGCGAGCTCGACACGAAACAGCTCTCGGCGATCACATCCAACATCGAAGAGTCGCGGGTCGACTCCCGCCGAATGGACATCCTCGGACTGTACTATCGGGGTAACGACGACGCTTCAGTCGCAGCGCGCCGTCGCGGTAGTGACCGATTCTTCATGCACAATGTCTACTTCTCCGTGAACGCACATCAGCTCGTCGCTTCCTTGGCAAACCTCAATCCCGAGATCGCGCCTGTGAAACTTCAGCGAATCGGCACCGAAGAGGGACCGCTGGTCTTGCGTGCGGGCGAGCACTTCAGTGCCATCACTGACGAGGACTACGAAGATGCCGAGACGGGAACCGTGGCCGTACGGGCCTTGGTGCGCGCGCTCAACGGTCTGCTGGCCAAGGCCGAAGTGAGCGAGAGGCTCGTTCCGCTCGTACCGGACGACTCACGCGAGCTCTATGTCGGCGTGACCGAGGAAGGCGCGATGACGCTGCTCCAGGGCGGATGCACCGAGCTTTCGGCAGTCGCGGCGCTTCGCGAGTTCGCCAGCTGGTAACGACGGCGGCGCTCAGCCATACCCGTGGCCGAGATTTCGAGGTGAGCAAGAATGGCTGAATACGACTACGACCTCTTCGTCGTTGGCGCCGGATCCGGCGGGGTAAGGGCCGCGCGAATGGCGAGCGAGCTCGGCGCGCGGGTGGCAATCGCCGAGATGGATCGCATGGGTGGCACCTGTGTCAATGTCGGGTGCATTCCCAAGAAGCTCTTCGTCTATGGGTCCCACTTCTCATACGATCTCCAGGACGCGCGGGGTTACGGGTGGTCGACCGAATCTTCGTTCGATTGGGCCACGCTGCTCGCCAACAAGGACCGCGAGATCGCACGCCTGAACCGTATCTACGAGGGCCTGCTCGAGGGCGCCGGTGCGGATCTCGTGAAGGGCCCGGCACGACTGCTGGACCCACACACCGTCGAGGTCTGCGGAACCCAGCACTCGGCCGAGAGGATTCTGCTCGCAACTGGCGGTAGAGCCATCGTGCCGGACGTTCCCGGACGCGAACACGCCCTGACCTCCAATGCAGTGTTCTCACTCGAAGAATTGCCGGAACGCATGATGGTGGTCGGTGCCGGATACATCGCCCTCGAGCTGGGCTCGGTCCTCTGTGCCCTCGGAGTCGATGTCACCCTCGTTCATCGAGGCGAAGAGATCTTGCGCGGGTTCGACCGCGACCTCCGATGCCACCTTCACGACGAGCTCGAAGCCAAAGGCATGCGAATCCTGCTCGAGACACGCGTGGAGGAGATTCGGCAAACCAACGTGGGATTCGAAGCTCAGCTGAGCAACGGCGAAGTTCTCGAAACCGACTTTCCCGTCTTTGCGATCGGACGGGAGCCCCGCATCGAAGGACTTGGACTCGAAGGCCTCGGTGTCGAGCTTGGCCACCGGGGAGGGATCGTCGTAGATGACGACTTCACGAGCTCAGTGCCCTCCATTCACGCGGTCGGCGACGTCACCGATCACATCCAGCTCACGCCCGTTGCCCTCGCCGAGGCTATGCATTTCGCACATCATTTCTATGGCCAAGGCGAGCACCGCATCGACTACATGAGCATCCCCACCGCCGTGTTCTGCCAACCGGAGCTCGCGACGGTGGGTCTCACCGAAGCCGAGGCCTGGCACCGTTGCCAGGACGTCCGCGTCTACAGGTCGGTTTTCACGCCCTTGAAGCTCACGCTCAGCGAGCGAAAAGAACACAGCATCGTGAAATTGGTGGTGGACGCCTCGAACGACCGAGTGATCGGCTGCCACATGGCCGGCCACGGAGCCGCGGAGATCATCCAAGGGCTTGCGGTGGCGATCAAAGCTGGAGCCACCAAAGCCCAGTTCGATGCGACCATCGGGATTCACCCAACTTCGGCCGAGGAATTCGTGACGCTACGATGATTCCACACAACTTAAGTCAAGAATCATTGCTGGGCCGAGGAAGCAAATCAGCTGTATTTTAGCGCTTTTTGGGGCTAGAGTGGCCATCCAAGACTGGACGCGTTGCAAACCCGCACCAGACTTGTCAAGTTACTCTGGATCATCATGGAAGCCGTGCGCGTCGCCTCAGTGGATTCTGAGCTCGATCAACAGAATCGAGTCCTCGGAGCCTCGTCCCCCGAAGAGCTCATCGAATGGGCCTCGGAGCGGTTCGGCGACAAGCTGATCGCATCAACGAGTTTTGGCGCAACCTCGGCAGTGATGCTGCACCTCGTGCACAGGCTGGCTCCCGGCACGCCGATCGTCTGCGTCGATACGGGCTACCTCTTCGGTGAAACGTATCAGTTCGCCGAAGAGCTGATCCAACGCTTGGAGCTCGACGTTCGTTTCTATTCGGCACAGATGTCTCCCGCTCGTCAGGAAGCGCTGTACGGGAAGCTCTGGGAGCAAGGGGAGGAAGGCGTCGACCGCTACCTCCAGATCAACAAGGTCGAGCCCATGCAAAGGGCGATTCGCGATCTCGGCGCACAGGGTTGGATGGCTGGGTTGCGCGCTGAGCAGACCGAGCATCGCGCGGGGCTGCGCCGCATCGATCGGCAAGACGGCCGCCTCAAGATCCATCCGATTCTTCACTGGTCCGTCGAACAGGTGACCTCCTACATGGAACGCCACGACCTCCCCTACCATCCGATGTTCGAGCAGGGGTACCGCTCGATTGGCGACCATCACTCTACGATTCCCACGACTGCCGATATGGATCCGCGCGACGGCCGTATCCTGGGCAAAACGCGGGAGTGCGGTCTGCATCTTCCCCTGACCGAAGAGCAGAACCAGAGCCTCAAGTCGAGCGGCTTGTAAGAAGCTGGCCCATCCCCCCGCTTTGCGTAACCTCGATTGGAGGTAGCAAGCGATGACTTTGCTTCGGCTCGTGCTCAGCGATCTGCATCTCGGGACGGGGACCCGGCGGGGACAGCTGAATCCGCTCGAGGATTTCATCCACGACGACCGGCTCGTGGAGCTCCTCGGCTACTACGCACAGCGTGCCGGGAGCGACGGGAGCATTGAGCTGATTCTGAACGGGGACATCTTCGACCTCCTGAAGGTGAAGATCGCGGGCGAGTGGCCGACTGAAGTGACCGAAGACGTCGCGATCGCCAAGCTCCAGCAGTGCCTGGAGGGGCATCCGAAGTTCGTGCTCGCGATCCGCGAGTTTCTACAGAAGCCGACGAACCGCGTGACCTACCTTCCGGGGAACCACGACCTCGAATTTTGGTTCTCTGGTGTGCAGGAGTTCTTTCTTCGCTACGTGGCGCCAGGCGAAGCCGCCGAGCGAGTGCACTTCGTGACCTCGTCTGACACCTATTACCTTCCCGAAGGCATCCAGATCCGACACGGCCATCAGTTCGAGCGCATTCACCGTGTGGACTACTCGCAGATGACGCGCACTCGGCGGGACGGAACCGAAGTCTTGGCACTGCCCTGGGGCAGCCTGTGGATTCTCGAGGTGATGAACCCACTCAAAGAGATACGAAGCCACATCGATCGGATCCAGCCACTGGGCCGCTTCCTCTGGTCATCGGCGTTGTTAGATCCACGCTTCGTTTTCCAGTTCCTCTGGCGCTCGACTGTATACTTCCTTCGCCACCGCGTTTTCACAATCCAAGCCTGGCGCGACCGCATCATGAATTTCCCGCGACTGGTTCGCGAAGAGGTGCTCGAAGTCACGAGTGGCGGCTACGACGAACGAGCGATCCGCGCGCTCAACAAGATCCGAGGCGCCCACACCCTCATCGTCGGCCACAGCCACGGCCCGCGTTTCTTACAGCTCCCGAACGAGCGCATCTTAGTGAACACCGGCACCTGGGTGAAGATGATCAACTTGGACTTGCAGTACCTCGGACAAGATAGTGGGTTGACGTATGCAGTGATCAGCTACGACGACAACGGGAAGCCGGAGACGACGCTAATGAGGTGGCAGGGAGCCCACGAAGCCTGCGAAGCAATTCCATACGCGGACTAACCGCACCACCGGAGACCGGCTCCCGACGTACGAGGGGCATCGGGTGTGACGTGCTTGGACTTAACCCTTTGAAAAAGGGGACTGTCCCCTTTTTCCTTCTTCGTGGATGGTTCCGTGTGGAGGGGCACGGCGGGGCGCGATGCGGGGACCCAGCGGCGTAGCGAGTGACAATCGGCACGACAGCAACCATCGCCGATTGGGCGCGAGCTCCGAGGGGAGGCTTGCGTGGCCTCAGGCCTCAAGCCCCTCCGGCCACCTTTGCAAGCCGACCCGTCCGCAGGGT
>CALLDH010000280.1 GCA_937998345.1 uncultured bacterium | reverse complement strand
GAATCGATCAAGATCAGCAAGAGAGAGCGCTACCAGACCGCGCCCTAGAGTCGAGAGAAGAACTTCCAGCCACCCTCAGCCAAGGCCCGTCCACGGCGTGCGCGTGAACGCCCTCGCGCTTGGGGCTAGTCTTCACGGGGCCATGCGGATTCTGGGTCGAAACCACAAGCGGATCCGGGCTTTCCCGAGCACCTCGGTCACCACGCGGAGCGAGCGGGAGGTCGATCCCCGGAGCGTGGGCGTGCGCCCTCAGGACGTCGAAGCGATCTGGTCGGCCGTCGTCAGCTTCTACGAGGCGGGTCTTCATCCCGCTCTTGGGCTGTGCATTCGGCGACGCGGGGAGGTGATCCTCGATCGCACCATCGGCCATGCGCGCGGCAACTCGCCCAAAGACGACGACGATGCCGAGCTCGTAGCCGCAACCCCCGATACGCTGTTCAGCTTCTTTTCGGGATCCAAGGTGGTGACCGCGGTCCTGGTTCATCTCTTGGCGGATCGAGGCAAACTTCAGGTCGATGAGCCGGTCGCGACCTTCATTCCTGAGTTCGCGCACCGTCAGAAGCATCGCATCACGATTCGCCAACTGCTCAGCCATGAAGCAGGGATTCCCGACGTACCTCCGGAGCTGCTCGGGCTCGACATGCTTGAGACACCGGATCGCATCCTCAGCGCGATCTACGACCTGGAACCGAAATTCACTCCAGGAACGGTTCCGGCGTATCACACGCTCACAGGTGGCTTCATTCTTGCGGAGTTGATCCACCGCGTAACTGGAATGGGGATTCGCGAGTTTCTCGCCAGGGAGATCGGTGAGCCCCTGGGGATGCGTCACTTCAACTACGGCGTGGCCGAAGATGAGCTCGACGAGGTTGCAGTTGATGCGTTCACGGGTCCGAAGCCCGGGTGGCCGATGAAGCAGACTCTAGAAAGGGCGCTCGGCCTCTCGGTGCCGGACCTGGTGGACTTGATCAACGACCCTCGCTTTCGCACTGGCGTCGTTCCCTCGGCCAACCTCATTGGAACGACGAACGAAATCTCTCGCTTCTTCGACATGTTGGTGAAGGGAGGCACCTATGACGGGCACCGTATCTTGTCGCCGTCGACCATCGCGAAGGCGATCGAGCCGCAGAGCCCAGGGCGGTTCGACCGCAGCATCAAGATCCCCATGGCCTACTCGATGGGCTTCATGCTGGGGAACGACCCGATCGGATTCTACGGACCGCATTGCGGGCAGGCATTTGGCCACATCGGGCTGATGAACATCATGGGTTGGGCGGATCCAGAGCGTGACCTGGCCGTGGCACTCACCAATACGGGCAAGCCCATGCCTTCGGTCGACACGATTCGCTGGTTCGAGATCCTGCGCCGAATCAACACCCGGGTTCCACGTGACGGGTCCGGCCCACTCCGGCAGTTGCGCTAAATCGCAGACGAAAGAGGTCTCTTGAATGTACTATGGGCGGAAGGGGACGCACATGAATCGAAGACTACTGCCCCTCGTGCCGCTCTTGGGACTGCTGGTCATGGGCCAGGACGATGTGAACTGTGGCCTGAGCACGCGAGTGACGCCGAAAGCAGACTACATCGAGATCCAGACGGTGCTCGATCCTGTCCTCATCGAAACCGAGAATCTGAAGGGCACAGGTTGGTTGCGGTACTTCGACATGGCCACGGAGACGTGGGTGCCGTTGCTGACCGAGCCGGACGGCGGTTTCGTGTTCCACGATGTGCTCCCCGATGCGGCGTACAAGTGCCAATGGACGTTCTTCGGGCTCGAGTTCAACTGCGTAGCGCTGCTCCAGGTTGGCGATGACGGAGGCCGAGTCAACGACAACTTCTACGTGTGCGACGCCTACTACGAACAGAAGGTGGGCCGGAAGCATTGCGGTGAGCGGATGCTCGCAAAGCGGCAGTACCCTTCTGGTGAATCCGACCCTGATCCCGCCAAGCAGATGACTCTGAACAAGCGGTGGTCACACTCGATCCCTTACTCCTACTACCCAGAGACGAACGACACGCCCTACAACTGGCACGGAGATCAGTTCAGCCGGATGATCTCCAGCGGTCACAGCTTCTATCAGCAAAGCCACAACCCGCCGACGGATTTGGCTTCGACCACGAGCTGGTACATCGAAGCTCCGTTCTTCGAAGACGAAGGAACCGAGAACCAGGTCGTGTTTTCCGGTGACCGGAACGTCAGCGTGGATATTGGCGCGTGCTCAGTCTTCCTTCCCTGGGAGTGGAAGGACCGAGACCCCAACGGCGTGTTCACCGCCGCCATCGGCTCAACTACCGGGAATCGCGGACTGGCCGAGCTATTCCTCGACAGCATTATCGAGCGCGACGAGCCCCAACACCAAGTCGAACCCAACGCGTTCCTGTGGGTCGACGCGATGAGTGGTGTATGGCCTCGCGAGAACATTTCACCGGAGTTTCACTGGCGCATCAACGAGAACGGCACGCGGCAGCTGTGCATGAAGCAGTACATGAGCGCCAACTCACAGATCGGCGCGAAGCCCGATCATTGGTATCGGTTCGACCAGGCCTTCGGCACGTTCCTGCTCGAGGTTTTCCCGTTCATTGGGAACTGTGCGACGCGAAGTGTGTCCATGCTCTACTGCGGTGAAGTCGGGCTCAACCAGAAGGGGGAGGGCACCTTCAGCATCGACGAAGAATCGATCCAGGTCCACATGGACCGCTACCCGAGAATCCGCGTGATCTGCAACGATCGGTTCGTCCCCAGCTTGATCAACGGATTCCGAGAAGGGCTCGCCGTGGAAGGTCAGAAGAACATGGCCGATGGTGTGCAGCAGCTCATCGCGAGCTTTGCCGATACCCTTGGCCTCCAAGTTCGCCGAATTGAAACCACCCCTACCGGGATGTACTTGGTCACAGCGAACGACGAGGAAGACCCGCAGTACGGGGTGGGCGACTGCCGTCCCGATCTCCAACACATGAGCACACCCATCAAACTTCGCCCGCGTGTCCAAGGGGTAGGGCACGCGAGGGGGATCACGAGGTTCTAGTTTTCATGAGGCTGGGGTGAAAGAGAGCCCGACGAGATCCAGCCGGGCTTGGGTCGTGGTCCTGATGATCATCGTGGGTGGTCTCGGTTTCGCGTCGCACGGCGCAGCGCAAGCGCTTCCCCAGTTCGATCTGAACCAATTTCGGCCCTCGGAGCTCGCGACCGATGGGTTCGCAGTGAGCAACGCCGATGGGCAGGGCCACGTGCGGTTCGGCTTTCAAGTCTACTTGGACTTCTCCCGGGACACGATGGAGCTCCAAGTCACCAATGGCCCGATCCCCGATCAGCGCCTCCAGCTCGTGCACTCTCAGCTCACGGGTCACCTCACGTGGAGCCTCGGTTTGTGGGAGCGCCTCGTCATCTTCATGGATGTCCCGTACACATTCATCCTCGGCGACAACCTTACCGACGAGGGCGCTGCCTTCCTTCAATCGATCGGCCTGGGCTCTCTGATCCCGGCGGGAAGCGGCCTCGGCGATTTGTATCTGGGCGCTCGCGGAGTGCTGTACGGGACGCGGAAGGACATCTTCCAACTGGCCGCGCAGGCCACCTTGACCACGAACACGGCATCTGCTTCGAGGCCGCAGCAAAACTATCTCGGTGAGCCCAACAAGAGCCCCCACATCGGTGGATGGTTCGAAGTGCTGGGGACCTTCAACGCAGGTGAGCTCGTCCGGATTCCGCTCAACGTCGGATACAAGACTGGCTTCACGCAAGACATTCCGTCGCTGGGCATCGGCAACCAGCTCACGTTTGGAGCCGCCGTCCAAGTCCTCTTGGGGCAGGAGCGCTTCATGCTCACCATGGAAGCATTTGGTCGAACCGCCGCCGCGTCGGGAACCGGATTTGGGGGCCGCCAGGAATCGCCGGTCGAGCTTCTCGGCGGCTTCAAGTACCTCCATCCCAAGGGCTTTGCCGTCGGTGTTGCCGGAACTGGCGGAGTGACTTCCGGCTACGGCAATCCTGATTGGCGCCTGATCGGCGTGCTCGGCTACACGATGCCCGAGAAGGAAGTAGCAGTCGTAGTGGATACGGATGGCGACGGCATCGTCGATGAGCTGGATGCGTGCCCGAATGAACCAGAAGACTTCGACGGGTTCCGCGACGAAGATGGCTGCCCGGACTTCGACAACGACGGGGACGGCATTCTCGATGTCGACGACGCATGTCCGAACGAGCCCGGACCGCCGGAGAACCACGGCTGTCCCGATTCTGACCGCGACGGTGACGGCGTCCCTGACCGAATCGACAACTGCCCGGACGAGCCGGGCCCCGTCGAGAACCAGGGTTGCCCCGAAGAGCAGCTCGTGGTGATCGAAGAGAGCCGCCTCGAGGTCCTCGACAAGATCTACTTCAACACGGACAGCGCGCAGCTCCAAAGGCGCTCTCATGCCGTTCTCGACAACGTGGCGGCGGTCCTCAATGCTCACCCGGAGATTCCGATGATCCGCGTCGAAGGCTACACCGACTCGACTGGTCCGTCGGCTTACAACATGAGGCTTTCGCGACGGCGCGCGGAATCGGTCATCCGGTATCTCGTCGAGCAGGGTGGAGTCAGCCAGGAGCGCCTCATCCCGGAGGGCTTTGGCGAGACGCGGCCCCTCGTGCCCGACGCAAAGACCAAGATGAAGCTGGCGCAGAACCGTCGCGTCCAGTTTCACATTGCCGAGCGCACCCCCGTGGGCTCGGGCGAGGAGCGGGGCGAACAGTAGCAAGGCCTGGAGCTTGGTTCTCAGGACCCGGTAAGCGCGACGGTCACCTCGCAGATGCCGCCGTCAGTGCCGCCCCCACCCCCGCCGCCCGAACTGCCGCCGGTCCCGCCAGTCGCGCCGCTGCCACCGGCACCGCCGGAGCCGCCGGCCGCCCCGGTCCCACCGGTACCACCCGCGCCACCGGCCGCGCCAGTCCCACCGGTACCACCCAGACCGCCCGAGCCGCCAGCTGCGCCAGTCCCACCGGCACCGCCCGTACCAGCCATGCCTCCAGTGCCGCCAGTTGCGCCGCTCCCACCGGAACCACCAGTTCCACCAGTGCCGCCAGTTGCGCCGCTACCGCCGGAGCCACCGGTACCGCTCCCGTCGACGCAGCGGATGTCGACGGTCCAGTCATCGACGCAGGCGTCGGAGCCCTTCTCGGTGATGGAGATCGTGAGCTGATGGTCGCCGGTCTCTTCACAGGTGTAGAAGGTGGCGGCCGCAGAAGGGTTTGCGAAGGATCCGTTATCGGTGGTCCAAGTGTACTCGATCGGATCGCCCTCAGCGTCCTTGGCTTCGGATCGAACCTCGATGACGTTTCCGACCGAGGTCTGAAGTGGAGCGACGACCGCCTTCGTAAGCTCGGGACAGACGTTGAGCTCGCCGTTGACGCGCACAGCCCCGAGCCGCTCTTCGTCCGAACACCCGAGGAGCACAGCCACCTCGGTGGCGACGCCTGCGGTCACGTCGAACATCGCCGATCCTCGACAGCTAGCGCCGTCGTCTGAAGTCGCTTCGAGCTCGATCCTGTACTGACCGGGTTCCAGCCCGAAGACTTCGACGGAGGCTGTGGCGTTGGGGTCGCTGGTGTCGATGGTGCCCATCATCGGCGCGATCCCGTTCCCGGTGATGACCCAGAGCACTTCGTTGATAACCGGGTCGAGGCCCTCCGCCTCGGCCGTGACCTCGAGCTCGACCCGCAGAAGGGATGAACAGGGAACAGCCGACGAGTTGTCCCCGCAGCCAACCATCACAAGACCGGCTCCGACCAACATCAACACAGCCAGCTTGCCGCTAGGCACGATACGTCCCCCTGTACGAATGCAACTGAGCCCGAGCGAACGTTACACCGGAACGCCCGAGGGGTCACGCTCCAGGTATCCCGTTCGAGGCTAAGGCCGGGCGTGCTCAGTCACATCTCCAGCTCGAACGCTCCGACGTCGCATGCACTGCCTTGCGGGCGTGTCACGCCGCGTTCGTCCTCGTCTACCTGGCACATCGGTGCGGGGATCGCGTTGAACGCGGCGCTGTCGGTCGTGATGGCGTGGGTTTGCGCCGATCCGCCGTTGTCTTCGAGCGGCGCGAGGTCCAATTCCTGTGCCGTCACGCCGACCTGGTCTCCCTTTGCCTCATCTAGGCCGCAGGTGTCCCCAGGGCTTTCGATGTTGTAGCCGTTGGAGATGGGGGGCGCATCGTTCGCACAGTCGCCTTCGATCAGGGTGTTCGCCAAGCTCGTCGCTCCCCTCTTTTCGATGACGTCCGAGCCAAGCGCATCGCCGCGCACTGCGCCGTTGCCCGCAAGCGTGCTGCTCGTCACGGTCAGCCACGTTTGATTGTAGATTCCCCCGCCGCAAATCTCCGCTGTATTCCCCGAGATGGTGACGTTGGTCAGCGTCGCGGTCCCGTCGTTGTCGATGCCGCCTCCGCAGCTCTGAGTGGAATTGCCCCACACGGTGCTCCTCGCTCCAGTGAGCGTTCCGCGGTTGTAGATACCGCCGCCCGAGCCCGACAAGTTCCGCGACACGGTGCTGCCCGTCAGCGTGACCACTCCGTGGCTGCTAATGCCGCCGCCGTTGAAGTCCGCGGTGTTCCACGACACGTCGCTGTTGATGAGGGTCAGCGACCCCAGCCCATCGCCTCCGTCACCCCCGGGCACATTGAAGATGCCACCACCGGCTCCACCCGCCGTGTTGTCCCGCACGGTGCTGCCCGCCAGCGTCAGCACTCTTTCGTTCAAGATGCCAGCCCCGTTCCCTGCCGCCGTATTGTCCGACACGAGGGTACGCGTGGCGGTCAGCGTCCCATCGTTGAAGATGCCGCCCCCCAGGTCTGCCTCATTCTCCAGCACCCTGGCGTCCATGAGCGTCATCGTCCCGGCCTTGACGTTGTGAATCCCGCCGCCTTCGGCTGCGGAGCTCCCCGACACGGTGGTGTTCGTCAGCGTCAGTACCCCTGCGTTCCAGATCGCGCCACCGAGCGGCGCGACACCTCGGGTGATCACGAACCCCCGCAGCTCTGCCGTGACGCCCTCGGCGACGACGAACAGACGATGGTCGAGATCTCCATCGACCGTCAGTCGTTCTTCAGCATCGAGAATGACGTCGTTGTCGATGGCAATCTCGGCACCCGTCACCACCGTGGTCAGCTCGTCGCAGTCGAACACGTGTGGGCCAGGGCCCGCGGCAACCGCCTCGAGGATACCCTCCTCCGTGCAGGGGAATGCGACTCCGCTGCCTCCCGTGCCGCCAGTTACCCCATCACCCGCCGACTGACCGCAACTCGTCATTGCCACGACAGCAAGTGCGCAGAGAATAGACTGAACCAGTCGCACACCGCGTGCCAACCTGGTTCCATTGGTTTTCGGCCGGATTGTGACTGAAATATCTGCGTTGAGTAGGGTCATGTGCGAAGAGCCTGCGCGTAGTCAGCCGCCGAAGAACTCCGGGTGCGCGAGCCGGTAGTCCTCGAAGGTGTCCAAGTCCTGGGGTGTGGGGTGGTCTCGAAGAGCCGTCTCTGTCCATTCAAGGCTTTCGACCACGGAAACGCTCGACAGCTGGCGCTCGAGCAAACCCGTCACGTCTCCCCACACGATGAGTGTCGGATCGCCAAGAACGACGATGCCGAGAGCCCATTCATCGTCGGTGCGCCCGTACGCGTTGTACCAGTATCGGAAAGCCTCCCCGAGTGGCTCATTCAACGCGAGGCGCTCATGAAGGGTCGCGACGCTTCGAACCGCGCCTTTCTTCGTGCTGCCGATGACGGCTAGGCCTTGGTCATTCTCCACCGTGTAAATCATCCCCAGGTTCGATTCGCGGATGAAGCGGGCAGCCCAGCAGTCCCACATGTGGACGAAGGAGGTTTGGAAGTTGTGGGCGCGAATCTCTTTGGCGAACAGCATTCCACCGCCTTCTCCCTGGAAGCTCAGATAGGTAACGTTCGAGTGGATCATCTGAAACACGAACTCGGCGCCGTCGCCGGTCAGCTGGCGCACATAGTGATCCACCGTTGACTCGGACGGATCGTAGGTCAATTGCACCGTCGTGTAGATGTCATCGAGTCCATACAGGCTCGGGGAACCCGACCAGCCGTCATCGATGAAGACGAATGCGGACGGTTCGAGGAGGTGACCCTCCTTGCGAAACCTGTCGACCCTGTCGAAGTACTCCTGCAGGTCCGCCACCTCGCCCATGATCCTCGACGTGTAGATCTCGAGCCCAAGCGGCGTGTGCGCATCGAACATGCCGTTGTCATCGTTGTCACTGAAGACCGCGTCGAGGTCTTCGAGGTACACGTCCATTGGGAACTCTTCCCTGACGTCGAAAGCCTGCTGCTCGTACCAAGCCGTCGGAAGATTGCCAACGAGGAACGCACCGCCAATGTCGTGCCGCTCGAGTTGCTCAGCGAGGAGCGCCCTCAGCTCACCGACCGGTGCTGGGTCGAAGGTTAGAACATACCCTTTCAAGCCTTCCGCGACTAGGCCGTCCAGATAGGTCTCGAGATGAGACTCGAGCGGCTCATAGAGCGCCGCCTCCACGATGACGACCAGATCAAAGACGCAGTCTGCGGTGCAGCTCTGGATCGACTCCGCCTCGGAGCAGATGCCGTCACCGCACGCCGATGGCGCATCTGCACATGCGGCAACAGCGATGGCGAGGATCCCAAGAAGACCCAGGCGCCAACACGAGCAGCACCGGGAGTCATGTGTCATTGCTCCGCCTTCAGTCTACGAGTAACCACTGCGCAGGCCGTCGGCAAGCGCCAGCAGCAGCTCGTCAGGCGCCTGTCGATGTCGAAGTCGCGAGCGCGAATCCGGTTTCCCGCTAGGTGTCGTCGAGGCAATCCAGAGAGTCGCGCCCCGCGCACCGGTTGAGCTCGGTGAGGCAAGTGCTGTACCCGGGACAAAGAGGCGAGTCTGCGGTGCAGTCTGGCGCGCAAATGTTTAAGATTGGGTTCGTGCAACCCGTGTTGCAATCGGCGCCGGCGCACCAGGCGAGCTCGCCATAACAACTCGTACACTCGGACGAGAGCCCCGGTGCCTGCGTCTCTACGCACTGGTTTATGCAGTCGACGAATTCGTCATGCATGAGACGAACGCACCCCGTTTCGCAATCTGCGGCCTGCCAGCGGAGGTTCGGCACGGTCATGCCGATGACATCGAGATCGGCGTCGTTGATGCAGGCGTCTCCACCGAATTCACCGCCACCGACTCCGCCGGTGCCTCCCATGCCCGCGGCACCACCGGTTCCGCCCGATGCGGCAGTGCCACCGCCCCCGCCGATTCCGCCCGATCCAACGCTGCCACCGTCGCCGCCGGTCCCGGTGACCGCACCGGTCCCGCCGATGCCGCCGCCACCACCGCCCGGCGGTGGAGGGACAACCTCATCCGAGCAGGCGCCCAGCGACGCAAGCAGAGCCACCAAGCCGATCAGCCGAAGCAAATCCATCTATCCAGATTCTATCACGAGGAGATGCTCAAAGCTCCGCGGCCGGCCTCACGAGGACGCTGCCCCAGAGCATCGCGCGGTCATCGGCTGCGCGATTTGCGAGGGAGCCGGCGTCTGCATTACCGAAGCTAGCGGAAGCCCCTCTGCAGCCGAAGACGGCGCGCAACCTTCGCGATCTCGTGATGCAGTTGATCGGCTACGCCGACGGGTTTCGGCGTTCGGAAGTCATCGCCCTTAGCGTCGAAGACTTGGAACGGAACGCGGACGGCATTCGCGAGTTGTCGGAGCGTTCTTCGCATCGGTCACGAATGTGACCAGCGGCACGCCAGCAGCCATACGACTCGAGACACGAGGTGGGCGAAGCAACGCGCGTCTCGTTGGAAGATGCTGTTCGCCGTTCCAGGACTAGGCGAGATCCTCGTCGCGTCGCCGGGACGCTATGTATGCCACACCGCCGAGCAACAAGACGAGGGCACTCCCGGCCGCGTTCGGGTCGAGCTCCGGAACTCCGGCACGGCTCCGTGAATGCTGATGCCGGGTGTGGTGGTTGTGATTGCTATCCGCCCACCTATGCGAGCCCATAGCGTCCGCTTCAGGTGTAGGACTCATCATCCAAGCACCGATCACGATTGACAAACCGAGGAGCAAATTTTTCATGACTCTTGTTTCGCCTCCGTATCAAAGGCCGTTACAACTGTTTACATTTGTAGGCGACTGGGCGGGGGAGGGCAAGACGAAAGTACCCCGGATCATGTAATCATTCCAACGGATTTGAGACTTTCGGGCCAGTTCTCCGAACATCGCGACTCAGCTTACATTGCCGCAGTGCATTATTCTTATCGACGACTCGGTCGCTGTATCGCGACGTTGGGCTTGGCTGATAGCCGCTAAAAGCGCAATACCGATCTGTTAGACCACAGCAAGAGCCAAGTGGGCATCTTGGTCGAATGATTGCGCTCTGGTCACAGCTCGGCGACCGGTCTAACGAGGACGCTACCCCAGAGCATAGCTCGGTCATCCGAGGCGCGATTGGCTATTGAGTTGGCGCTTCTATCACTGAAGCTCCGAAGCACAGTAGCCGCCCCTGGCGCCGCTGCGCGTTTGACGGCGGCAAGGAGCCTTCGTCTGTAGGCGTCGTCGACCCCGTCCAAAATGTTCGAGAGCGTGAAGCCATCGAAGCTGGCCGGCGCTTCGTTTTCGAGAAAGCCCGCGGCATCCGCGTGGACGAGCCGAATGTCCTTCGCTTCCGGGGGAGGCGGCTCAGGGGACAGCTCGCCCAGTAGCAGCGAACGCGCGTAGGGGTTGCTCCGATTGGGGTGCTTCGCGAAGCAGCGCTCCATCCGCGCACGCATGACCGCTCCGAGGTGCTTGGGCAGGAAATCGAGCAAGGGTGAGGAGTACACCGAGCGCAGCGCCGTCACGGAAAAGAGCCCATCGAGGGCGGTGCGAAAACGCCAGGTGTTGAGCTGCCGCTGCCAGTACTCCATCTGCTCGATCGGGTCGTCGAGCTCGACGAAGGCGCGCACCCGCGATGGCCACCAGCCCGCGAGTGGGGCAAAGAAACGGGCGAAATCCATGACGCGCTCGGCCCTGCCGCGGAACCCCGGGTCGCCGTTGATGCGGCGCGCCGCGTAGTCGAGTTGAACGGGATTGATGTCCACAGCCACGACTTCGTGCTGGGGCGCGAGCTTCATGGCCGTGCAGCCCGCCGAGGCGATGCACAGGATGCGACCCCCTGGGCGGAAGGCTTCGAGCTCGATCGAGGCGTCCTCATACATCCGCCCGAACAGCACCTGACGTGGGCCGACACGTGCATCGAGGCGGCCCCGTTCCCAGACGGTCACCGCGGCTGTCATTGACCCGTGCCTGCCGGAATGCTGGCGGATACCCAGGCGAGAACGAGGAAGGCGAAGTTCTTGACCAGCATGCCGCGGGGATCGTGAATCACGTCGCGAGCCCAGATCAGGCCGTTGACGTTGAGGGAAACGAGCAGCACCGTTTGTGCAATCGCACAGAGCAGTGGAGCCGCGCCCCAGAGGACCCATACGGCAAGTGTAACCTCGACCACCCCGAGGCTCATGAGAAAAGGAACTCCGAAGCGCGGCCCGTAGTGCGGCACCGCCTTGACCACTTCGAACTCGCGTGGCTCGCCGCGCAGGAGCTTGCACCACAGGCCTTCGTACAGCCAGACCGCGGCAACCGCGATGCGAATCAACCAGACCGGTGGCATCAGCTCGGGCATATCGACCTCCCGGAGCCCTTCACTGCGACTCGATCGCGAGTCGCATCGATCGCAAGAGGTAACGGTGGAACCAATGGCAAACCAGCTTCTCGAGCGGCCTCCAGAACCAACGCGGCCACCTGGTGCTGAGATACCGGGTCTCGACCGCGACTTCGGTCAGGCCATCCGCGAGCTCGCGCAAGGTGTAACGGCCGCCCGAGAGTCGCATCCCTCCACCGACAGAGAGCGCTTGCTCGGCGACTTCGAACTCGTAGAAGTGTCCCGGGTCGATCCGCGTCACGCGCTTGAGAAGATGACCGCCCTCGTACAAGCACATCGCCTCTCCGCCGACCTGTGAAACCTTGCCCTCGGTTCGGATGGGCACCGGAAGGAGCAGACGCAGATGCGTGGGTGGGCGCCCGCCAATCTCCTCGTAGAACAGCAGACCCTTCCAGACCTGCGCCGGTGAAGCGGCGAAATTCATGCGAGTCACGATGGACGACGGTTGGTCGGCGGCCGCCGTTGAATCGCCAAGGTCTTCCGCCACCGCGGCCTTCATTTCATGAGTCATCGCTGTGCTCCATATCGGACTTCAATAGGGCCAACAAGCAGCCACGGCATCCCCTCCAATCCTCAGGCGAGATGGCAAGGCCGCGCCTCGTGTACTAGAGGCACGTGATGGGCATGCTCGACCAACTCGACTTGGACGCCGTCAAGCGTCTCTACGGCGCCGACCTGCCGGTACCAGTGGACGTGCTCAACCTCATCCACTTCAAGGACGAGGAAGCGTACAAGTGGTACGGCGCGTTCACGTTGCCGCTCTTGAAGGCCGTGGGAGCCGAGGTCGGTTGGATGGGTGCGCACGTCGAATCTTTCCTCGGCGAGCCGCGGGCCGAAGAGCTTCTCGTCGTTCGCTATCCAAACCAGCGACGGTTCTTCGCCCTGGCGCTCAATCCGTATTACATGGTCGTCGCGAATCCTCAGCGGATGAAGGCGGTGCGCAAGTTCGAGGCTTCGTTTACGCATTCGCCCGACTCGCTCGGCGCCCTTCGCCGGTGCAAGTGGGTGCTGGTGGTGCACTTTCACGAAGCGCCTGTGGCGATCCAGAACATCGTGGAGACGGCGGGTGGTCAGCTCGTGTACCAGAGCCACGAAACATCGCCGATCGTCATTTCCAAGCGCTCCCACCCGGCCAACACCAATCCCCTCGTATTCAAGCGTACCTGCCTGTTCCGGTTCGAGGACCCGCAGAGCTGCGAAGCGGCCATGCAACCCGAAGTGCTGGATCGGCTTCGGGACGCGGCGGGTGAGGTCGCGGTCCAGCTTTATCAGCGAATGCCGAGAAGCGAGGCCCTGCCAGCCCGGCTCGGGAAGGTGCTTCGCCGATACCCACGCTAATCACCCACAGCGTGTGCGCTGGCAAACCGTTCCGGCCATGCTGTCACCCCGTTCGAGAGCAGTCCAT
>CALLDH010000279.1 GCA_937998345.1 uncultured bacterium | reverse complement strand
CTTCAACCGTGCTCGTCGGGTCAAACGCCTGTGCGCCAACGACGGTGTCGGCTTCGCCGAGCTCGTCGTCGGGGACGTCGGTGACTTCGGTCGGCGAAAACTCCCAGGCCGAAGCGTCGTCCTGAGCAAGCTTTGCCATTTGGGCCGTTGGGGCCTCAATCATCGGTGTTGGAATCGCGGCCGGTGACGGCACGAGGGGAGTGTGAATCGGCGCCGGGGCCTCTTCGCCCCCTGAAGCGGCCGCAGCATCCTCTGGCCGAGGGGGCTGCTCCTCGGCCTCCGGGCTGGAGGCTTCCACGGTGATCGCTTCCGCCTCGTGAATGATGATCGGGATCTCACGCGGCTCGTCGACGTCGGCGATCGCGGTGGCCTTACCAAACAAGTCGACGATGACCGTACCGTGTTCGACGCGCTCGACGCGTCCGGCGATCTCCTCGCCGACGGAGAACGCGTGCTTCCGCGTAGCCCCAGCCGAAAACAGATGTAGAAACGGCGCGTGATGATGCGCCGACTTCGCGTCCGGCGGCGCGTCGCTCGCGCCCGCCTGCGCACCCTTCTTCTTGCGGCGCCGACGACGCTTTTTCTTACCGGCTCCCTCCGCCTCTAGGTCACCCGCGGAGCTCTCGGTGCCGAGGTCGGGGGCGGCAACTCCGGTCACCGTGTCGGCCTGAGCCTCCGCAGTCACAACCTCACCAGCCACAGTGTCGGCTTCCGCCGTCACGGACTCCGTCGCTGCCACGGACTCTGTCACCGCCCCTGGCTCTGAAACCGCCGCGGACTCTGTCACTGCCGCTGGCTCTGCCACTGCCACTGCCGCGGGCTCTGACTCTGCCGCTGGCTCTGTCACCGCCGCTGGCTCTGTCACTGCCGCTGCCACCGGCACCGCCGCTGACTCGTTTTCGGGGGTTTCATCGGACGAAGTGGGGGCTTGCGATTCCACAGGCGCCACCTCCTTCGTTGAGGTCTCACTCGTTTTGGAATCGGTATCAGTCATGCGCAGTCCTCGCGCGAAAGACGCTCAACGCGGAAGCGGAACGTCCGGGTTAAATGGGTCTCGTAGCGTAGGCAGTGGGCGTTTCGGCGTCAAGCGACCTTGTTGTTGCCGCTGGGTGCGGGGGACTCTACCCTCCTCCCGGGGCATGTCTGGGGGAGGTCACGAGCGTCGAGAATCTGGCCGGGCTGGGCTCGAATTGCCAGTCCAATACGAGCGGCTGAACGCTCTGCTGTCGGATTACACGCACAACCTCAGCCGAGGTGGGACCTTCATCCGGACGGATCGCCCCCTTCCTGTCGGAACTGCGCTGTCCTTCACGATTCGGGCGCCTGAGCTCGGGGAGCCGATCGTGCTTCGCGGCGTCGTTCGATGGGTCGTCGGCGCCGGCGAAGCGCGCGCCGACCGCCCCTCCGGGATGGGCATCGGCTTCATCTACGACTCCCCGGCCCACCGGGAAGCGCTCGAGGCACGTCTCGATGGGCTGATGGTCCAATCGCTCGGGGCGCTCGCCTTCGAAAAGCTCATGGGCAAGCCGGCCCCCAGCGAGCCATCCGGCGAGACCCCCGATGAACCCTAGGGTTCGCATCCTCAGGGGCGACCTCACCCGGGACACGGCCGACGCCATCGTGAACGCCGCCAACGTGAAGATGCTAGGCGGCGGTGGCGTCGATTGCGCCATTCATCGCGCCGCGGGCCCTGCCCTCTTAGAAGCATGCCGCGCGGTCCCCGAGGTCCGGCCCGGGGTGCGTTGCCCCACGGGCGAGGCGCGCATCACTCCCGGATTCGAGCTCCCGGCCCGGTACGTCATTCACACGGTGGGCCCAGTCTACCGTGCGACCCGCCGCGATGCCGCGTTGCTCGCCTCCGCGTTTCGCTCGTCGATCGAGCTCGCCGTCAACCACGGCCTCCGCTCGATCGCGTTCCCGGCCATCTCTTGCGGTGTCTATGGCTACCCCATGCAAGAAGCCGCCCTAATCTCCGCTGAGGTCGTCGGCGAGTACGCCTGGAACCTCGACGAGATCCGCTTCGTGCTGTTCTCCGAGCACGCGGTGACGGCCTGGACACGCGCCTTCACCTAACGCTCAGAAATCGACGACCGACAAGCGCTGCCGCTCTTTGTCCTCCGGGCGATCCCATGTGTTTTCGAGCTTGAGCACGCCACGCGGGCACATGTGCGCGCACATCCCGCAGCCGACGCACGACGCGCGTGTGAAGCTCTCATCGGACTGCGCGTATGAGCGAACATCGATCCCCATCTCGCAGTACGTGCTGCAGTTGCCACAGGAAATGCACATGCCGGGCTTCACCTTGATGCGATAGCGCCCAACTTTCTGAAGCCAACCAAGCACCGCGGCCATCGGGCAGAAATTGCGGCACCATACGCGCGGTCCGAACACCGGATAGAGCCCTGTGCCGATCACCCCCGCCAGGATTGCCCCCACGGCAAAGCCATAGAAACTCTTGATCGACCAGTCCTGCCAGTGATCGCCTGCGACGATTCGGTGGAACGCAGGATGGTCCTTGCCAATCAGCCAGTCGAGACCGACGAGAAACGTCGTGGCGATTGCGACGAACAACACCAGGTGAATGCTGACCTGCTCGAAGCGCCACGACTTGGTCGACTTGCTGGTCAGGTGTCGCCAGGGATCGCCGAACGTATTGGCCAGGCCGCCGCAGCCGCAGACCCAGGAGCAATACCAGCGCTTCCCGTAGAGCACCGCAAGGACGGGCGCAGCGAGGAGCGAGCCGACGACGGTGTACAGAGCGAAATACAGGGGCAGGTCCGCGAGGGTCTGCGGATACAGATAGTCGTACTTGAGCGGCCAGAAGTACGAGAAGTAGAGCTCCTGCCCGCCAAAGAGCGGCATGATGAACGGAAGCGAGAACCCGAGCGCGACTTGGATTGCCACGTTCACCGTGATTCGAAAGCGATTGTAGCGACTGTTGCCGTGGCGCCTGAGGTAGTAGACGGCACCGGTGACCATCGCGACCGAGTAGAGGAAGCCGTAGAGGTACCAGCGATTGCGCAGACCGGCAGCTTCGGAAAATGCGGTGAGCGGGGCGATGCCGAGGTGCTGCTGCACTTTGTGCTCCCAGTACAGGACCACGTAGAACCCGACGAGCAGCACCGAGATCGCGACTCCCACGAAGCTGCGGTTGCGCCAGCCCTCGCGATAGGTCGTCAGAAGCCCGTTTTGTCCTTGCTGATCCATTCTATGCCCTCGGGACCCGCAGCGGCGGTACGAGCTCGGTGTCGAACGCGGCATCGTTCAAATGGTTCAGAACCCAGCGGAGGCTTCGCCGCTCCTCGATCCAACGGATGAGCACGGTGTGGTCCCACCTCCGCCCGAGCATGTTGAACCCTACGACATGCTCATCCTGAACGACGATTCGAGTCGTGCTGCACACCTTCGCCTTCTCCTCGAAGAACCAGTTCTCTTCGCGCTCGAGCTTCCAGTTCACCAGGCCCGCCGTGGTGTACTCGACGTCCATGAGCTTGGCCGAGTTGTACCAGGCCCCCCGCTCGTATCGGGGCGCGTCGCCCAGCAAACGCCCGCCCGCCACACGCCCCTGATCGCGGGCTGTGTACCAGAGCTGCTCGGGTCGCCGTGTCCCGTCAAACCAGCGCACCGACGCGCAGTCCCCTGCGGCGAATACGTCAGGCGCGCTCGTCTGAAGCCCTTCGTCGACGAGGATGCCGCCGCGCTCGTCGAGCTCGATCGATGCATCGCTCAGCCAGCCCGTGTTGGGAGCCACGCCGATCCCGATCACCACGCAGTCGCTTTCGTAGCGCCCCATATTGGTTCGCACCGCCGAGACGTTTCCATCCGCGTCGGTTTCGAGCGCTTCGACGTCGTGCTCGAGGTGAACGTCGACCCCGTGCCGCGACATGCGGTCGCTGATCCACTGCGATTCCCTCCGGTCGAGCGCGATCGGCCAGAACCATTCTTCACGGATGAAGAAATGGGGCCGGAGGCCTGCTGCGACGGCGACCTCCACGGCTTCGATCCCGATGAGCCCGCCGCCGATCACCGCTGGCCGCCGCGCCAGCTGACCTCGACGCTCTGCTGCGGCCTCGCGAAATCGATACGGTGAGTCGCCGTCTCTCCCATTCAAATGCGCCCGCGGCCGCGGCGGCCCACCGCCACGGGACGCGCCGCCATGCACCTCGCGCTCGTACCAATCGAGGTCCTGCAGGGTGACGAAGTGACCGACCCCGCGCGCGTCGCTTCCGGGCCACGGGCCCGGGCGCGGCTTCGAGCCC
>CALLDH010000278.1 GCA_937998345.1 uncultured bacterium | reverse complement strand
TGCCAGCCCCGGTTCTCGCCACCGACGACATTCCCGACCGGAACCCGCACGTTGTCATAATAGACGGCGTGCACATTGTTCTCGCCGAGCGCGTGCATCGGGGTGATCTGAACACCTTCCGCATCCGCGGGCACGATGATGATCGAGATGCCCTTGTGCGCAGGAGCGTCGGGGTCGGTCCGGCAAGCCAGCCACATGTAGTCGGCATGATCCGCCAGGCTGGTCCAGATCTTCTGACCGTTGATCACGTAATCGTCGCCATCCCGGACGGCGCTCGTCGTCAGCGACGCGAGGTCGGTCCCTGAAGCGGGCTCCGTGTACCCGATCGAGAAGTGGCACTTGCCCTCGAGGATCCTAGGCGGGTATGTCGCCTTCTGCTCGGCGGTGCCAAACTTGAGCAGCGTCGGCCCCACTGTGTTGAGCGTCAGAATGGGAACCGGGAAGCCCGCTCGCTGCACCTCGTCGAAAAAGATGAACTGTTCGATCGGACCGCGGCCCTGGCCGCCGTGTTCCTTCGGCCAGCCGATGCCGAGCCAGCCGTCGGCGCCTAGCTGCTGCATGGCCCCTTGGTAGAGCGGGCCCCCACCTTCGACTGCATCGAGCTCGCTGAGGAGCTCGTCCGTGATCAGATGGTCGAAGTACGCGCGGAGCTCGTCGCGCAGCGCTTTTTGCTCGGGGGTGTAGTCGAAATACATGGCCTCACGCTTCCCGGCGCGAAGCCGGAGTGAAACGTGTTCTAGTTAGCCATCGCCTCGATCGCAAGCAAAACACCTAGCCCGTGTACGAAAAAAGCCGGCCTCAAAGAGCCGGCTTCCCTCATGAAAGGACTGAAACGCAATGCGTTAGTGGTCCAGCTTCTTCTTGGCGTCTGCTTCAGCGGCCTTGCCAGCTTCCTTGGCTTTGGCCGCGGCTTCCTTGGCCTTTGCCTCGGCATCGGCGGCAGCCTTCTCAGCCGCTTCCTTGCCAGCTTCCGCAGCGTCTTCGACCTTCTCGACAGCCTCGTCCGCAGCTTCCTTCGCCTTATCGACGGCCTCGTCCGCAGCTTCCTTAGTGTCTTCGACGGCCGCTTCGGCGTTCGCGGCGGCCTCTTCAGCCGCTTCGCCGGCCTTCTCGGCCGCTGCTTCTGCCTGATGCGCCGCATGATCGGCAGCTTCCGCCGCCTCGCTGGCCGCATCGTCGGCCTTCTTGCAGCCCATCATCGCCCCGCAGATCGCGAGCACGAGACCCAATCGAAAAATGTGTTTCGTCATAGTGATACCTCTCCGTTGATAACGCGGGGTACACCACTAGACCCGCACTCCCCGCTTCAAGCGTCCGAAGTAGCGGGTTGGTGCGATCGCGTCAAACACGGCGCGTACACCCGCCCACCTCGTGTTCGAACCGTGCTCTATCGCCATGGGCGTCCCCGACGACAGCGACAGGCGCCTAAGGTCTCGCAAGCATAGAGGAAGGTGCGTCAATGAGCAGCTGCCCTTCTTCCAATAAGAGGAGATTGATGTAGTCTTGGTGTTGTGTCCGTTCCAATTGTCTTTTTGTGTCACCCAGGTACGGGAGCCCTGTTCGAGCCACGGAGGGCGCGCCGCCGTCCGGGCTCGATCGGCGAACGGGCTACTTCCGAAACTGCTTGAAGTCGGGGGAGCGCCTCTCCATGAACGCGGAGAACGCCTCCATGTTGGCGTCGGATCCCATCAACTTGCCAAAGCCTTCTGTCTCGAGCTTGCGGGCAAGCGCGACCTTGTCACCGTGCATCGCCTTCATGATGCGCTTGATCTCGACCAGCGAATCAATCGGCCACTGAGCCATCTCGCGCGACTTTTCGAGAGCCTTGGGGAGGAGCTCGTCGTCCGGGTACACGCGGGTTGCGATACCGTACTCGAGCGCCTTCTCCGCGCCGAAGAACTCGGCGGTGAACAGCAGCTCGGCCGCTTGCTTGTAGCCAATGGTCGCGGGCCCCAGGTAGGCTGCTCCCGCTTCGGTCACGAGGCCCAGACTGGCGAACGGAAAACGCATCTTCGCGCTCTGCCCAAGGTAGACGACGTCCGCGTGAAACAGGGCGGTGGCCCCGAACCCAATCGCGCATCCCTTGGCGGCGCAGACGAGCGGCTTATCGAACGCGCAAATCGCATCCATCATCAGGTCGAAAGGCGGCGGCCCCTCCGGATTCATGTCGATCGCGGAAAGGTCGAGCCCGGAGCTGAAATCGTCCCCGGCGCCGGTGAGCAAAACCACAGCCACCCTCGGGTCCTCGTCGGCCGCCACAAACGCATCCCGAAGCGCCAAGAACGCCTCCGAGTTAAAGGCATTACGACGCGTTGGACGATTCATCGTAACGGTCAGAACGCCGTCTTCATCGAGATCGGTGAGCACGAGTGGATCGGACATGAAAACCACCTAGCACATTCCACCGGGACACTGTCGCTGTCGCAGCCGCGGCTAAAACGCTCTCCCCCCCGTATCCCGAATCAACCGCAACAAGTTCTTTAGCACCGTCGGACGCACCTCCCCGCTCTCCATCACTCCCGCGTGCAGCAGGTGCACCGGTCTGAAAACGTGGGACGCGCCAATGAGCTCGCCGTCGTGGCTCCATGCCGTGGCGCCGAACTCGGTGCTCAGCTCGGAAGTCGGGAAAGGATCTCCAGCAGGGAGCGCGAGGCGGAACTCTGCAGGCAAGCCGGAGAACAGGCCCTGGCTCACGGAACCGACGCTGGCCAAGCGGCCGCTGACGCGTTGGTCCGACGGGGCGGTGCGGGGGGCTCCAAAGAACTCGGCCACCGGACCGACGGCGGCGCCGACCGCGAGTAGCGTCGCGCCTTTCCAACACAGCTGGTGCGTCCACTCGCGCAGCCGCTGGTCACGAGTCGCACCGGGCCGTGTCGCGATCACTGCGAGGTTTCCCGGATCGTCGTGCGCAACCGAAGACGAGAGCAGCGGCCCTTCGGCCACCTCGAAACCATACGATCGCAGATCGGCGGCGAGCTGGAACGCCGAGCCGTCATGCACGACGGTGGCCTTCCGGGGCCTGGCCTGGACCCGGGAGTGTTTGTTTCGAGCTTGGTTTCTTTCGGTCCGTGCCATCGTCGAGGCTCCCAGCCCCTCCCACGACGACCTCAGATCCTTAAACCAAGAAGGCCGCCCTGAGAGGCGGCCTTTGAGCGACAAAACGCGCAGGCCACCTCAGTCGGTGTACCAAAAAAAGTAGTTACGCAGCGTGTCGCTATGAATCTTCATGTCGACTCTTATTTTACGACCCGGAGCGTGCGCGTCAAGGACCCGACCAGCGTCCTGATGGAATCAAGGGAAACGCATCGGCATCACCCAAATAGATGTATGTCCAGGCAAGCACGGGCCCGCCGCCAGTGACCGCGCTCACCAGGGAACGGCGATAGAGGGAGCCCTCGTTCTCGTAGCCCGAGAAGTCTTCGTAAGAGTCGAACTCTTGCAAGGTCGCGGCAACGTCATCGAGCTCGTAGAGCTCGCCATGCACCGAGCCCTCCTCGGTGAGGACGAGGCCCGGATACCAGTCGATGTGGATTAATGACGCGCCCGTGACGTAAGCGGCGCTGTGTGCTTGCCGCACGCGAGGCGCCAACAAATCATGGCTGCGCTCCCCACTCATCAAAGTGCCGTAGGCAAAGAGCGTCGTCGGGCTCGGCGAAGCAGGGGTTCCCTGCGCTACAGCGAGAAAACCATCGTGGCTGTGCCCAAAGCGCGAAAGCCCACGAGTCACCATCTGCCGATACTCCGGTCCAGGCGCGACGAAGTCACCAACCCGCTCGTCGCAAACGCAATAGGTCGTGGCGGCATGGGCTCGCCCGTCGTCGGTCAACGCCGTGACGGCGAGGCGTCGATAGTAGCCGCCCGAGACGCCCTCTTTCGCGTCGAGGCCTTCCCAGTCATGCACGCGGAAAAGGGCCCCGGGGATCGCGGCGCCATGACGGCGACGGACATCGAGCGCGCCTCCACTCCGAAGACGGGACTGATAGTGAAAGACGAGCTCGTGGTCCGGGAGCCACGCTGGGCCGAGGGCTTCGATCGACGCGGGGTCATAGCCCTTCTTCTCGCACCAGAGCACCCAGTTCTCCTCGTCGAGATTGGAGCCGTAAGCGAAATAGAGCACGGGTTAGTGTAGGACGGGGAAGCGGTCGGGGACAGCGGCAGAGGCAGGGACGCTGACGCTGCTCGACCGGCGCGGTATAAGGTGACTCGCAGCACGAGAGACCCCCTTTGGATCAGTTCCCCATTCTAATTACCGCCGCCTTCGTTCTCGGGCTCGGCGTTCGCTTCCTGGGGTTGCCGCCGCTGGTCGGATTTCTGCTTGCCGGTTTTGGCCTGAACGCCGCCGGGTTCAGCTCGACACCCGCACTCGAGCGTGTTGCCGAAGTCGGCGTCACGGTTCTCTTGTTCACGATCGGCCTCAAACTGCGCGTCGGTAGTCTGCTGCGTGCCGAGATCTGGGCTGGCGCGCCGCTGCACATGGCGCTCACGGTGACAGTCTTCGGTGCCCTGTTCTTCGTGCTCCCTTTTGGAATCTTCGCTGGGCTCGAGCTAGGGACCGCCGCCCTCATTGCATTCGCCCTGAGCTTCTCGAGCACCGTGTTCGCCGTAAAGGTCTTCGAAGAGCAGGGGCAGTCTGAGGCCCTCTACGCCCGAACCGCGATTGGCATCCTAATCATGCAGGACGTGATCGCGGTGGTCTTCCTTGCCGCGTCCACGGGGAAGGTGCCATCACCCTGGGCCCTCGGGCTGCTCGCGCTGATCCCAGGGCGCCACGCGCTGAAGTGGCTCATGGAGCGTTCCGGTCACGGAGAGCTCCTCTTGCTGCTCGGTATCATGATGACCATTGCCGGGTCCGAGCTCTTCGAGCTCGTGAAGCTGAAGGGAGACCTTGGGGCGCTGATCTTCGGAATGCTGGTGGCCGACCACCCGAAGGCCAAGGAGATGGCCAAGTCGCTCATGGGCTTCAAGGACCTCTTCCTCGTGGGCTTCTTCCTCAGCATCGGTCTGAGCGGCATCCCGTCGATCCCAGACCTCGCCGTCGCGCTCTTCCTGGTCGCGTTGGTTCCCGTCAAAGTGGCCATCTACTTCGGCGTCCTGACCCGCTTCAACCTCCGAGCAAGAACATCGGCCCTCACCTCCCTAGGCCTCGCGGACTACAGCGAGTTCGGTCTCATCGTCGGGGCGCTCGGTGTGTCGATGGGCTGGCTCAGCGACCAGTGGTTTCTGATCATCGCGGTGGCGGTTGCCACGACGTTCATCGTCGCCTCCCCGGTGAACGCCGCCGCGCACGGCATCTACGACCGACTCCGATCGAGGCTCATACGTTTCCAGACCGACACGCGTATCCCGGAAGAGCAGCCGGTGTACGTGCCTACGGCTGAGGCTCTGATTTTCGGGA
>CALLDH010000277.1 GCA_937998345.1 uncultured bacterium | reverse complement strand
GGGGTTGCCGAGCTATGGCAGGACGACGTGCATGCGCGCGCCGGGATTGGGTGCGAGACCTGTCATGGGGGAGACCCAGCGCAGGCCGACAACGATCTAGCGAAACGCCGAGGCACCGGCTACCAAGGAGAGCTCTCTGCTCATGAGATCGCGTCGTCATGTGGCGGTTGCCATGGCGACGTCGAGTACATGAAGGTGCGCAAGCCCCTCTTGCCGGTCGATCAGCTCGAAAAGTACTGGACCAGTGAGCACGGAAAGCTCCTAGCCAAGGGGGAGACGCGCGTGGCTCAGTGCGCTAGCTGCCACGGAGCGCATGGGGTGCGCGAAGTCAACGACGGCAAGTCGCCGGTTTACGCAGTGAATGTTCCGGCCACTTGCGGGCACTGCCACGCCGATGTGGACTACATGGCCGACTTCGACATCGAGACCGATCAGTACGACGAGTATGTAGAGAGCGTTCATGGCAAGGCGCTTCTCGAGAAGAACGATGTGCGGGGAGCGCCGGCGTGCAACGATTGCCACGGTAACCACGGTGCCGCTCCGCCATCGATCGACGCGATCACCAACATCTGCGGGACCTGTCACAGCTACAACGCGGAGCTCTTCCTCGGGAGCCCGCTGGCCCCGGCGTTCAAAGAGAAGTCGTTGGCCGACTGCGTGGCGTGCCATGGCAAGCATCTCATTCGACACACCCGAGAGGAGTGGGAGGGTGATAAGCCCGGTGCCACCTGTCGGAAGTGCCACGAAGACGGCGAGGAAGGATCCGAGCTCGCCCTGTACTTCACCGACACGTTCGGCTCGGTTCGGCAATCATTCGAAGAAATTGAAGAGTTGCTCGGCGAAGCCGAAGTGAAGGGCATGGATGTCACCGAAGGAGAGGATTACGTGGAGGCCGCTCGGCAAGGTCTCATGCAAGCCCGCACGTTGATTCACTCGTTCTCGAAGCCCGTGATGGAAGAGAAACTCATCGAGATCACCGAGAATCAGGCGGCTGCGTTGGAGGTCGGCTTCGGCGCTCTCCGAGCTCTCAAGGACCGCCGTCGCGGGCTTGCGATCAGCACGCTCCTGCTTCTGCTTCTCACGCTCCTGGTCGCGATAAAGATTCGAACGCTGCCACCGCTAGACTAGTAGCCTAGTTCCCGCTGATGAAGGTGTGGCAGCCGGTGCAGCGCTTCGCGTCGGGTTCGTGATTGCCGATGTCTTCGTGGCAGGTCATACAGGTTGCGCGGTCGGCGCGTACCGTGGCTTCGTGAATGCCGTGGCATGCCGTGCAGTCGCTGTGGCCCTCCGTCTGCGGCTGCGCGGGAACGCGATGCAGCCCTGGCAGCTCGGCGAGCGCGTGACAGCCGGTGCAACTCGTCTGCGGAGACACGGTGCCACGATGAGGTTCATGGCAGGTCATGCACTCGCGATGCCCTTCCGGGCTCTTGGAGAGCTGGTCCTCGTGACAGCTTCCGCAGGCCACGATGCCCGAGGGCTCGTGGACGCTTCCTTCGTGGCAGCCGTCACAGCTAGAATGCCCTAAATTCCGGCTAGTTAGACGAATCTGGGGCGCGTGGCAGCGTGTGCACAAGGCCCGGTCGGGGAGGCTACTGAGGTCGAAGCGGTGTGGCTGATGGCAGTCGGTGCACGCCGTCTTCTTCGCGTGAAAGGCTCGCTCCGAACGGGCTTCTTCGTGGCATTCCGAGCACTGCTGGGCGATCGGTGCCGCGGGCTTCGGATGCGGATCGTGGCACCCGGTACAGTCTCCGGCGTCTTTCGTGTGATGGGTCGAGGGAACGTCCTCGTGACAGCCTTTGCAAGTGGCATCGCCTGCCCTGCGCACCGCATGGGGCGTGTGGCAGCTGTTGCAGTCGCGGTGCTCGGGAGCGGTATTCTGTGCCAGGACGGTCTTTCGCTCGTGACAAGATGTACAGCGAAGCGCCGTCGATGCCGAAAAGGAGTGCGCCTCATGGCAGGTCGCGCATGAATCATGCCCAGCCCCGAAGGTGGCCGATGCAGGCACCTTTGGCTTCTCCGTCGCGTGACACTCCTGGCAGGATGCCGCCTCGGAGGCGAGCTTGTGCCCTCCGTGGCAGTCTGCGCATGACCCGCTCAGGCTTGGGCGCCCGTGCTGGACCTTCATCGTTTTGTGGCATTCGTCGCATTGACGGATCGTCTCTTCGGCTGGCTTGTGCGGGTTGTGGCAACTCTCACATGGCACCGAGGCGTGCATAGCGAGCCCTGGGATCCCTTCGGTCGTTTGGAAGGGTCCGTGGCAACGCGTGCAGTGCCATCTTCCGAACACCTCCGGCTCGGAGCCGAAAATATGGCACGTGTAGCAATCCATGGGCATGCCATCGAGGTCGACGTGGGCCAACGATGCCTGGTCCTCGTGGCACTGCGTGCACGTGCCCGTATCCGGGTCCACAAAGCTTTCTTCGGCCGGGTCGTGACATTCGTCGCACTCGATGCGTTCGTTGATGACGTGCTGCGAGTGTCCCGGAGAAAGGCGAACCGCGTGCCAGCTCTCGGGGACAGTGCGGGTGGGCACGGCTTCCAGCCCCTCCTTGATCGTCGGAACCACGTTGCTGGTGAGCTGTGAGAAAAGGAAGCCGCCCACGAAACCGAGCACTGCAAACACACCGATGGTGATTGCGGCTCGTTTCATTGGCCACCCACGTGACATAGACGGCACGGAAGGTCGTTGGCCTTGCTGAGGCGGCTACTGAAGCCCTGGGGGTGTGGATTGCCTCCCGGCCCGCCCACCTGGTGGCAGCTCACGCAGAGCACTTCGCCCGCGCCCCCATGACAGCTCGCGCACGAGAGCGGGTCGAGCCTTGCGGCCTGGCCGTGCGCATTGCCGGAGCCCGGCGGGCCCGACCATCCAGGCGGATGCGGGTTTCCGCGCGTCGGGTTTTGGCCCGAAATGCCTAGGCGCGTGTGGCAATCGACGCAGAAGAGCTCGCTGTGGCAGACGATGCACGCGGCTGGGTTGGCCGAGGCCTGCTGGTCGTGTACCGACATGAAGTTGGCGCGGTGCATCGTGTTCCGCATCGGGGCGTCGAAATCCAGCCGCGAAGGGATCGTCGGCACGGTGACGCCGTGACACTCGGCGCATTGACGCTGGGTGTGGCAGGAGGTGCACAAATCGCCCTGCGCGTTTGCTTGTACGCCGTGCTCGCGCAGGAAGTCACCGTCGTGAACCACATGGCTTTCGGGGCGTGTCATCTCGCCTGGCAGGTCCACATGGCATCCACCGCAGTCCCGCGTATCCCACTGGCCTTTGTGGGTGTGGCAGCTGAGGCAGGTGGGATGCTTGACGCGGACATAGTCCGAGTCGGTGGTGACGTTCACGTGACATCGCACGCAGTCCCCCGCGCCCTCTTCGAAGTGCGTCGCGTGCGAGAAACGCATATGCTGGCGCGCCATTTCCGCCGCATGGCGATTCCTCGCGCGCCCATGGCAGTTCGAGCAGGTGTCGGGATCATGCGGATCCTCGTGGCATGCAACACAGTCGGCGGTCGACGGGAGGTGCAGCGGCCCTGTCTCCCCGGCCTGCTGGATGCCCACATGGCATTCGTTGCAGTTGATCCCTTCGAGCACGTGCGCACGGTGCTCAAAGGGGCCGTCCTGTTCGTCTCGCTCGAGGCCGAGCATCTTGGCGCAGGCTCCGGCCGTTCCGGCGAGGGTGATCAGGGCTGCGATTGCGACGAACTTTCTCATTCTTTACCGTGCCAAGTTTGCTGATAGGAGACGCGCGCGAGCGCTCGTACGTCGATCCGTGTAGTCGCGTTGGAGCTCGCCTCGGCGGCGGCTGCCAAGGCCCAGCCTTTTCGATGTTTCCATTGCAACGCAAGCCGCCCCCAGGGCCAGACCTTGCCTGTTTCCGGTTTGCGGTCGTCGGGGATGATGAGCTCGAATTCGGGCATCAAACCGACGCTTTCGTCGATGCTCTCGAAGAGCTGGATGACCGACGCAAGCCGGATTCCCGTCCACTGCGAATTCGCTACGTCCTGGCGGCGGAGCTCGCCGAGGACGCTGCCGTCGCCCTCGTCGTCCGTTCGCAACACACCGCGCAAATGGCCTGTCCAGCCCCAGTCGTCTGCGGCCTGTTGCGCGGCGCCCTCCACGGAGAGGTCCAATCGAGGAGCGGCTCTCCAGAAGAGATTCGCACCTGTCTGCAGCGCGCCTGGATCGCCGAGCACCGTGAACAGCGAGGTCTGCTGAAGCATGCGAATCGTCGAGCGCTTCGTCACGAAGACCTCGCCTCGGAGCCTATGGTTCTTGGTCTGAGACGAGATGCTCGCCAATACCTCCGCGAGGCCTGGGTTCACAATCTCCCAGGAGAACTTGGCAGCCATGTCCAGCCAGTGAGCAGGTCGCAGCGAGAAATCGGCTCCGACCTCTTCGTCGGACCGCTGACCGGTGTTGTGCCGGTTGTAGTACGAGCCCCCGAGCATGCCGATCTTTCCGAGCCCTTGAGACACCCGGCCGCCGGCCACCCAGTCGTTCTGGCGGCCGTCGATATTTCCGTCGACGGGCACGCCGCCGAACGCCTCGAAGTGGGTCTTCGACGGTGCGCGCAGCATGAAGTGGCCTCCATCGACATGCATGGCGCGTACCGCGCCCGTTGCGAGAATGAACCGGCCTAGCCGCGTGTCGGTGATGCCTCTGGGGTCCCGTACTTTGACCGCGACGACAAGCGCTTCGAATGTCATTTCGTTTCCGCGCAGGCCGAACTGAGGTGCGCCGGCGCCACCCCAAATCAAGGCCTCGGCGTCGACGTACGGGTTCTTCCGCGCCGAACCCTCCACGATGATCAGCCCCGTATTCGGCTCGAGCTGGCCCCAAGCCTCGACGCCCACGCTGTAGGGCTGGGCGGCGGCCGGCAGCAGCGGGCCGAGAAGCAGCAACCCGATCGTGGCGGCAAGCCCAAGGGCCCAACGCTGCGCGCGCCGGATCTTCCGACTTGCATTCGGACCCGATCCTGAATCATGGTCATCCTGCTCGGAGCGGCTCGATCGCAACGAGCCCCTTGAACCATGCACGTATCCCCGCTCTCCTGGATTGCTTTGACCTGCGCCATCGTCGCGGCGGTCATCATGGTCTACTACCTGATCTACCGTCCGCCGCTCAACGGGAGGGTCAAGGCGCTCATGATGTTGGCCGTGGGGGTGCTCCCCATCATGACCGCCATGATCGGCAACCTCGAGGGCCTTGCAGCGACCGAGCACCAGGCCTTCTGTGGAAGCTGCCACACGATGGACATGCACATCGCGGACGCCAACGACCCCGACAGTTTGTCGCTTGCCGCCATCCACTCCAGGACCATCAAGTTCGGAGACAAGAGTTGCTACGTCTGCCACAAGGACTACGGCATGTTCGGCTACGCGATGACCAAGCTCGGCGGCATGGGCCACGTGTACATGTTCCTGTCCGAGTTCGCCTGGTACGACATGGAGGAGGCGCTCCCCAAGATTCACATCGCCCGGCCGTTCAAGAACGACAACTGCATGCAGTGTCACAGCACGACCGGGAGGATCTGGAACGGTGTAGCGGACCATAACGGACTTCTCGAAGACCTGCGCACCGGAACGACGAGTTGCGCGAGCGCGGGCTGTCATGGGTACGCGCATCCTTTTAGCAAACCGGACGAAGAAACTCCATCGGACGTCGAGGCCCATTCGGCTCTCGAAGCTCCGTCACCGGAGGGAACATGAACCCGAGGGCCAAGGTCGAAAAATTCCTCGACAACGCCTCGAGGTCGCGTCTGATGGTGTATGCATGCGTGCTCGGCCTCATAGGCCTGGCGCTCATGAGCTGGTCGCTTTTCGACCAGGGCTGGATTCCGGTGATGGCTGCGATGTCGGTCGGCCAAGGTATTGGCACGCTATCATTCGCACTGTTCCTGGTGATAGTGATTATCGACCTGCGGAAGGCAGAGTTCCGGCCTTCGATTCCAAGCCAGCCGATGAAGCCGATCAAGTCTGAGGACGACTAGGCTGCCGGACGTCGGGCCCGCAGCCTGACGAGCCCCCAGCCAAGCCCGAGGATGATTCCGGCCGTCAGGAGCGATGCACGGGGCACGAACGGCATCAGTCCGAGGCAGGTGAGCGCTCCAGCGATCGGAATCACTCGGGGCGCGCAAAATGTGCGCATTGGCTTGCTGTCGCGGCGCTTGATCGTGAGGAGCGAGAGATTGACGGTAAAGAAGACGAGTAGGAGCAGCAGGCTCGTCGTTCCCGCGAGATAGGTGAGGGTGCCCGAGAGCGCCAGGGCGAGGGCGACCAAGAGGACTGCGAGGATCGCCAGGTGCGGTGTCTGACGCTTCGGGTGCACGGTTCCGAGCGCCGATGGCAGCAGCCCTTGCCGTGACATTCCGTAGATCAGCCGGGAGCCCATGATGAAGTTGAGCAAGCCGGTGTTGGCCACTGCGAACAGGGCGATCAACGTGAATAGTCGATCGGGGACCGCGTCGGTGGCTCGTTGCACGACGGACAGAAGTGGAGCTTCGGAATCGGCAAGCGTGGCGGGCGAAAGGACAGTTGTCGCGACGACTACGACTAGCAAATAGACAAATCCGGTGACGACGAGCGCGATCAAAATCGCACGGGGCATGTTGCGCTCCGGGTCTTTCACCTCCTCCGCGACGTTGACCATGTCCTCGAAGCCGATGAAGGCGAAGAAGCCCAGTGCGGCGCCGCGTGCGATGGCGGTCCAGCTGACCTCGCTGCTTGCTGCGATGGTTAGGCTGATGCTCGTGTCCGGCGTGTCGGATATGAAGATCGCGCCCGCGACGATCACGATCAGCAGTCCTGTGAGCTCAACCATTGTGGCGATGATGTTGGTCGTCGAGGACTCGCGCATGCCTCGAAAATTGATTGCAGCGAGCAAGAGCAGGATGCCCACCACGGTGACCGAGGGTGGCAGCTCCGGGATGAGGCCGCTCATGTAGCCCCCGAAGGCCACCGACACGGTCGCTAAGGACAGGATGCCGGAGCAGAGAACGACCCAGCCGACCACGAGAGCCAGGCCCGGGCGCCCAAAGGCCTGCTGGGCGAAGAACGACTCCCCGGCGCTTCTGGGGAACCGTCCGCCGAGCTCGGCGTAGGTCAACGCCGTCAGACCGGCTACGACGAACGCTATCGCGAAAGCTGCCCAGCTGGCGCTTTCGGCCACGCCCGCCACTTTGCCCACCAGAGCATAGATCCCGGCCCCCAGGATGTCCCCGACGCCGTAGAAGACGAGTGCCCAAAAACCAAGCGATCGTCGGAGCTGAGGAGGGTGAGAGTCGGTCATCGGGCTTAGAACCGTTTTCGTTCGCGGTAGGGGTCGTCTACTGCGCAAAGCGCTGGTAGGCTCCCCGACGCCATGAAGCAAACCAAGATCACTCTCACAGAGAACGAAATCCCTGAGCATTGGTACAACGTCGTCGCCGACATGCCCAACAAGCCGTTGCCGCCACTCAATCCGGCCACGCAGGAGCCGATCGGCCCGGAGGCGCTCGCACCGCTCTTTCCCATGGCTTTGATCGAGCAAGAGGTCAGCCAGGAGCGCTGGATTCCGATTCCCGAGCAGGTGAGACAGATCTACACGCAGTGGAGGCCGACGCCGATGTTCCGGGCCTACGGTTTGGAGAAGGCTCTCGATACGCCCGCGCACATCTACTACAAGTACGAAGGCGTCAGTCCAGCGGGGTCGCACAAGCCGAACACCGCCGTCCCGCAGGCGTTCTACAACAAGGAAGAAGGCGTCAAGCGGATCTCGACCGAGACGGGGGCCGGTCAGTGGGGAAGCGCGCTGAGCTATGCGTGCCAGCTCTTCGGGGTTGGCTGCGAGGTGTACATGGTACGCATCAGCTACGACCAGAAGCCCTATCGAAAGCTGATGATGAATACCTGGGGCGCGGATGTGATTCCGTCGCCAAGCGAGACGACCGAGGCGGGCCGCAAGATTCTCGCCGAGGATCCGGAATCTCCAGGAAGCCTCGGTATCGCGATCTCCGAAGCGGTCGAACGCGCCGCGACCGATCCCGAGACCAAGTACTCGCTCGGCAGCGTGTTGAACCACGTGCTCACGCACCAAACCGTGGTTGGGCAAGAGGCGATCGTTCAGATGGAGAAAGCCGGCGAGCTTCCCGACGTCGTGATCGCGCCGTTCGGCGGGGGCTCGAACTTCGCTGGGCTGAGCTTCCCATTCCTACGAATGAACTTCGCCGAAGGCAAGAACATCCGCTGCTTGGCGGTTGAGCCTACCTCATGCCCGAAGCTCACACGCGGCGTGTTCCGCTACGACTTCGGTGACACCATCGGCATGACGCCGCTGATTCCGATGTACACCCTCGGACACAACTTCGTGCCGGCGAAGATTCACGCGGGCGGATTGCGCTATCACGGGGCCGGAGCCCTCGTCAGCCAGCTCCTGCACGACAACCTGATCGAGGCCGAGGCGATCGACCAGATCGAGAGCTTCGAAGCGGGGGTATTGTTTGCCCGTAATGAGGGGATCATTCCAGCGCCCGAGGCGAACCATGCGATCGCGTCGGCGATTCGCGAGGCTAAGCAGGCCAAGGAAGAGGGCTCCAAGCGGGTCATTCTCTTCAACCTCTGTGGCCACGGTCACTTCGACATGTCTTCCTACGAGGCGTACTTCGCGGGCAAACTTCACCGTCATGAGCTCAGTCAACAGGATGTCGACGCCGCCATCTCCAAGATCGATACGCCCGAGATTCCCGAGACGGCTGCCTGAGCGCGGGTAGCGACCATGCGCATCACCTGCATCGAGCTCTTTCACGTTTCGGTTCCGCTTCGCGAAACGTTCTGGCCGTCGTGGATCCCCGGATATCCGCAAACGCACAATCGCTTCACGCTCGCGAAGCTGGTGACCGACGACGGGATCGAGGGCTACGCAGCGGGGCAATCGATGGGCAAGGAGCGGGAGGGCCTGGGCGACCTGCTGGGCTCGTACTTGCTCGGCAGCGACCCGACCGACATCGATCGGGTTCAGGACTTGCTCAAACAAGCGGGCTTCCTCGGCTGGCGGAACTTCTGGCTCGAGGCTGCGTGCTGGGACATCAAGGGCAAGGCTGAGGGCAAGCCCGTCTACGAGCTGTTCGGTGGGACGCCGCGCCCGCTTCCGGTCTACCTCTCGACGGGCGAAGTTCATCCACCCGAGCAACGCGTCGACGAGCTGCTCGCGATGATGCAGCGGGGCTACCGAACCGCCAAGCTCCGCGTGAAGAGCCCGAGCCTCGCGGAGGACATTCGCCAGATCGAAATCGTGCGCAAAGGCGTCGGTGATGACCTGGCGCTGGGGGTCGACGCAAACCAGGGGTGGCTGGTATCGATCGTCGATCGGGTTCCCGCATGGGATCTGAAACGGGCAACCGAGTTCGCCGCCGCGTGTCACGACAACGGGTTCTCGTGGCTCGAGGAGCCGCTCGACTGGCACGACTACGACGGCCTTGCCGCCTTGAAGAAGGTGTCAAAGGTGAAGATCGCGGGCGCCGAGCTCAACCACGGCTGGGACGAGATCAAGATCATGTTCGAGAAGGACTGCTTCGACATCTATCAGCCGGACGCCTGCTTCGCAGGAGGCATGGCGCAGGTGAAGAAGGTCATCGATGCCTGCCACGAGCACGATCGCACTTACTCACCGCACACGTGGACCAACGGCATTGGCTTCTACGTGAACTGGAACATGGCGTTGGCCGACGGTAGGAACAGCCATCCACTCGAGTACCCGCTCGAGCCGCCCTCCTGGATTCCCGAGCTCCGCGAAGGCATCATCGACCCGATCCTTCCGAACCAAAACGGAATGCTCCCGCCATTCCGCCGCCCCGGCCTAGGCTTCGAGATCAGCAAGAAGAAGCTCCGCAAGTACGGCAAACGCTTCTTCAAGCTGACCGAAACGGGCCTGAAGCTGAAAGTCATCCGCGAGAAGGGCCTCAAAGCCGCCCTCGACATCAAGAAGCGCAAAGACCAAACGAGCCAGTAGGGACAAGGGGGTTTGTCCCTTTTCTCTAAGGGTTGATCCTTCCAGCAGTGTCAGTGCCAGTGCCAGCGACAGTGCCAGTGTCCTTGTGACTTGATTTGGTCATCGTGATCTCCTTTTTCGCGTGTGAGTGGGGGCGGGCTTTCGCCCTTTCGGGGAACCCCACTCACACGCGAAAAAGGAGATCACTGATGGGACTCATCATTCAGCAACGGGCGC
>CALLDH010000276.1 GCA_937998345.1 uncultured bacterium | reverse complement strand
AAGGAAGTTCGAGCGCAACTTCGAGCAGGACGACAAGCGCGATGACCACATCAAGCTTAGCGGCGTGGTGAGTCAGGTCTACGCGGGCGGCCAGTTCGAGGTGACGACCGACTCCGGTGCTGCCGTGCGCGCACAGCTTTGCGGCCGGATGCGCAAGTTCAGGATCCGCGTGATCCTCGGCGACCGTGTGACGGTGGCTCTGTCCCCGTACGACCTCACGCACGGCATGATCGTCTTTCGCGACAAGTAGCTCCCTGTGTACGAAGGAGCGTTCCGCATCCTCAGAGCCCTCGGCGATGGTCGGTCGCGCTCCCAGGATGAGATCGTTCACGCGGCGGGTGAAGCATCGTCGGTCGTTCGGGAAGTGATCGAACGTTATCCGAAGTGGTTCGAAGACGATGAGCGCCGCTTCCGTTGCTCGGAGCGTGGGCTCGCGGCGTTGGCGCGCGAGCTGGTGGCTCGAGACTCGTGCCAGGCCGGCGCCGAATCCTGGCGCGCGACATACGAAGCGATAGCCGCGGAGCGCCCTGCGCCAAAGCGTGCGCTCGACCAGGTTTACGTGACGATCGACACCGCTGTGCGCCGCGCCGAGCTTCTACTCGAGGCCGGCGAGCACCAGCGCGGGCTCCTATTCTTGGGTGACGACGATCTAACGAGCGCGGCGGTCCAGCTCGCGGGCGCGGGTCGCAAGGTCACCGCTGTCGATAGCGACGAAGAAATTCTCCAGATCCTCGCCCGTCACGCTGCCCAGCACGGTTGGGAGCACGACACGGTGCACCACGACTTACCGCAACCGATCCCCAAGGCCATGCGCGGTCGCTACGGCGCCGTGTTTACGGACCCTCCGTATGCGCTCGAGGGTTTTCGGCTTTTCGTCAGCAGGGCTGCTGAGATGCTCAAGCCTGACGGGAGGCTTTATGTGTGCTTCGGCCAAAGCCGCCGGGCCAGCGAGCGTGGCCTGCAGAAACAGCGTGTCCTTGGCGAGGCTGGTTTCCTGATCGAGGCAGTCTTCGAAGATTTCAATCACTACGACGGCGCCGAAGCGATCGGGTCGCGCAGTGCGCTTTGGCGGTGCCGGGTCACTCCCGAGACACGCCCATTGGTTCGGGGCGAGGTCGAAGGCCCGCTGTACACGAGCCGCCCTCCCAGCACGTAGTGTGCGGATCTTTTCGCCCGTGGTCGGCTTACCTCCTCGCTCACTCCCTGCGAGGTACGGGCGTACCTCTCAGTCGCTCTCTGCGGGGGCGCTCAACCACGAACGAAAATCTCTCGCACACTACGTGCTGGGATCACCCTAAGCCTGGGCCGCGACGACCTCGTCGCACCAGGCGATGAAGTCGTTGGTCACTTCTTGGCGATTGGTTTCGTTGAACATTTCGTGCCGCCCGCTCGGGTAGAGCTTGAGGCGAACGTCGAAGATCGCGGCGCGCTTGTAAGCGTTGTAGAGGCTCTTCATACCCTTGCCGTCGTTGCCAACTTGATCTCGGTCGCCCGCCAAGAGGTAGAGCGGCATGCCTTTGGGGATCTTGGCAATGTTGCTTGGATTCGCGATGCGGTTGAGCGCATTCAACATGTCGAGCCACGTTTGCGTCGTCACGGCGAAGCCGAGCAGAGGGTCTGCGACGTACTTGTCGACTTCTTCAGGGTCACGCGACAGCCAATCGAACTCGGTGCGCGTCGGCGCAAACGCCTTGTTGTATTCGCCGAAGGTGAGACGCTGCAGGACGGGGCTCGGCTTGCGCTTTCCGACGCGTGCACGTTCAATCCGTGCAACGAGTTTGCCAACCGCCGCGATCGGAGGCGGCTTCCCGGCTGACGCCGACAAGGCTGCCGCTACCATGTCGCTCGGGTGCTCGAAGAGCAGCTGCTGCAGCACGAACGAGCCCATCGAGTGCCCGAGCACGATGATGGGAAGGCCCGGGTGACGCTTGGCGATTTCGCGATTCACGCCATGCGCATCTTCGACAATTCGATTCCAACTGTCGCTGTCGGCCATGTGCCCAGGGGGACTCCCGTCGGGAACGCTCTTGCCGTGCCCGCGATGATCGTGTGCGTACGTCGTGTACCCGGCAGCAGCGAGGGCCTGCGCAAGACGCGCGTACCGTGACCCGTACTCCGCCATCCCATGCAACACCTGAACGATCGCCTTCGGCTTCTCCACCGCCCAGCCGCTCACGTGAAGATTCGCCCCGTCTACCGTTTGAAACGCAAAATCCACCGATTTCATACGCCGGCCAGCATACTCGATTTAACCCTTCCAAACAGGGGACAGTCCCCTTTTTGGAAGGGTTAACCCCAGGTACTCGTGTGAGTGCGGCAGCGTGGGGATGAAGGGCCCACGTGCCTCAGCTGCGACTAAATGCATCTGACCCCGTTGACAACCTCATTCGATTTCTAGGAAGCGAGCCCAGAGGTTCAGGCCTAGGTCGCAGTAGTTTTGGAGGACATTGACCATTGAAGAGCGCTTGTCCTCGTCCACTAGGGGTTCGGGCAGGAGTGGGTCTAGGACGACTTGACGAATGCCTTCTCTCCCTAGGAGAAACACTTCGCGCACCGAGTCGTTGAGAGGGAGCTCCTCGAGGCGCCCCATGCTGACGGTCAGCTCGCCGTGGAGCTTCGAGTAGGCCTGTTCCAGGCCCGGGCTGTCCCAGAGCGCACGCGCGCGGCGTTCCTGATCTGCGCTGAGCTGTTCCATCCGAAACACCGATGCATCCGAATCGAGGCCGAGCGCAGCAAGCTCCTCACGGACGCCATCAATGCCGTGCGTCAGATTGTTCGGCCGCAGGAAAAGGCCGGGCTTCAGCTCCTCGAATCCGAGGAAGCGCAGCGCTCTCAAGCGGCGGCGCAGGGCAGGGCGATCGGTGCGCGAGAGATCCGCGGTGAACACCGCCGCCCAGGATCCGTCCCAGTCGCCGACTCGGGTGGAGACGGTCCGCCACCCGTGGATCTTGTCGTTGACCACCTGGGCGCTCGGGCCGAGCCGGTACTCGCCGCGACCGGGCGATTCGAGCAGCCCCTCAGCGCGCAGGCGTACGATCGCGACGCGCACGCTGTTCTCGGCGATGTCGAAGACCGACGCCGCTTGCACGAGGGATCGCACAGGCAGCACACCTTTGTAGATCGACTCGCCGGCGGACAGGACCTCCAGCAGTACAGATTTTGCGCTCACATTCATGAGTGTAATTACAGTGAAACACAAGACATTCTATTGATTGTAATAGAACATGTTTCACCTCTTTCCTAGCGCAAGCTTTGCGTCCAGGCCAGCCGATGCTGACAGAAGGCGCCTCGGGGGCTAAGAATGCCCGCGATGGCTCGGCTCAGCGTCAACGTAAACAAGGTCGCCACGCTCCGGAATTCCCGAGGTGGGGCTGCGCCGAGCGTGGTCGAGGCGGTTCAGGTTTGCGTCGAGGTGGGGGCTCCGGGAATTACGGTGCATCCTCGCCTGGACGAGCGGCACATTCGGCCCGGCGACGTCTACGATGTCGCTGAGGCGCTCGAGCCGGTGCGGGACCGTGTCGAATACAATATCGAAGGCGATCCGCGCCCGGACTTGATCGAGATGGTTGAAAACGTGCGCCCGGATCAGTGCACGCTGGTGCCTGTGCGCCCGGGCGAGCTGACCAGTGAGGCTGGCTGGCCGGCGGACACGCCGAGGGCTGCGCTGGCAGAGCTCATTCGACGTTTTCGCGACCAGGGCGTGCGGGTGAGCGTGTTCGTCGATCCTGAGCCGGCGCCGATCGACTGGGCGGCGGAGCTCGGCGCGGACCGTATCGAGCTCTACACCGAGCCGTATGCCCGCGCCTTCGAGCGTGGCGGCGACACGCTGAGGCGGAGCCTCGAACGCTATCGTGATGCCGCCGAACGTGCTGCCGGCAACGGGCTCGGCGTGAACGCTGGGCATGACCTCGACCTTGCGAACCTACCGACGTTCCTGACCCTGCCCCATATCGACGAAGTCTCGATCGGGCACGCCCTGATGGCGCGCGCCATGTTCATCGGGCTGGGGTCCGCAGTTGCGGAATACCTGCAAATTACAGGGTTGCGTTGACAGCTGGGCCGAGTTCTTTAGAGTGCCGCCGTCATGGTGAGAAGGACCCACAGCAATCCGGTTACCGCGGTTCTCAGCGGGTTGCTCGATCAGCGAAGCAAGGGTCCGAAGGTCGCGCCTGTGCCCCCTGGGGTGCGGCTCGACGGAAGGACCTGCCTGGTGACCGGCGCCAACAGCGGGCTCGGCAAGGCCATTGCCATCCGGCTCGCGGCACGCGGTGCGCACGTGATCATGGCCTGCCGGAGCGGGATCCCAGAAGCGGGCCAAGACGTTCGCGCGGCGAGCGGCAGCGACAAGGTCGAGATGATTCAGGTCGACCTGAGCGACTTCGATTCGATGACAGCTTTCTGCGACCAACTGCGCGATCGGAACGTTACACTCGATGTCGCAGTGTTCAATGCGGGTGTCGTGCCGGTCACTTCGCGACAGAACAAGCACGGCCTGGAACTGATGTTCGCCGTGAACTTCTTGGCGAAATTCGTCCTGCTCCACCGGCTCCTCCATGATGGGGTCATCCCCAACGCAGTCTTCGGACACAACTCCCGCGCCGAGGACCCGCCGCGTGTGATCTTCGTGTCGTCTGAAACCCATCGGAGCTCGATCCCAATCGACTTCGGCACCTTCGGCGAGCCAATCGAGTATGGCGTGTCGGACGGCGTGAAGTACTACGGCCTCAGCAAGTTGCACCTGACCACGTACTTCCAAGAGCTCTCGAGGCGCCTCACTCCTGGTGGTAACGGCGACAATCCAGACGTCTGTGTGCACGCGCTCTGTCCTGGCGCGATAAACTCGAACATGGCGCGTGAGGCGCCCACCTGGCTCAAGCCGATTCTCAAGCCGGTGATGGCCCTTTTCTTCCAGAGCCCTGAGAAGGCTTCAGTTCCGGTCGATTACCTCGTAGCTTCCAGCGAGATGGGCGGAAAGACCGGCGAATACATGCATATGCTGCGCATCAAACATCCGTCGGAAGCCTCGATGGATCCGGAAAACGGCGCGCTGCTGTGGACAAAAGCCGAGGAGCTGCTCCGTAAACACGATGTGATTTAGGAAAGCCGAATGACTGACGACTTCAGCCAGGAAGAAAAAGAGATCCTCGACGGAACGGTGTGGAACCGGTTCTGCGACACGCTCAAGATGGCGGGGAACGTAGTGCTCGGGCCGAACACGCCGAGTGATCCCATGAACCGCATGGAAGGGTTCCGGTACTTGAGCCGGATTACGCGCGCGGCGTTACAGACCTTCGTCGAGCACAACGACCCGCTTGCACCCGTGCTGCAGCGAGTGGTGCACGAGACTGCGAAGATGGGTGCCGACCACCCAGACAACTATTATCAAAATGCGGCGATCAGTGGTGAGTACGAGTACCGTATTCGAGGCAACCGTGGCTCGGTGCAATACCT
>CALLDH010000275.1 GCA_937998345.1 uncultured bacterium | reverse complement strand
AAGCGACGCCGCCGCGCGCCGCCACTCGGTGACGGTGAACTCCGGGTCGAGGTGCCGCTGCATCTCTTGCTGGAAGACTGGCATGGATGAAGCGAGCAGACCCCGTGCGGACGCGACGTGCCGCCAGACCAAGGTCTCGCGGTCCGCCAGCAGACGGTCCCAGGCCTCTCGGACCGCCACGGTGCAGAAGACGCGGACACCGGTGTCATCGCCCTCGGCAGCACGGCGCGCCGCTTCTCGCGCTGCGCGTTCCAGCAAGCGCGCAGCGAGGCGTCGGGATGGCAGCGAGCCGGTCGCTGGCGTGAGAAGCCAGTCACGGCTGGAGTCCTGCCGGGAGATCAAGGCGAGAGCGAGCGCATCGACGTTGTTGACGGTGCCGATCGGCAGGCTCAGCGCGAGTGCAACGCGAGCGCGGATCGAGCGGCCGCTCAGGGCTCGCTGAGAGCCGAGGGCCAGCTGCGTGGCTACCGACACGAACGTTGCTGCGTCTCCCTTCCGGAGACGTTGAAGGACCATCCGGCCCAGTTGGCGTTTGACGGGGCTCGAGGGGAGCGCTGCAGCGACCTCGTAGAGCGCGGCGGCGGCCGCCGGTCCTGAGAGCCAGTCGAGCCTTTCCACGAGGCCAGCTTCGACCGCGACCTCGAGGCTCCGCAACAATGCGTCGGGGTCGAGCCCCTCGAGCGGGACAGGCCGGCGTTCGTCCACGACCGACCGTGCGAGGGTCGCGATACCCTGACGCCACGCGGCCTCCCGCTGCTCGGAGGAGGTCAGTCTGTGCAAGACCGTCAGGCCTTCAAGCCGTTCCCGAGTGGCAGCACGCATCCTCTCTGATTCTAGCCTGCCGATCGACTCTCCGAAAGCGCGGTTGACAAGGATGCGCCAAACCTCTAGCCCCAAATGGCGTGCTCCAACTTTCCTTCGAGTTTGCCGGCGAATCGCCGACGATCGCGGAGCCCCGGGTCACCGAGCGTCGCGAGGACGATCTGGGCCGGGCCTACGCCCGCGCTTCCGGGTGGAGCCGTACCCTGGCGGCGCGTTTGGGGCAGCCGGTGCGCCTAGTGGTGACCGACAACCGGAGCACCATGCTGGTTGCTCGCCCCAAAGGTGGGCGGCTCGAGGTGCGCCTCCATCACATGTTCCTGACAGCCGACGAGAACATCCTCGACGCAGTGGGTGACTATTTGAGCGATAGCGACGCCCGGGCGGCCAGCATGATCGACCGGTTCGTCGAATAGAATCGCGCGCGTTTCGTCGCGCCCGGCCCGCCCCAAGAAGCCTTGCGCTCCGAAGGGAGCCACCATGACCTGCGGGCGATCGCGGACGACTTGGCGCGGCGGCATTTTGGCGGTGACGCCGATGTTCGCATCACCTGGGGCAAGCGCGTCCGGCCGAAGCGCCGTCAGCGTTCTCTGCAACTTGGGACATATCTCCCCGAAGAGCGCTTGATCCGGATCCATCCCGTGCTCGACCAGCCCTGGGTGCCCGGCTTTTTCGTCGAGGCTGTGGTGTTTCACGAGATGCTGCATCACGATATGCCGGCGGTCGTGCAGAACGGCCGCCGCCACTATCATACCCGAGCGTTTCGAACGCGGGAGAGAAGCTTCGAGTACCACTCTGCCGCACAGCAATGGCAGAAAGAGAACCTATGGCGCTTGTTGCGAGGCCAATGACTCGTCTCAACTAATCCGATGGCACGTCGTCGCAAAATCCGGTCCTCGATCTCGATCCCCATCACCCTGGGTGCGATCACCGTTCTATTGAGCATCGCACTCCTGGTCGGCTGGTCGTTCCTCCTCGGCCAGAAGATCACCCGCTCAGCCGACATCGCGGGCGATGTCTGGCTCCTCGTGCTGGGCGCTCTTTCCTTCGTGCTGATCATCGTCGTGCTGGTGCTGTTCGTGATCTCGCTTGCCCGCGGAATCATCGAAGTGCGCAAGCAAGACACCTTCATCGATTCGGTCACGCACGAGCTCAAGAGTCCGCTTGCGTCGCTGCAGCTGTGTCTGGAGACGCTCGGGCGCGAAGGTCTCGAAGGAGACGCGCGCGAGAGGCTGCGCCGCATGATGCTCGAAGACGTCGACCGTCTGCGCGCGTTCATCGATGACGTTTTGGAGGCGAACCGTCTGTCTTATGCGCGACCCGGGATGTTGAACCTCAGTGACGTGTCACTCGCTCAGCTGGTCGAGCAGTGTGCCGCATCCGTTCGCGCTCGGCACAAGCTCGAACCCACCGAAGTGCTCGTCGACGTCGACCCGGAGATCATCGTGTCGACCGATCGCGCAGCACTCGAGATTGTGGTGAAGAATCTGATCGACAACGCAGCCAAGTACTCGGAGCGTCCGGCTCGAGTCGAGGTCGTGGCGCGTAGAGTATCGAACGAAACGGTCCGCGTCGAGGTGAGCGACAACGGCATCGGGATCGATCGAAAGGACTTGAAGAGAGTCTTCCACCGCTTCTATCGAGTGGAGGATCAAGAGGTACGAGAGCGCCGGGGGACGGGGCTCGGGCTTTTCGTCGTCTGGGCGCTGGTTAAGCAGCTGGGTGGTAAGGTACAGGCGTCTTCCGAGGGGCGAGGGCAGGGCACCACTATGCGCGTCGAGCTCCCCGTGACCCCTGTGGTGAGCGGATGATGACCAGCCACGAAGCGCAACGGCTCCTGATCGTCGAAGACGAAGAACACCTTGCGGCTGGCCTCAAACTAAACCTCGAGCTCGAGGGGTACCGCGTCGACGTTGCGGCAAACGCCAAAGAGGCGGGTCAGCGATTGCTTGATCCCAGTGGCTACGACGCCATCGTGTTGGACGTCATGCTCCCCGACGTCAACGGCTTCGACCTCTGCAAGAGGTTCCGAGACGCGGGCAATTTCGTACCCGTGATCATGCTGACGGCGCGCTCGTCGCCCGAAGACCGGGTGCTCGGCCTCGAGGCGGGTGCAGACGACTATATGGTCAAGCCGTTCGAGCTCGGTGAGCTGCTCGCCAGGGTGCGTTCGGTGCTGCGGCGCCAGCGCTGGGAGCAAGTCTCCGGCAACAGCGCGAAAGCCACCACGCTCTCGTTCGGCACGGCCGAGATCAACTTCGACACCCACGAGGTCACGGTTTCTGGTGAGGAGGTGCAGCTCACGCAGCTGGAGCTCGACCTCCTGCGTTACTTCGCCGAGAACGCCGGCCGCGTCCTGAGCCGCACCGAGCTCCTCGAGCGAGTGTGGAAGCTCCGCAACTACGGCAACACCCGCACCGTAGACAATTTCATCTCCCGTCTCCGCCGCCGCTTCGAAGAAAACCCGGGCTCCCCCACCCACATCCTCTCCGTCCGAGGCGCCGGCTACAAGTTCATCGCGTAGAAAAAGAGGTCAGACCCCTTTTTACATAACTATGACAAAAGGGGGGTAAACGGTGACGGTCGTATTGCTGGGGCTGGGATAGCTTCGGGGGATGGAAACGACGGTTCTGGAGGCGAAGCCAGCCAGGAGCTCCCTGAGTCGAGGTGAGCAGTGGCGACGGTCCACGATATTCGTGCTTTCGCACCTTGCCGTGCTCGGAGCGTTCTGGTCTGGAGTGACTTGGCAGGCCGTGGTGCTGTGCTTCGTGCTCCTGTTCGTTCGTTTGTGGGGTGTCACCGCGGGCTACCATCGGTACTTCTCCCATCGTACCTACAAGACCAGCCGCGCCTTCCAGCTCTTCCTCGCTGTGCTAGCGCAAAGCAGCTCACAAAAAGGCGTGCTCTGGTGGGCCGCGCACCACCGCGTGCACCACAAGCTTTCCGATCAACCCGGCGACGTTCACTCTCCGATTCTGAACAGCGTATTCTATGCGCATGTCGGCTGGATCTTCGATGACACAGAGGAAACGCGCTGGGACAAAATCCGGGACTTCGCGAAGTACCCCGAGCTTCGATGGCTCAACAAGTACTGGGCCGTGCCACCGGCCGCTCTCGCGACCGTATGTTTCCTGATTGCCGGCTGGCCCGGGCTGTTCATTGGGTTCTTCGGGAGCACCGTGCTGCTTTGGCACAACACATTCCTGATCAACTCGCTCACGCACATCTGGGGCACGAAGCGCTTCGATACGACCGACCAGAGCCGCAACAACATGCTGACGGCCTTGCTGACGCTCGGAGAGGGTTGGCACAACAACCACCACCATTACCAGTCCTCGTGCCGCCAGGGCTTCTACTGGTGGGAAGTCGACGTGACCTATTACACGCTCAGGATGTTGAGCTGGGTCGGGCTCGTGTGGGACATCCGTGCAGTCCCAGAACGCGTCCTCCAAGAGGGGCGTCGCCGCGACAGGGGCGAGGTCGACGACCGAGACGGCGTCACTGAGAGCGGGGGCGAGAAACTAAGTCTGGCCGCCTAGGGCGAAGCCCCGTGGCCGAGCTTTACGGGGGTGCTCTACAGCCACCAACGTAGGATATGCGCCCACCAGGGAGCAGGTCTTTGTTCAGGTTGCCATTTACGTTCGCTGCTGTGCATCAAGGCCTCCGTTCGGGCATGACGTACCCCGGTCGCGTGATTATACAGAGATTAGGATCATTTCGAAATTGTTTCGCGCTCTCCGTAACGGTCTGAAATACCGAGGCAATTCTTGATGCCTCCGTCTCCTGGGAGGTCCGCTCATGTCTGAATTACAGCTCGTTTCGACCCCCACAGAGGTTCCCGAGGGGCCGGCGCCGTCGCTGGTTCGCGCCCTTCGTGGCTATTTCGAGACGGGAGCCACGAGGCCGCTGTCTTGGCGCCTCGGACAACTCGACGCGATCGGGCATTTCCTCATGGAGCGCGAAGAAGACATTTTCGCCGCGCTTGCGGCTGACCTCGGGAAGCCCGCCACGGAGGCATTCGGTGCGGAGATTGGGGTCACGCTGACGGAGCTCCGCCTCTCGCGCAAGAAGCTCCGTTCGTGGATGAAGCCCGAGCGCGTCGGCACTTCGGCCGTAGCGATGCCGGGCCGCAGCCACATTTACAGAGAGCCCCTCGGTGTAACTCTGATCATAGGGGCTTGGAATTACCCGCTCCAGCTGGTGCTATTGCCACTCGTCGGCGCAATCGCGGCTGGCAACTGCGCGGTGCTCAAGCCCTCTGAGGTTGCACCGAATGTTTCAGCGTTGGTTGCCAAGTGGGTGCCCAAGTATCTCGATCCGAAGGCGGTGAAGGTCGTGGAAGGTGGCGTCCCCGAAACAACCGCGTTGTTGCGCGAGAAGTGGGATCACGTCTTCTACACGGGTAACGGGACGGTTGGTCGCATCGTCATGCAGGCGGCGGCAAAGAACCTCACGCCCGTCACCCTCGAGCTCGGCGGCAAGAGCCCATGCATCGTTGACGAGAACGTCGACCTAGACCTGGCTGCCAAGAGGATCGTGTACGGCAAGTTCTTCAACGCCGGCCAGACCTGCGTGGCCCCGGACTACGTGCTGGTCCACGACCGTGTTCACGACGCGCTGGTCAATCGCATGGTCTCCGCGATTCGGGAGTTCTACGGAGATGACCCCCAGCAGAGCCCTGACTACGCTCGCATCGTCAACGAGCGACATCATGCGCGATTGACTCGCTTGCTCGCGGACGCGGATGTCGTTACTGGCGGCGAAACCGATCTGTCAGACCGCTACATCGCACCAACCATCCTGAGGAACGTGAGCGGAGATCACTCGGTGATGCAGGAGGAGATCTTCGGCCCGATTCTGCCCGTAATATCAGTCCCAAGCGTCGAATCCGCCATCCGCTTCGTCAACGAGCGCCCCAAGCCCTTGGCGCTCTATGTTTTTGCACGCGAGAAGGACACACAGGATCGTGTCCTCGCTGGCACCAGCGCTGGCGGCACGACGATCAACCACATCTGGCTTCACGTAGGGGTGCTCCAGCTTCCGTTCGGCGGCGTGGGCGACAGTGGAATGGGCGCCTATCACGGCCACCGCTCCTTCGAGACATTCTCGCACCGGCGCGCTGTTCTAAAAAAGCCGCTGCTCCCCGATCCACCAATGCTCTTCCCGCCGTACTCCGCTCGGAAGCTGCGCTGGATCAAGCGGCTGCTCTAGGGCCCCCCGCCGATGTAGAGCGCGCGGCCATCCCCTTCGATATGGCGCTTGAAATAGTAGGGGATCCGCAGCAGGTCCCGCCGGATTGCCGGGCGGATGATCGATACGAAGACGCCGTCGCCGATGTCGACGAGTGCGCCGAACGAGACGAGGGTTCGCCCCCCTTTGAACGGCCGGAGCCGCATGAAGCCCCAGCCTGCACGGATGTCGTGATCCTGCGAGTGGTCGACGCGGAAGACCATCGAACGGTGATCGGGCTCGAGCGTCGTCTGGAATACGTAGCGAACGTCGATGGGTCCCCATTGCTGGCGCATGGCCAAGTCGGCTTCGTTTCCGGCCTGATGTTTGATCTCGCTTTCCGTCGCAAGCGGGATGAAGCTCTTGTATCTCGGCAAGTCCGATAGAGCCTGCCAGGCGAGATCCACCGGCACGTCGATGATCTGCCAGCTCTGCCCGCCGATCAGTTTGAGCGAGCCTCGCTGCTCGTTCTTCTGCTTCATGACCAGCTCACCCGCCATGAGCAGCTTCTTGTCCTCCTCGGTGAGCGCGTCGTTGCTGGAGAGCGAACGGGAGGGGGCGGCGACCATCACCGTGACGACACAGAGCAACGCTAGGGCCGTGGTCAAAATTGACCTTCGGCTGCGTTCCTGTCTATGTCTGACCTTGTTCATGCGTATGGTCCTCGCGGTTCTGGTGGTTGTCGGTGGTTTCGCGGCCGCGACTGCGAGCGCTATTCCCAATGACGGCGCCGCGCCGACCGTCATTCAGAATATTTCCTTGAATAGTATACCGGGCGCGGCGGTGGAGGTAGCCGACGGGGGTCCGGAGAGCGGCCCCCCCGCGTGGGTCTCGATTCTGCCACCGCTTTTCGCGATCGCCCTGGCGTTATTGTTTCGTCACGTTTTGGTCGCCTTGACCCTCGGGGTGTGGCTCGGCGCGTTCTTGATTTCGGGACTGTCGCCCTTCGCATCCTTCGCGCGCTTGCTCGACACCTACGTCGTCAACGCGATCGCGGATAGAGGGCACGCGTCGATCCTCGTATTCAGCTTGCTCCTCGGTGGAATGCTAGGGCTGATGACACAAAGTGGCGGTGCGAAGGGGCTCGCTTCCTGGGTGAGCACCGACGGGACGAGCCGTCGACGAGGACAGCTGACGACCTGGTTCCTCGGCTTGCTCGTCTTCTTCGACGACTACGCCAACTCGCTGCTCGTAGGGTCCTCGATGCGCCCAGTTACCGATCGCCTCCGCATCAGCCGGGAGAAGCTCGCGTTCCTCGTGGACGCGACCGCGGCACCTGTGGCTAGCCTGGCACTGATCTCCTCTTGGATCGGCGTCGAGGTCGGCTACATCGGAGACCAGTTTACCCACCTCGGTATCGAGCGGGACGCGTACCTGACGTTCATCGAAACGATCCCCTTTCGGTTCTATCCAATCCTCATGCTCATCTTCGTCGCGTGGATCGCGTTCCGCGGGCGCGACTTCGGGCCGATGCTGCGGGCGGAGCGGCGCGCACTCGAAGAAGGCCTCCTTGCGCGTGCCGGAGCCCAACCCGCTTCGGACTTCCACGAGGAGTCGGTCCCCGAGGAGCTCCCCGGTCGCCCTATGAACGCCTTGATTCCGGTCGTCGTGGTGGTCTTCGTCGCCGCGATTGGAATCTATGTCGATGGGCGAGCGAAGGTCCTGTCCGCCGGAATGGAGCCGTCTCTTCGGGCGATCGTGGGTGAGGCCAGCTCGAGCGCGGCGATTCTGTGGGGGACAGGGGCGGGCTGCCTCGCCGCCTTGGCGCTCTCTGTGTGGAGTGGAGCACTGTCGTTCGGCAAGTCGATTGAAGCTTGGATGTCCGGCATGCGCTCGATGCTCTTCGCGGCCGTGATCCTCGTTCTGGCGTGGTCGCTCGGAGCGGTGTGTCGTGACCTCGACACCGCGTCGTTTCTGATCGGGGCTGTAGGCGATTGGATCGCGCCAGCCTGGATTCCGGCAACCGTGTTCGTGATGGCGGCATTGGTGAGCTTCGCGACGGGAACCTCTTGGGGCACGATGGCGATTCTGTTTCCGCTGGTGGTCCCGCTCGCACATGAGATCGCACCAGGAAACGAGACGATCCTTTTCGGCACCGTCTCGTCGATCCTGGCGGGGTCGGTCTGGGGAGATCACTGCTCGCCGATCTCCGATACGACGGTTCTCAGCTCGATGGCCACCAGCTGTGATCACATGGACCACGTCCGAACTCAGCTGCCTTACGCACTTTTCATCGGTGGCGTCAGCTTGCTCTGTGCGGAGCTCCCCGTGGCCGCGGGCTGGTACGGTCCGTGGGTGGGGCTGCTCCTCGGTGCGGCCGTGATGATTGGCGCGTTCGAGCTACTGAGCCGGCCGGTGCGGCGGTAACCGCTCTGCGCCGAGCTCACCCGACACGAGCTGGTCCCGAAGCCGACGCTTGAGCGTCTTTCCGCTGGCTCCTCGGGGAAGGGTTTCGACGAACGCATACCGCCGCGGCACCTTGTATGAAGCCAGTTGTTCTCGCGCCCAGTCGTCGAGCTGCCGGGCCGTGACATCGAGATCGCGAACGACCACAGCGACGATCTCTTCGCCGTAATAGTCATCGGGCTTTCCTACCACGGCAACGTCCTTGACCGCGTGATGGTGAGCGAGGACGTTTTCGACCTCCGAAGGGTAGACGCTAGCGCCGCCGCGCAGAATCAGGTCCTTGCTGCGGTCGGCGATCGTGAGGCGGCCCTCGTCGTCGACGAAGCCAATGTCGCCGGTATGAAGCCAGCCGCCGCGCATCACATGGGCGGTCGCGAGCTTCTCGTCGAGGTAGCCCGCCATCACGTTCTGCCCGCGAACCAGCACTTCGCCGTGCACCCCTTGCGGAAGCTCTTCGCCAAAGTCGTCCGCAATTTTCAGATCGACGCCGGCCACGGGCTTGCCCGACGATCCTGGAACGGCCCTGTCCGGTGGGGCGTTGACGGCGGTGAGGTTGGCCTCGGTGAGCCCGTATGCTTGGCGCACCGGCGCCCCCAAGCGTGCCTCCGCTCTCAGCCTCACATCTTCGACGAGCGGCGCCCCGGCGCTCATGCACCAACGAAGAGAGCCCGGCTTCGGCTGACTGTCCTCGTTCGCCCATGCGACGAACATCGTCGGCACGCCAGGGAGCCAGGTAATCCGATGCGTGGTGCAGAGCTCGAGGGTGCGCGACGGCGAGAATCGCGGGACGAACACAGTGCTTGCGCCGGCGTAGAACGGCACGAGAAGCGTCGTGCGAATGCCATACGAATGCGTCAGGGGAAGAGTGCCGAGGACCCGATCATCTTCGGTGAGCTGGAGTGTCTGCTCCACGAGCGCTTGAGTGTGTGCGCCGAGCGATTCGTGAGCGATGCACACGCATTTGGCAGCTCCTGTCGTTCCCGAGGTGTAGAGGAGCATGGCCGGTGAGTCCGGGGGTGTATCGCAGGGCGGCGCCTCGCCCGTGGCGCTGGCGATCGCGTCTCCGACGAGAAGGACTTCGGAGGACGTGCCTGCTCGCGCCTTACCCTCGTGCGCGACGGCGGACCGATCGGCGTCGGTGAGCAGTGCCTTGCAGCCGGCATGTTGTAGCCGAAACGCGACTTCGTGGGCTGTCGACATCGCCGGGATCGGAAGGGTGGCGCACCCCGCGTACACCGTCCCGAACCACGCAGCGATGAAGTCCAGCCCGTTGGCTGTGCAGATCGCAACGCGATCACCGGGACCCAGCCCGCGATCGAGCAGGCACGCAGCCACGCGGGACGCTTGGCGACCAAGCTCCCCATAGCTGAACACGAGGTCGTCGTGGCCGGAATCGATGATGCCAGCTCGCCCAGGGTCTTGCTGCGCCCAGCGATGCAGAAAGCTCCCGACGTTCGCGCTCATCGAGGAGAATCTAGCATGAGAGGCGGAGCTGGACGCGGACTGGTAGCGGGTTACGCTTCACCTCATGCCCAAAGCAAAAGCGATTCGCATTCGTGAGCCCGGGGGGCCTGAGGTGCTCGATGTGGGTGAGATCGACCTGCCCGAGCCGGGGCCGACAGAGGTCCTCGTCGATGTCGCTGCTGCCGGCCTCAACCGCGCCGACTGTCTGCAGCGCCGTGGCTTCTATCCGGCGCCCCCCGGAGTGCCCGCCGACGTGCCTGGCCTCGAATTTGCCGGCGTGGTCGAGTCGGTTGGCGACTCGGTCAGCACCTGGAAGCCAGGCGACCGTGTCATGGGCATCGTGGGTGGGGGCTCGATGGCGACCCGCGTGGTGACCCAGAGTGCCGAGCTCATGCCAGTTCCGAAGGAACTGTCGTTGGAAGAGGCCGCCGCTGTTCCGGAAGTGTTCCTGACGGCGTACGACGCGATCGGGTTGCAGGGAGGTTTGCAGGCGGGGCAGTCGGTGCTGTTGCACGCGGTCGCCAGCGGGGTCGGCACCGCTGGCATTCAATTGGCTTCCGCGATTGGCGCGACCTCCATCGGCACCTCACGCACCGCCGACAAGCTCCCGCGATGCACCGACCTCGGATTGAACCACGCGGTGCTCGTCGAAGATGGCAGCTTCGCCGAAGCCGTGCTCGAAGCGGCCCCGAAGGGCGTCGACGTGATCCTCGACACCATAGGTGCCGCGTACCTCGCCCAGAACATCAAAGTGATCGGCAAGAAAGGCCGCATCATCGTCATCGGCTTGATGGGCGGCGTCAAGGGCGAGCTCGCTCTCGGCACCCTCCTCGCCAAACGCGCGTCGATCCACGGCTCCGTTCTTCGTAGCCGTTCGGCGGCAGAAAAAGCCGAGCTAACGAGGTCGTTCACCGAGGAGATGCTCGAAAGGTTCACCACAGGCGAGCTGAAGCCGATCATCGACGACGTCCTGCCCATGACCGACATCCAGACCGCGCATCAACGCATGGACAAGAATGAGACATTCGGGAAGCTGGTTTTGAGCTGGTAACAAACCGGGGCACGGCGGGACGCGACACGGGAACCCTGCGGACGGGTCGGGCGTGCTCACAGGTTCACCGGGGCTCGGAAAAACACGACACGGGGTTGCGCCGGACGGGGCGCCTTGCAGATGTGGCCGGAGGGGCTTGGGGCCTGAGGCCACGCAAGGCGCCCCTCGGAGCTCGCGCCAATCGGGGCTGATTGCTGTCGTGCCGATTGTCACTCACACGCCGACTCCACCCCATGTCGCGTTTTTCCGAGCCCCTATGGACGACTCCTCACACGAAAAAGGGGACAGTCCCCTTTTTGAAAGGGTTAATGCTCCGTGCGTCACACGCGACCCCCTCCGTACGTCGACTTCTACACAGGAGAACGGCTCGCGATGTGCGGCACAGCGAGCGGGGGGAGGCTAGCCGTATTTCGACGTAAAGAGAGGGCCGAGCGGGTCCCGCTCGTGAGCACGTGCGTCGCGCGCCGTTCTCCGGTGATGCAGTCGCGTAGAGCTTGAGCGCGCGTTTGACGTAGGTGGGTAGGGCGAAGACCGCCTGGTGGAGGTCTTCGTTGTAGGCCTTCGAGCCCTCGACGATGGCTTCCTGGCGTTCCGGGAATGGTCGGAGGGGTTCGCCGGTGTTGGAGCACCAGGTCCAGCTCCAGGTTCCGGTGCCGTAGAGGGGGACTGGGCCTAGGTATGGGTGGACTTCGGAGAACAGGTTGCGGAGCTTGTGTTGAATCTCGACGAAGATGTCCAACATCAGAAGCGGCGACTCGCTCTGCAACGCCATGACGCCGTCGGGGGAGAGCATGCGCTTGCAGCCTCGATAGAAGCTTTCGTCGAACAGCACCGCACCTGGGCCGATAGGATCGGTTCCGTCCAGCAAGATGACGTCATACTTTTCGTCGGCGCTATTCTTCACGTACTCGATGCCGTCGATGAAGCGGACCTCGAGGCGTGGATCGTCCCAGGCCGTTCCGATGCCGGGTAGGTACTGCCTGGACGCATCGACGACCATCTCGTCGATCTCGATCATCACGCATTCCCTCACGTCGGGATGTCGGAGCACTTCCCGGACGGTGCCGCCGTCGCCTCCGCCAACGACGAGGACGCGATTGATGCGCGGCGCGGTCGTCAGCGCCGGGTGTGCGAGCATCTCGTGATAGAGGAACTCGTCGTACTCGCTGGTCATGAAGACGTTGTCGATGACCAGAACCCTCCCGAATCCAGACGTGTCGATGATCTCGATTTTTTGGAACGGGCTCTGCACCGAAAATAGGGTCTCCTTGACGAGAAGCCCAAGCCGCGTGTGCTCATCAAAAATTTCTTCGTACCAAAGACCCATCGGTTCCTCGCTAAAGGCCTAGCTGAAGTTGCCGGTCACGCACAGCCCCGAGCTCCAGCGGCTGCTGTTGCTGCGCCAGAAGCAGCTCGGTGCTCTGATGTCCGAGCGCGGCTTCGGCAGAGCTCCGTGCTAGCTGGGGTGAGTTGTTGGTTTTCGAAAGATGCATCAAAACGACGCGTCTCGGGGCGTGCGCAAGCCCCGCCAGCAGGTCTCCGGCCTGGCCGTTCGACAGGTGACCGAGAGATCCACCCACGCGTCGTTTCAACATCGTGGGGTAAGGACCCGTTTCGAGCATGTCCGGGTCGTGATTGGCCTCTAGTAGGAGCGTCTCGCATTCACCGAGGAAGGCCCCGAGCCCTTTGGGAACGTGCCCGAGATCGGTGACCAAACCTACCGTGGTGACCTTGGTTTCGAATACGAGCGCCACCTGAGGCGCGTCGTGCGGAATCGATCGCGAGTGGATCGTGATGTCACCGACGACGAAACGCCGGCCGACGGCGAACGTCTCAGCTTGCACCGTCGGCTTGAGGCGAATGGATTGCATCGTTGCTTCGCTGGCGCGAACTGGACAACCAAGGCGGGTGGCGTAGGTCGATGCGTGGGCAGCGTGGTCGCTATGGCTATGCGTCACGACTAGGGCTGCGATGTTCGTCGGCGCTTGACGGCCGATCGCGGCGAATCGCTGAACGAGTTTGCGGTGTGACAGACCGGCGTCGATCAGAACGCTGGTTGCCCCGGACTCCAAGAGAAGCGCGTTGCCTTCGCTCCCGCTTCCAAGAATCGTCACCCTCACGCGCAAGCTAGAGCACAGCTCGAATCGCTTGGCAAGACTCTTAGCTTGCAAGTGTGGGTTTTAGGCGCGAGAGTTCGGCCGTGAGCGATACGGATTCGGAATACGATAGTGTTCTCCTGGTGTCCTTCGGTGGGCCGGAGCAACGCGCGGACGTCATGCCGTTCCTCGAGAACGTGGTCCGAGGCAAGAACATCCCTTCGGACCGGCTCAAGGAAGTCGCGGCCCACTACAATCACTTCGAGGGCAAGAGTCCTCTCAATGACCAGAATCGCGCATTGATTGCGGCACTCGAAGAAGAGCTTCGCGGCAACGGGATCGACCTGCCCGTATATTGGGGCAACCGCAATTGGAACCCGTTCATCCTCGAGGCGCTTCGCCAGATGCGCGACGACGGCAAGACGCGCGCTCTTGCGTTCGTCACCTCTGCGTACAGCAGCTACAGCGGGTGCCGGCAGTATTTGGAGAACATCGAGAAGGCGCGCGAAGAGCTCGGCGAGGGTGCACCCACCGTCGCCAAGTTGCGAGCGTTCTACAATCACCCGGGCTTCATCGAAGCGAACGTCGATCGCCTACTCGCCGCCCTCGAGACCTTGCCCAAGGAGCGGCGCGAATGTGCTCGTGTCGCGTTTACTGGACACAGCATTCCCGTCGCGATGGCCGAAACCTCCGACTACGCCGAGCAGCTCGAAGAGACGGCCCGTTTGGTGGCCGAGGGCGCCCGCCACGAGCGTTGGCAGCTCGCGTATCAGAGCCGCAGCGGAGCACCGCACATTCCGTGGCTAGGTCCGGATATCCTCGAGCATCTCGATGCGCTGTCACAAATCAACGTGAAAGACGTGGTGATCGCGCCGATCGGGTTCTTGTCGGACAACATGGAGGTGATCTGGGATCTCGACCACGAGGCCCGGGACTACGCCAACGAGCTCGGAATCACCTTGACGCGGGCGCCTACGGTGGGGACCCACCCCGCGTTCGTGTCGATGATACGTGAGCTCATCGAGGAGCGCCTGGGCAAGGTCGTGGTGCGGCAGGCTTTGGGCAAGCGGGGCCCGTACCGCGACGAGTGTCCGCCGGATTGCTGCCAGTATCAGCCCCGCGTGTCGCGGCCGCCCGAGCCGGCTTGAGCGGCGGCTGACTATTCCGGGTCTTTGAACGAAGGCGTTCGCTTCATCATGTTCGCCTGCACCGCCTCCGTTTGATTGGGGCTGCCGAGCAGTCCGACTTGCAGGGCGGTCTCGAGCTTGAGCGCGTCGGCACGTGACATGCCCGGCGCATCTCTGAGGAGCGTTTTGCCCGCGCGGATGGCATGCGGCGACTTGGTCGCGATCAAGTGGGCGGTTTCGAGTGCATCCGCGAGCGGATCGTCTGAGACCTTGGTGGCGAGTCCGAGCTCGACGGCCTCGTCGCCGGAGACGATGCGCCCCGTGAACGTCAGTTCCTTCGCGACATCGATGGGCACGAGCCGCAATAGCGTCTGCGTGATGCTCATGTCCGGGATCAAGCCCCATTTGATCTCCATGACGGAAAACTGGGCATCGGCGGTGACGTAGCGAAGGTCTGCGCCGAGAGCGATCTGCAGGGCGCCGCCGAAGGCGAAGCCGTGCACTGCGGCGATCACGGGGACATTCACCTCCTGCCAGATCCAACCCGCCCGTTGCGCCAGGTTGGCGGGGCTCTCTTCGCCCCGTGCGAGGAGCTTTTGCATCAGGTCGGGCGCTCCCAGGAACGAGGCGAAATCGAGGCCGGCGGAAAAGGCTTTGCCTTCGCCGTGCAACACGACCGCTCGGACGCTGTTGTCCGCGATGATGCGCTTCCCCATGCGGAGGAGCCCGTCGAACATGTCTGCGTCGAGGGCGTTCCGCTTTTCGGGGCGTGACATGCGAACCGTGGCGACGTGGTTGTCAATGGTGAGCTGGACACGTTCGGACATGCGGACTCCTTAGTTAAAGACGACGGTCTTGTTGTCGTAGACGAGGATTCGGTCATCAAGGTGCAGGCGGACGGCACGCGCCAGCACGACCTTTTCCAGGTCGCGTCCCTTGCGTACGAGGTCCTGCACCGAGTCCCTGTGTGAGCACCGCACGACGTCCTGCTCGATGATCGGCCCATCATCGAGCTCCGCCGTGGCGTAGTGGGCGGTGGCGCCGATCAGCTTGACGCCTCTTTCGAACGCGCGGTGATAGGGCTTGCTGCCCATGAACGCCGGCAGGAACGAATGGTGAATGTTGATGACCCGACCCTCGTAGCTCTTCAGAAAGTCGTCGCTGAGAATCTGCATGTATCGGGCGAGTACCACCAGATCGACGTCCGCTTCCCTCAACAGTTCCAGAGTCTGGTTCTCTTGGGCGCGCTTTGTATCTTTGGTGATCGGCAGGCAGTGGAAGGGGATCCCGAATTGCTCCGCCACCGGCTCGAGGTCCGCGTGGTTGCTGATGATCATCGAGATTTCGGTGGACAGCTCACCTCCGCGCTGCCGCAACAGCAGGTCGTACAGACAATGATCGTACTTCGAAACGAAAATGGCAGTCCTCGAGCGGCGATGGCCGTCCGCGAGGCGCCAGTCCATCGAGAAGCGGGCTGCGACCTCGGAAATCGCTGTCTTCAAGCTCGTGCGGTCCGTGTGAAGCTCGGAGAGATCGAACTTGATGCGCTGGAAGAACTGGCCGGCCACCGGGTCGGTATGTTGGTCTGCGTCGAGGATGTTGGCGCCGTGTCCATAGAGGACCTGTGCAAGCGCGGCGACGAGGCCTTTGCGATCCGGGCAGCAGACGAGCAGGGTTGCGGTTGGTTCCACAGCTGAGTGTTTAGCCGTTGAGGGAGCGTTCGGCCAGCGCCCGCCTAGCTACCTGTTCAGGCGCTCCATCGCGTCGCCGAAGATAAAGACCAGTTGTAAGACGCCAGCTGCGGTGCCCAGCACAGCGCCAGCGGCGATCAATTTCCACTCATCCTGCTGGAACGCCGGCCTCAGTACCCCTTCGTAACTCTCGCGGTCGAGCCCCTTCATGCGGCGTTCGAGCTCGCCTTGGAGGTCCACCGACTCGCCGGCGAAAGTGTGAAAGAAGCCTCCGGGCTTTGGCCATTCGGTTTGGATTCGTGCGAGGAGCTCGGCCCGGAGGGCAGGGCGCTTCTCCTCCGGCAAGACCAGCTTGGCCATCGGGTGAGCTTCGTACTTCGCGATTAGGTCACTGATGCGGTGCTCGACGATTTCGTTCATCCGCGTTGCACCTTCGCCATCCATGACGGTGGTCACGATGTTGTCCGCGTTCAGCACACGTGTTGCGACGGTCCGGCCGAACGCTTCGGCTACCTCGTTCTGGCGCTTGTGAAAAAGGCCCTGGACCGTCATCGGTCCGATTTTGACCGGCTCCCGCGGAGAGAACACCAGCCTGATCGCGATCCAGTTGGTGAGATAGCCAACGCCGAACCCGGCAGCGGGAAGGATCCAAGGTGCGGGATAGAGGACCCAGATCACCATCTGGAACACCCCGAACAGGAAGCCGAAGTAGAGGCCCGAGCGCTCGATGAATTTGAACTCCTGGCGGCCGACTTCGTAGAACATCTCGCCCATTAGTGCTTTGTGACGCTCCATCGCTTCGAGGACGGTCTTCTCGATGTCCATGATGCTGTCGATGTCATCGGCCATGTCCATGGCGATCGCGCGTGAGACTTCGATCACCTCGGCTCGCACGTGCGCACGCACCTTGCTCTGCATGAATTCGCCCGCATTGTCCCACATCGCCTTGGCGTGTTTGTTGGCGACCTCGTCGATCACCTGTTCCGTCACGTCGTCGATGACCAAGCCGAGCTTTCCTGCAAACGAGTCGGCGTTGAAGGTTTGGTCGAAGAGTTGCCGTAGGGACAAGAGCTTCTGCGTGATCAGCGTGTTCGAGACCTTAGCGAGGCGCAGGGCGTTGGCGGGGATGACGCCCTGCCAACCGAGATAGGGCGGGATGCCAACGAACTCGACCGGATGAAACATCATCTTGATGGCGACCACATTGGTGAACCAACCGACCAGCGCGCTGATCAGCGGGATCAGGAGGACGATCCAATTGTCTTGAATTCGGCTCAGCAGTTCCATCGACGTCGACGCTCAGGCGTTGGATCTCACGGGGAATAGAGGTGCATCCAGTACAGCAGTAAGGTGATCGTCTTGGCGTCCTCGATGTGCCCGTCCCTGAGCATGTCTCGCACCTGCCATTGCGGAATCGGGAAGACTTCGATCTCTTCGTCGTCATCGAGCGCCTGTGAGCCCTGCTCGAGGTCGGTGGCCAGAAAGCCATACATCCGCTCGTTCAGGATGCCTGGAGATGCGAAGAACTCCGTGAGAGGGGCCAAGGTTCCGGCGCGGTAACCGGTTTCTTCCTCGACCTCCCGAGCTGCGCATACCTCCGGCGCCTCGCCGGGCTCGAGCGTGCCAGCAGGAAGCTCCCAAAGGACCTTGCCCACCGTCCTGCGAACGTTGCGAATCAGAATCACCCGGCCATCGTCCATCAGGGGCAAGATGACGGCTGCGCCCGGGTGCTCGATGACATTCCGCACGATCTCTCCGCCATCCGGGCCGTCGAATTTCAGGCGAGCGACCCGGAAGAGCGGCGTGTCGAGGAGCAGCTCGCGCGATTTCATGGCGCGCATCATGGCCGACTTTCGTTGGAGTTTCACGTCAATTTGACTCGATCGTGCGGGATCGCCATTGTGGGGGCGTGCGGCTTGGGAAACTATGGGGCTCGCCCTTGGCGGTCGTGCTGGTCGGGGTAGCAGTGATGGGCGTTTGGACCCTCGGTTACGGCGCTTCCACGACCTCCGCAGACACTTCTCCCAGGACGCCAGCCTCCATCGATGAAAGCGGAGTGGTCGCAGCAGTCCGTGCCCGTCAGCGTATGGGGCCGAAGCTCTTGCGGCCTCCCCCGAACGACGAGCTCGGCCTCGACATCGCGATCGAAGATCGAGACGGAAAGTCGATGGCCGCGTTGCATCGGGCCCTAGCGCGTGCAGCAGCTGGCGAGGGACAGGCCCGGCTGCTCTTCTTCGGCGCGTCGCATGTCGCGAGCGATCTGTTCACCGGCTACATTCGCCGAGAGCTCCAGACGCGCTACGGCGACGCCGGCCACGGCTTTCTACTTCCGGTGCATCCGTGGCGAACCTATCGGCACCGCGACATCAACATCGAGAGCGACGGCAAGCGATGGGAGACGCAGCGAATTCGCGTGGGCGACACCGAGGTCGAGCGCGTCGGCATCGCCGGGGTCGCGATGATGAGCAAACGGCCTGCGTCGTTTGGTGCGGTGTACACGGCCGAGGAGGGCGAGTACGGCCATGCGGCGAGCTTCTTCGAGCTCTACTACATGAAGCACCCTCGCGGCGGTGACCTGGACGTTCTGATCGATGGGAGAAAAGCCAGGCGCATCTCCACGCGGGCGGCTCAAATTTCGACGGGCTACGCGACCTTCCGTGTACCCGATGCGCCCCATCGCTTCGAGATTCGCACGCTGAGCAAACGCCCCGTCTGGCTGTATGGGCTCGCAGTCGAGCGGGACCAACCCGGTGTGGTAGTCGACACACTCGGGATCAACGGATCGCGTGTTCGATACCAGCTTCTCTGGGACGACCAGGTGTACCGAGAGCAGCTGCGCCGGCGGAATCCCGACTTGATCGCGCTGGCCTACGGCACCAACGAAAGCGGTGACGAATCACCGCTCGAAGAGTACGAGACTGATCTTCGCGCGGTGGTCAAGCGCATGCGGGACGTGGCGCCCGAAGCATCCTGTCTATTGATCGGCCCATCGGACCGGCCGATGCAAGTCGAGGAGCGAGTCTTTGAAGACCGGAGCCGGACGGCTCGCTTGATCGAGGTGCAGCATCGGGTTGCTCTCGAGCATGGCTGCGGTTTCTTCGACCTGGTGGCATTCCAGGGTGGAGCGCTTTCGATGGTACAATGGGCTGCCAGCGATCCTGCGTACGCGTCGCAGGATCACATCCACTACACTCGCGTCGGCTATCAGCGGTTGGGTGAGGTGTTGTTGTCGGCGTTGCTCGAAGGAATGCCCGAATCGGGTGGGCCCGAGCCCGAACCCGCCTTGGTCGAGGTCGATGGCGGAGGCGCCGCGGAAGATTTGCCCGAGAGGTAGCCTGCGAAGCCCGCCAGAAGGGCTTTGTAGAACATGTTCCCGATGATCTCGTAGCCGGCCGGCGTTGCGTGCCGGAAATCGCCCATCGCGAGTCGGGGCCGCGCTTTGTACCAGCGGCGCATGGCGTCTTGGCCGCCCATCGCCTGCCAGGTGTCGTAAAAGGCGCAGCCGGAATCGAAGGCCGCGCGCCGCTGGGCTGCGACGATGAGGGGAATCGTTGGCAGTGAACGAATGCGTCCGCGATGCCTTCGGGCCTGGTCGAGCGGTGCGAACACGAGGCAGCCCAGGCTTTCGCGCCCTTGGCGCATACGGTGCAACACCTGCAGGTAGTCCTCGTAGAACGCCTCTTCGGTTCGATCGTCGCTCGCTTCGTTTCCGCCGAACCCGAGAACGATCAGGTTGACGCCCCGCTGCTCGAGTTGGGACCTGATGTGGGACTCGTCGTAGTTGAGCAGGCGATTGGCCCGTGCCCCCACCAGGCCGAGCGAGTCGTAGACCACGCCGGGGCCGTCGCGCTCGACCACTACGCCGTAGAAGTGGACTGGCCCGCCTCGTGCGTAACGAAACTCGAGCAGATGCGGCCCGTCGGGCGCCTCGATGGAGTACACCGCGTCGCCGAGAGCGTCGGCTTTGGTCGATACGATCTCGCGGGTGCCCCGGTCGAGTTGCACCGAAAACTTTCCACCGCGCGGCTGTTCTTCGTAGTAGATGTCGAACCGGGAGGCCTTGGTGCCGACGTCGCCTCGCTTGGCCGTGCCGACGCGAGCCCATGCGCCTGGTTCCGCTCGCGATTGCACGCCCCCGTACCCGTAGCGGCCGTTGCGATCCTGCCGGCGCACGACTTCGCGAACGTCCCAGTCCTCGGGATTCGAAGATTGCCGGACGCCGTGGTGCTTGTACGGAATGTACCCTTTTGCGGCGAGAACGAATCCATGGCCCGCATCTCCAAAGCGGGCCTGAAGGTTTTCTCGCACGGTTGATGTGATTAGATCGGTCGCAATGCTCGAGTCGCCATAGTGCCCGACGCGAGTGACCGCACCCTCCTTTGCCGCTGCCGTCCTTTCGAGCGCTTCGTAGAACGACCGCATCCCGCGACCGGTGGGATCCTCGATGTAGATTGAAATCCCGGCGTACTCGGCCGGGTCGATCGTCGGACCCTCATCGGAGTCGGCGGGCGGAGCGACGACTGGCTTGGAGCCGAGGTTGGCCGCCACCGTCTCGCCGACGGCCTCTGCGAGGCGCTCCGCACCGGCTTCGGTGCGGGTCGATCCACGGTACGATCCTCCATGGCCTGCGAATGCGGGGATCTCTCCCCATCGCTTGAAGAGCCGAACGATGGGAAAGTCCTCCTCCCCAGGAATCCAAGGGCGTAGGCCGTCCATCGGCGGAATCACATACGTCAGCGCGCATGCGGCGAACATGAACACGGTCACCGCGGTCAGGTGCTGCAAGGGCGTGAGCTGGCCGTAGATTCGTTTGAGCATCAGAATTGGAAGTAGATATAGGGAACGACTTCGCTGGTGGCGACGACGCTCAGGACGAACCCGAGCATCGCTAGGGTGACGCCCTGTGCGGGCGCCGGCATGGACTTGAATCCGAGCTCGATCGATTCGAACCAACGCTTGGGGGTGTAGTGCGCCGCGAATGTGAGGATTAGCATCGCCCACACACCGAGGGAGATCTGCGCGACGGACAAGGTTCCGGAGCCCAGTCTCAGCGTGATGTCGGCTGCGTTCTGAAGGCTCGTTGCCCGGAACAGGATCCTCGAGAACACGACGAATTGAAGGGCCCAAAACACCTTGAACGCGTGGACTTGCCAGGTGTCGACGGTGTCGCGAGTGCGGCCCGAGCGCCGGTAGAAGAAGCGATGGAGCACCATCGCCATCGACTGGAGGATCGCGTAGAACACGAAGGTCCATGATGCGCCGTGCCAGATGCCGATCAGGAACATCGTGAGCCAGAGGTTCCAGTATGCGCGGATGGGGCCGACGTGGGAGCCGCCCAGAGGGAAATACAGATAGTCCCGGAGCCACGTGGACAAGGTCATGTGCCAGCGCCGCCAGAACTCTGCGGGGCTTGCGGACTGGTACGGTCGGTCGAAGTTCTCAGGGAGCTCGAGCCCCATGAGCTTGGCCGAGCCGCGCGCGACGTCGGTGTACCCGGAGAAGTCGCAGTAGATCTGCATCGTGAAGCCGTAGAGCGCGATGACGACTTCGGCGGCGCTGTAGAGCTCCGGCTGATCGAACACGCGGTCGACGAGGTTGACCGAGAGGTAGTCGGCGATGACGACTTTCTTCACCATGCCGGTCGCGATGAGGAAGAGGCCCCGAGTGACCTGCTCGTCGCGAAGCGTGATCTTGCGTTGGAGCTGTGGGAGGAGCTGAGAGGCACGAACGATGGGGCCCGCGACCAATTGCGGGAAGTAGGTCACGAAGAAGGCGAACTGGAAGAAATTGCGGGTCGGCTCGAGCTTCCGCCGGTAGATGTCGATCGTGTAGCTCAGGGTCTGGAACGTATAAAAGGAGATGCCGACAGGCAGGAGCACATCCAGGAACGGTGGGTTCGGGATCTCGATACCGAAAAACAACCCCAGAACGTCAGCCGTCGCTTGTGAGGCGAAATTGAAATACTTGAAGAGCCCTAGCAGCCCCAGATTCGAGACCAGGCTCACGATCAACCACCGCTTGCGTGCCTTTGGCTCGTTCGTGGCGTGGATTCGCAGGCCGACGACATAGTCGACGAGGGTCGATGCGAGGATCAAGACGATGTAGGCGGGGTGCCACGCCATGTAGAACAGGCATGACGCGACGAAGACGAAGATGATCCGCAGCTGGGCGTGGCGAGCCAACAGCCAGAATCCTGCGACGGCGATGCCCAGGAACAGAATGTAATCGAGGCTGTTGAAGAGCACTGGTCCCCTTACCCAGCGTGAACGCGCCCGGTTTTAGCTGCAGGCGGCCCTGCACGCTAGCTGCTTGACCGGGGGGCCGGTTAGACCAAGCATCTGCGGCCGGAGGTCTCAATGAAGATAGAGGGTTCAGTAGCGCTGGTGACGGGTGGAGCTTCCGGCTTGGGCGAGGCCACGGTTCGCCAGTTGGTGAGCCAGGGGGGGCGCGTGGTCATAGTCGATCTCAACGCGGAAGCCGGGACGAAGCTTGCGGCCGAGCTCGGTGACGTGGCGACATTCGCGCAGGCCGACGTGAGCGACGCCGACGATGTCCAAGCTGCGGTCGAGCAAGCGACTTCGATGGGAACGCTTCGGGCCGCCATCAACTGCGCCGGCATCGGTATGGCCATGCGCACGATCGCCAAAGACGGTACGCCTCACGATTTTGGGGTCTTCCAAAAGGTCATCTCGGTCAATCTCTTTGGGACATTTAACATTCTCAGGCTCGCGGCCTCCGCGATGGCCCGGAACGAGCCTGTGGACGGTGAGCGTGGTGTGGTGGTGAACACCGCCTCAGTTGCGGCCTTCGACGGTCAAATCGGGCAGGTCGCTTATTCGGCATCCAAGGGTGGCATCGTCGGAATGACCCTCCCTGCAGCGCGCGATCTTTCCAAAGCTCAAATTCGCGTGGTGACGATTGCGCCCGGCACCTTCGACACGCCCTTGCTCGGGATGCTTCCAGAAGAGATTCGCATCGCCCTTGCTGCAACGATCCCACACCCGAGCCGCCTCGGTCGCCCTGAAGAATTCGGCGCGCTTGCCTGTCACATCGTCGAGAACAGCTACATCAATGGCGAGGTCATCCGGCTCGACGGAGCCATTCGCATGGCGCCGCGCTAGACTTGTCGGACCTCGCCAAACTGCGTGTCCCGCTGGCGCGGCGGCGTCGGATCTTCGGGCTCGCGCTTCCCATTATCGGCGGCATGCTCTCGCAGAACGTGCTGAACCTCGTCGACACGGGGATGGTTGGGACCTTGGGGGACGCGGCGCTCGCAGGTGTCGGCCTTGGGGGCTTCGCGAACTTTCTATTCTCCGCCTTCATCCTGGGTCTTTCGGCAGGGGTTCAGGCGATGGCGGCGCGTCGCGTCGGCGAAGGACGCCTGTCGGAGACGGCTATCCCGCTCAACGGGGGCTTGCTGCTTGCGCTCGCCATCGCCGTCCCCTGGTCGGCGGCGCTGATCGCGCTCGCTCCGGAGTACTTCCCGCTGCTCACCGGCGATGTTGCTGTGGTGGAGCAAGGGGTTCCTTATCTTCGGGCACGCCTGTTCGCGATGTTCGCCATGGGGATGAACTTCGCGTTTCGAGGGTACTGGAACGCCGTCGATAAATCGATCCTCTACATGCGCACGCTCATCTCGATGCATGTGCTCAACATCTTTCTCAACTGGGTATTGATCTTCGGGAACCTGGGAGCGCCCGAGCTCGGCGCGGCTGGCGCGGGCGTGGCTTCGGCGATCGCCACGGTGTTTGGCGCGGCGTCGTACTTCGTTCTCGGGCGCAGCTATGCACGCGATGCCGGCTTTCTTCACGGGCTCCCGAGCCGCGGGACGATGGCCACCATCATCAGACTGGCGGCCCCGGCAGGCCTTCAGCAGTTCTTCTTCGCGGCAGGCATGACGGTCTTCCTGATGCTCGTGGCTCGCATGGGCACCCCGGAGCTTGCGGCGACCAAGGTGATCATCGACTTGATGCTTGTTGGTATACTGCCCGGCATTGGCTTCGGGCTCGCGGCTGCCTCGCTCGCCGGTCAGGCGCTCGGCCGGGGCAATGCAGAGGACGCGAAGCAATGGGGCTGGGACGTCACGAAGGTGGCCGTCCTGGTCGTCGGCGCGCTCAGCGTTCCTGCGGTGCTGGTCCCAGAATGGCTCCTGAGCGGCTTCATCCACGAACCTTCGACCCTCGCTCTCGCCAAGACCCCACTCCGCTTGGTCGCCGGCTTCCTGTTTCTCGATTCGGTGGGCATGGTGCTAATGAACGCTCTCATTGGGGCCGGAGACACAAAGCGCGTGATGTTCATCGGGACCAGCTTCCAGTGGCTGATCTTCCTACCCGCCGTGTACGTGATTGGCCCTGTGATGGGCCTGGGGCTCGTCTTCGTCTTCGCGGCCCAGGTGATCTATCGCGGTTTCCAGTCGTTGACCTTCGCGCTCATGTGGCGGGGAGGGCGCTGGCAGTCGATCGAGATTCAGTGACGGGCGCGCTGATGCGCTATCACTCGATACCGAACGGCGTCGCAGTGACACCCGCCCTCTAGAACCTGGGGTTCGGTGTCGCTCGTCATTCCACCGGCTCGCCGCTAGAACGGTCGAGCGTCATCCAGGGGGTGCCTGCGATCTGCACTTCGATAAGTGCTTCGCTAACCGACAGCGTGGGCTCACCGGCAACGGCCCCGAGCTCGGCGCGCCAGAGCTCCTTACCCGACCCCACGTCCTTGGCGATGACGACGCCCGGGTTGCCTCCCTGCGCTTCGTACAACACGCCCTCGCTCAATACGGATGTGGCTTCACCGCCACCGGGCCCTTGGCCTTCTCGATTGCTCTTCTCGAGCTGCTTGGCTCCGAGCCAGGCGATCAACCCGGCGACGAGAACCAAGCCGAGCAGAACGGCAACGACGCGCTTCCCAGACTTGCCTTCTTCGACCACGCAGGGGTCTTAGCACGTCCGCCGCGGCCGCCTAGCGACGCCACATTTCCCACAAGGGAACGAGACTCATCACGAAGTAGCTGACCAGCATCAGGGCGCCCGACACCGCATAGCTCGCGACCGCCCCCGCGCAGCCGTGTGCGGCGAGCCACGGAGCCAAGATGTGGAGCAAAGTTCCGAACGACCCGGCGGCGATCCAGGCCGCCTTTGCCTTCTTGGAAGAGCGCGACAGCATGTACATGTGGCTGAGGATCAGCAGGTACACCGGCATCGAGAACAAATGAAAGTGGGTGACTTCGAGTAGCTTCCGGCGCGGCATGGGCTCGAACGCCGCGAGCTCCTCGCCGTCGGGCGGCAACACGAGCGCAGGGCCCCCGACCGCCTCTGCCTCTTCGATCGGTGCCGATGCGCCTCCGTAGTATTCGCCGGCTCCGCTCAGGTCGATTCCGACCATGTCGTGGGTGAGCCAGAGCGTGAGCGCTAAGCCCACGAGCGTGAACACGAGGAACACCGTGTAGACGGCGCGCGCGCCCAAGGGTAGGGCGCGCAGCCTGCCGGACGGTCGAGTGAAATCCTGCATGGATCGAGCTAGGACGACGTGAGCACGGTGTCGTGCAGTAGCAAGGTCGCGCGTTTCACGGCCTTGGCCATCGCGCGCGCGGAAAGCGTCGCGCCGGAGATCACGTCGATGTCGTGACCTGGCTTGAAGCCGCTAGCCGCTTCCTTCCCGACGAACTGTTTGCGGAAACGCTTCGAGCGAATCCCTTCGCCATACGGCTCGCGGTAGGCAACCACTTCGACTCGTGTCACCCGGCCATCGCAATCGAAGAAGGTGGCGAAGTCGATGTACTCGTGCTGACCGATCTCGCGGTCGAATAGCGCGTAGCCATCGACATGATCTGCAGAGCGCGCGACGTAGAAGATGTACTCTGCCCTTTCGAGCTTCTGGCCGAGCTGCCGTTCGATTCCCTGACGGCGATCGGCAGAGAGCTTGATGCGCTGGAAGTCCACCAAGTCCGAGCCCTGAAACTGCTCAGCGAGGAGGCCACGGACGCTGTAATAGACCTGCGCGTGACCACTCGCGGCCAACCCGGAGGTGACCGCCGAGACGGCAAGCAGAAGGGCAGCTCTATTGAAAACGCCTTTCATCTTCGTTTTCAACGATACGGGCAGCGTCGAAGCGCTGCAAGTGGAAATTACACGCAAAATTTGCGCATTTCGGCGGCGAGCCTCCCCTTCGGACCCCAATGGGTGCCATATTCCCGAGCATGAGAGCCCCAGGTAGAACGCTCCAGTCTTGGCCGAGCCAATTGTTTCAATGTGGGCTGGCGGTCGTGGTGCTGCTCTCGGCGCCAATCGCTTCCGCCGACGCTCCCGCCGACAGCGAGGCGCCCGAGCTCATGGTCGACCTCTTTTCGAGCACTCGGATCTATCCGAACGCCGATGCGGTGCTAATGGGGTTCGCGATGGGCGTCCTGTGGCGACCCACAGACAAATGCCTTCACATCGCGGGCGAAGGCTTTGCTCGATTCGGCAGCCGAACCTCGGTTACCGATGAGGAGCTGAAGATGCGGACGGCCGGCGGAGCCCTGGGCGCGCTCTGGGGCAACGGCGATACGGATCGTTGGTTTGGCGCAGGAGCGATGTTGGACATGGGCTGGGCCCGGGTCGGTCCACGCGACGACTTCGAGCTCAGCGCCTACTTGCGAGCGCTGCTCTATTGGCGGCTTCGCCAAGAGTTCTGGGTGGGCCTGGACGCGCGTGCTGGCCATGTGATCATTCCAGTTACCGTCGATGGGATTGGGATCAAGGGTCCCATGATTGGGCTTGGCATCGGCTTGATGTGGGGCGACGACGGCGGGTATGGGTCGCCCTGATCGTGTTTCCAAGGGCCGCTGGAGGTCGGCGTTCTTCTTTCTTCTTGCCTGGCTGATCCTGGCGACAGGATGCTCAGGCGTGCTCCAGAACATCGGGGCGCGGTGGGCAACTCACAAGATCTCCGCGGTGTTCGATCTCGACGAGGCTCAGGAGACCGCCACGCGAGCGGCAGTCGACCGCGCGATCGCGAGCGCGCCCGAGGTATTGGGTCCACGGCTCGACCTTCTGGTGGCGACGGTCGATCGCGGGCTATCCAAAGGCTTGAACGAACAGAACATGCTCGTCATCGAGCGGCAGGTCGACATTCTCATGGACAAGGCGGTCCTTTGGATCGTCGATGAGGCCGCTCCCATCTTGGCGACCTTGCGTGACGAACAAATCGACCATGCCGAGCGCGAGCTCGACGAACGTCTTCAAGAGACACGCGACGAGCTCAACGCGCCCGAGGATGAACGGCTTCGGAATCGGCAGGAGAAGTTCGTCGACGCGATCGAGAAGTGGTCGGGTCGATTGAGTGACGCGCAAGAGACAGCGATTCGCGTCTATGTAGCGGCCATGCCCGACGAAGCGGCGGACCGGCTTAGAGCGGACGAACAACGCCTCGCAGAGATCGCGGACGGGCTACGCGAGCACCCCGGTGCGCCAGCCATCCGAGATCTGTTGTGGAATGCCTGGGAGCAGCGCGAAGACTGGGGCCCAGGCACCCGCTCCGCCGAGGCACGACGAGCCGATGGTCGCAAGACTCTTCTTTTCGTGTACGATCTACTCGATACCAGGCAGAGGGATCACATGAGCGAACGTCTTCACGAGATGCACGGGACGGTGAAGCGCTTGCTGGGGACCGCGGGAGAGTAGCGATGTCGCAAGGTTCCGGCCGTCCAGTTCCCCGCACGTACGCGCTGCCTGAGCTCTTCGAAGGCCTGAAATCGCTCGTGTCGCGCGTGCCGGCCCTGTGGTCGATCTGGATTGGCGGGCGCCTGGCCCGAGACTTGCGCGAAAAAGTCGTCGTCGCGGTCGCGCAAGTCAACGCTTGCCGCATGTGCGAGCACGCGCACAGCCGGATGGCGCGCGAAGCGGGAGTTTCGGATGCGGAGCTCGCCGCGCTCGAGAACATGGACGAGCACGCGTTTGACAGGCGAACCTGGCTCGCGGTCGCGCACGCCCGGGACCGCGTCGTGGCGGATTTCGCTCCCGTCACTTGGGACGCATCGCAGGACGCCCTGATCGAGGTACTGGGGGTTCAGACGCACCGCGACGTGGAAGACGTTGCCCGCGTGATGACGGTGGCCAACAGGATCGCCAACACACTCAACGCCCTTCCTGATCGCCTACGCGGCAACCCCGTGCCCGGAAGCAGGCTCGTCGACGAGCTCGTCATCAACTTCATGTTCCTGCCGGGCGCGTGGCTGGGCACGCTAGTGGCGGCGGCACGACAGCGAAAGTCGCCAATCGCAGTGTGGCGCCAGGCTCGCAGTTTCGAAGGCCGTAGCATTTCAGGCTGAGCAGCGTACGCCTCCACATGGGAGAGCTGAAGGCCGCCGCCGCTATGGGTGGGGCATTTCTCGGCATGATCTCCGTCGGCTTGGCCGAGCTTCAGGAGTACCATCTGGTTGCCCGATGCAAGGTGCCGTCCCCCGTTGCGGTGGCAACCTCGATTTTCGTCGTCGTGACTACGGTCCTGGTCGCCTCGGTGGGCCACGTCTACGGCTTCATCGAAGAGGGAGGTGGCGAGGCGCTCCAGGAAACGGTGAACGTGGCGATGTTCACGGTGCCAGGAGTGCTCATTGGCGGACAACTCGGCCCGAGGGTCCAGGCCCGCGTAAACCCGGACAAGATGAAGGTCCTGATTTCATGGATCTTCATGGCCGTGGGTGCCTTCATGCTGAGCACGCTGCTGGGTTGGTAGTACGGCTGGTACAGCGCATGAATCAAGACGGCGGGCCGGTCGAATACTCCACCTCGAGCTCCGGGTGACTTTGCGGGATGCCCACTCGGAACCAAATGAAGGGGAAGAGTGGGTTTGGAAGCCAGTACATCCAGCCGAGGTTGCGGACGCGCTCGCCAGTCGCGAGTACTAGGTCCATCCATACATAGAGGAACTTGTAGACGCAGAGGCCGGGGATGAAATTCACTTTGAACCCATCGGTCCGGAGGAACTTGCGTCGGATGTAGAAGTTGCCTTCGAAGGGCATGATGTTCCACCCGACCGGGCCTTCGGCCAGCGGGGTCCCCGTTGGGTGGTGTGAGATGCGAACCCAGTTGCGGGCTTTTGTAGTCGCCGAGTCGGCCATTGATCGCGTATATACGCGCCGAAGCAGAGATGTTACCGACGGAACGGCTTCGCGACGTCGGGCGGCCACCGAAACATCCGGCTGGGTGGCGCGTACCGAAGGCCATGTATGAAAGGGAAAAGTTCATGAAGCATGCGGTTCGTAATGCGCTCGGAGCGGCGCTCGGGGTTGTGTTGGTCAGCTCGACGGCCTTTGCTGCGTTTTCGGCGCTCAAGCTGGACCGCACGCATAGCAAGGTGGGCTTCACGGCGGCCACGGTGATCTTCGACGTGGATGGCGAGTTTGGGGAATACAGCGTCGACATCGATGGCGATCCAAGCAAGCCCGAGACCGTCAAAGTCGAGGCCAGCATCGACGTCGCTTCGATCGATACGCAGAACGCAAAGCGGGACGACCATCTCAAGAGCCCGGACTTCTTCGACGCAGCCAAATACCCGAAGATCAGATTCACTTCGATAGGCGTGAAGGCGAAAGGAAGTCAGCTCACGGTGAAGGGCAACCTGACCATGCATGGGAAGACGAAGTTGGTGAGTATTCCGTTCAAGGTCGCCAAAGGTAAGAACGGTGCCGGCGTGGATGTGACGACCTACAAGGGCAAGCTGACACTCGACCGAACCGAGTTCGGCATCGGCACGGACAGCGTCGCTGCCAAGATTAGCCTCGAAGACGAGGTCGAAATCGAGCTGCTGATCGTCACCTTCCAGTAGGGCTCTGCGAACGGCGGTTCGTTCTCCTCGGTCTTCTATTGCCCATGCCTCGCCGCTTCGCGCTAGAGTAGGGCGAAGATGCGGGGTGTGATCCGTGGGCCACGACAAGTTTGATCCTGAGCGCGACCGACAAGTTCGCCGGGTGATCGTGATTGAAGGGCTCGCCAACGTGGTGGTGCTCGCGCTGAAGCTCGTCGTGGGTGTGTCGACGGGATCGCTCGCGGTCCTAGGTGACGCGCTTCACTCGCTGAGTGATGTCGCCAACAACGCGGTGGCTTGGTTTGTCGTCCGGATTTCGGCGCAGCCCCCCGACCGCCACCATCCGTACGGCCACCGGAAGTTCGAAACCTTGGCCGTGTTCGTGCTCGCCACGCTCCTGACCGTGCTGGGTATCGAGCTCGCTCTCGGAGCGCTGCGCCGGGATGCCCAACCGACCGTCGGCGACCCGTGGACCTTGCCGCTGATGTTGGGCGTTCTCGTCATCAACGTCGCGCTGGCATCCTGGGAGGGCGCCTGGGCTCGCCGCCTGCGCTCCGACATCTTGGGCGCAGACGCGCGCCATACGTTTGCCGATGTCCTGACGACCATCGTCGTGATCGTGGGCTGGCAGCTTTCGGCCCGCGGTTATCCCTGGCTCGACACCGTTTGCGCGATAGCCGTCGCCGGGTTCGTGCTCGCCTTGGCGTTTGGACTCTTTCGCCGGGCGATTCCCATCCTGGTCGACAGCATCGCCGTAGAACCAGAAGCCGTCCGCGATGTCGCGCGGGCGGTTCGCGGCGTGCACCGCGTGACGACCGTTCGTTCGCGTTCAACAGGAAGCTCGACGGCTATCGATATGGTCGTCACCGTGGATTCCGGGCTCAGCACCGCCGAAGCGCACGCGATTACCGACGCAATCGAGGAGCAGCTCCGCACTCAGTTGTCCGTCGAGGACGTGACGATTCACGTCGAGCCAGAGAGTTGATCGGGAATCAAAACGCGTCGACGCCAAGGCCGACGAACCCCGAGAAATGCGGGTTGTCGAGCAACCAGTTGCTTGGAAACGCCCAACCCAAGCGTGCGTAAACCTGCCAGCGGCCCCATCGAAGATCTGTAAACAGGGCGAGCCCTCCGAGCCCGCCGTAGTCGTCTAGGAGACCCTGGCGGCGCGGGTCGTTGATGGCGCCACCTGAAACGAGCAGCCCGAGCTCTTGTGGCTTGTTCTTCTTGGGCCTGATGTGTCCGCTGAGCTGCGCGATCGCCAAGCGTTCGGAAATGTTGGCGGACCAGGGGAGACCCGGGATCACCAGGACGTAGGGATTCATGCCGCCGACACGCATGCGGGTAATGTCGTCCTGGAACCAGCCCCAGTTGAACGTCTCTTGTAGCTCTAGCCGAAAGCGATCTCCGGTCTGCCACCCCGAGCGCAACCATTGGTTCAGCGTCCAGATCGCTTTGCGCGGATCGTTTCGCCCATCACCGACGAATCCCCACGCACGCACCTCAGAACGCACGTCGACTCCGACCGATGCGCCGACGGCCACGCCTTGGATCCGCGGAAAGAGCTTGGATGCGCGATACTCCTCACCGGGCGAATCGATTTTCCAGAAGATGTAACCGAGCCGTGGCTCGAAGACCAAGGTGTTGGCGGGGAGTGTGTAGAGTGGGTCGGTATTCTTGTCGCCGAAGAACCAGTACCGGACGTTGGTGAGCAGCTCGAGGGTGTGATGGTCGGCCACATGCCACTGGATCTTCGGCAAGAGGACCACGTAGCTCGCGTTGAAACCGAGGCCCGCGACACGAAGCCCCTGCTGATAGTACTGATGAAGCAAACCCGCGAAGGCGATCTCGCCGCGAAGAGCCACCGAGAACTCGAAGTTCTTGCCCATCGGAATCCGTTCGATCTCGAGATGAATGGTGTCGGTGTTGTAGTAGAGCCGAACGTCGCCCTCACCGACCTTGTCCTTGCCGGTCGCCTCGAAGAGGACGAACCCGAAGCCAGTTGCCTCCGGAACGAAGGCGAAGTCCGCTCCACCAGCAACGGAGCCATGCCAGTCCTCGGCGCGAGCCGTGGAGGAAACGAGAGCCAAAGCCAGGATGGCGGATGCGATCCGCATGCCCGCACCATACTTGAATCGCTGCGACCTGTATGTCGATCGTAGTGCCCGGAGTTCCTCGGTTGTGCCGGGTCCAAGCATCACGAGCGCGCCAAGAGCACCGAGCGACTCAGCGCGATTGGGGGCCGGTCGCGCAGTTGGAATCCCGCGTGAATCGCGGCTCCCACGCTAGCCTCGAAGGAACGCTTGCTGACGTGGAGCTTGGGCTCCGTGACGAGCAGCGAGGCTCCATCCTCCAGCACGCTACGCAACTGCTCAAACAGCCGCTCGAGGTCAGGGACCTCGTGAACCATCCAGAAAGCAACGGCAAACCCGAATCGCCTCTGTGTGCCAAGCCCCAGATCGTGAGTGCTGGCTTGGATGAGCTCAGCGCGCGCCGAGAGGCCACCGCGCTCGAGTCGTTGCTTGGTCATCTCCAGCATGCGCGGCTGGAGATCGACGGCGGCAACCCGCCCGTCCGGACCGACTAACCGTGCCAGGCCCTCGGTGTTGAAACCCGCCCCGCACCCAACATCGAGAACATGCATCCCGGGACGCACAAACGTACCAAACATCTGCTCGGGGTTGTGAAACCTCCGCCGGATCGGATTGTCGAAGCTACGGACGAACCACCAAGGACAAACATGGGCCATGGATCAACTCCTCACGCGCGGGGGCTAATGGCTGTCGCTGTCCTCGCCCTGCTGTTCATCGCCGGCGACGATCCCGTCGGGGACGCCGCCATTCGCAACATAGACCTGAGCTGCGCCAAGCGCATACACCAGCCGGCCACCGCCCTCACCGGTCCTGTAACCCAGGCCGA
>CALLDH010000274.1 GCA_937998345.1 uncultured bacterium | reverse complement strand
ACGAAGTGAGGTAGCCATGGCATCCACAGTGGAAGTCGTACTCAAAGACAATCTCCAGCATCTTGGCTCGATCGGCGACGTGGTGCGCGTGCGCCGCGGCTACGCTCGTAACTTCTTGCTCCCGCGCGGCCTTGCGGTCGTCGCGAGCCGGGGAAACGTTCGGCAGATCGAGCATGAAAAGGCCATCCAGGCTCAGCGCATCGCCAAGCTTCGCGGGGAGCAAGAGAAGATCGTCGCCGAGCTGGCCAAAATCACCCTCATGGTCGCCAAGGAAGCAGGCGAGGACGGCAAGCTGTTCGGCTCGGTCACCTCGAACGATGTGCTCGAAGGGCTCAAAGCCAAGGGCGTCGACGATGTCGACAAGAAGAAGCTCGTCATGCCGGAGCAAACCATCAAAGAGGTGGGCAGCTACGAGGTTGGCGTGAAGCTGCCCTATGGCCTGACCGCGACCGTGAAGCTCGAAGTCAAGACTCGGGCATAACAGGGAGTGGTTACGCTTCCACTCGGCTGCCGTTAGAGCTAGAACCAAGGCTCCAAGGGAGCGACGCCATCAGTTCACAGCAACAAGCCGGACAGGTTCCCCCCAACGCCCTCGAGGCCGAGCGGGCGGTGCTCGGGGGGATCCTCCTCGAGAACCAGGCGATGAACATCGTCGTCGAGACGCTGTCCGTCGAGGACTTCTACAGCGAGGCCAACGCAAAAATTTTCGAGGCGATGACCGAGCTGTCTCGCCGCGGTCAACCGGTCGACCAGGTCACGCTTCGAGAGGTGCTCGTCCACAGCGGGAAGCTCGGGTCCGTCGGAGGCGACGAATATCTGCTTTCGCTCAGCAACACAATCCCAAGCGTCTCGAACATCCAGGCGCATGCGCGGATCATCCGGGAGAAATCGGTCATCCGGGCGCTCATTCTCGCGTGTCACGAGGTGGTCTCGCGAGGCTACGGAGACTACGGGCCCATCGACGAGTTTCTCGATCAGTCCGAGTCATCGATTTTCGCGGTCGGAAGAGAGCGCGCACGAAATCCTTACGAGCACGTGAAGGATGTCGTGATGCGGACGTTTCAGGAGATCCATGAAACGGCCAATCGTGGAGAGGCGATTACGGGCCTGCCGACGGGCTACAAGCAACTCGACAAGATGACTGCGGGTATGCATCCCGGCGATCTCATCATCGTCGCAGGGCGTCCCGGCATGGGTAAGACCTCGTTCGCGCTCAATGTTGCACATCACGCGTGTGAGAGAAGCAAGTCGCCGGTTGCGGTGTTCTCGCTCGAGATGCCCAAGGGACAGCTGGTTCGCCGCCTTCTCGGGAGCGAAGCCCGGGTCGATGGCAACCGCATTCGTACGGGGCAGTTGCAGAAGGATGACTGGCCAAAGCTCGCGGATGCCGCGGGCACATTGAGCGAGATGCCGATCTGGATCGACGACACGCCGGCGATTACGATGCTCGAGCTGCGCGCCAAAGCGCGTCGCCTCAAGTCCGAGGTTGGCCTCAGCTTGATCGTGGTCGACTACTTGCAGTTGATGCGCTCGGGGTCCCGCAACGACTCACGCGAGCAGGAGATCAGCGAGATCAGCCGAAGCCTGAAAGCGCTCGCCAAGGAGCTCGAGATGCCCGTGATCGCGCTCTCGCAGCTCAATCGAGGTGTCGAGTCGCGCGGCGTGAAGGACAAACGACCGCAGCTCTCCGACCTTCGCGAGTCCGGCGCCATCGAGCAGGACGCCGACACGATCTGGTTCATCTATCGCGACGAAGTCTACAACCAGGACAGTGACGACCGCGGTATCGCCGAAATCATCATCGGCAAGCAGCGCGCCGGCCCTACGGGCACCTGCCGCGTTCGGTTCTTCAACGAGTACACGCGCTTCGATGACCTCGCGGAGTCGGACTACTACAGTGGGCAGGCGCCGGGGGCTGCGGACTTCCGGGATAATTAGAGCTGCCGGTGGCTTGTAGGGGGGCGCTCTGACAGCAGTCCGCTCGGGTTTGGCTACGCCCGACCCGCCCACGCTTCCGATACGCACGCGGCCCCATCGCGTAGGAAGGTCGAGTATCATCGGGAGCCCAGCTTCGGGTTCCAACCAAGGAGATGAGCCATGACCGAAACCCGCATTGACGATTGCCTGAGCAACCGTGATGGCGTTCTATTCATCGAGGAGCTTGCCAGCACCGAGCTGGTCGAGCGCTTTGGCTCGCCCCTGTTCGTGTTCTCCGAGAACCAAATTCGTCGCAACGTCCGCCGCTTCAAGGACGCCTTCGAAGCGGGTTGGACGGCCGGTCCCGTCAAAGTGATGCCCGCGGCGAAAGCAAACTGGACCTACGCGATCCAGCGTGTGCTCGCCGAAGAGGGCTGTGGCGCCGACATCTACTCTGCGGGCGAGCTCGACGTCGCCCTTCGGGCAGGGGTAGACCCGCGTTTCATCTCGGCCAACGGTGTGCCGAAGGAGAAGGAGCACATCCGACGAACCCTGGAGGTCGGGGCTCGGCTCACGATCGACAGCCTCAGGGATGTCGATTTCCTCGAGGAGCTCGCCCCGACCTTGTCGAAGACCGCCCACGTTCGGCTCCGGATTCGTCCCGCCATTTCAGGGTTCGTGAAAAGTAGCGATTTCGTCGCCGAGGGTCTGGTCCCGACCGACATCACGGCCTTGCTGTACAAGGGCGGGCTATCCATCGACGAGGTCATCGAGGCGGGCAAGCGCGTGATGAAGCTTACGCACGTTGAAGTGGTGGGTTTCCATCAGCACCATGGGCGACACAAGGCCACGACCGAGTATTGGGAGGCGCAGATGCGCGCCTATGCGCGTGACGTCGGCCGGGTCTGCAAGGCGCTTGGCGGATATCAGCCCGAGGAGATCAGCATCGGTGGCGGGTTCGCGATTCCCCGGGACCCGCACAACGCAGCAACGCACTACAGCGATCCGGTCGCCTTCGGGGCCCTCCATCTGCTTTCGCTCGGACTGAAGTATCTCGGGTCGAAGATTCGGTACTTCGTAATCGACAAGCTGATGGGCGTGGCGGTCAAGGGTGCCCCCAACACAGTTCCCGCGCCGAGCATCGAAGAGTACGGGCGCGCCACGACGGCGGCGTTGCTCGAGGCGCTTCCGAAGCACGGGGTCGACCCAGCGGGCATCATGCTTCAGCTCGAGCCCGGTCGCAGCATTCACGGCAACACCGGCGTCCACCTGAGTACGGTTGAGGCGACGAAGAAGATGACCTCCCCGATCAAATGGAACGTGGTCACGATCGACACCACGGAGTTCTGGCTGGTCGGCGGCCGCTACGAACACCACTTGCACGACTTTCGCATTGCCAATCGATTGGACGCGCCCCCCACGATGAAAGCTGATGTTGCCGGCCGGAGCTGCTACGGAGACCGCCTGCTCGGCGCCGTCTCTCTTCCTGAGGTCGAGGCCGGCGACCTGTTCGCGATGCTCGACACGGGTGCCTACCAAGAGGTCTCGGCGAGCAACTTCAACGCAATGCCGCGCCCGGCGTCGGTCCTGGTCACCGACAATCGCGCCGTCGTCATCCGACGCGCCGAAACCCTCGACGACGTATTCGCCCGCGACGAGCTCCCAAAGCATCTGGCGCCAGCCGAGACGGCGGAGCCTCGAGAACAGCACGGCGCCGTGACCCCGCTGGCCGCCAAAGGCTAAGCTGGCGCTACAAGACATGAACCTCGACTTCATCCCGCTAAGATTTCTGAAGCCCTTCGCGCAAGGGGTAGTCCGTCTTCCGAGACCCTTGCTGCGACTCGCCGCAGGAAAACCGACTCGCGTCGATGGCCAAGAGCTCGATCTCCTCTGCCAGGTGATCGCTCGACATTTCTACATTCCCTCAGAGCTGCTGGAGTCGGTAGAGGCCACCCGAAACGACTATGAGCGCACCGGCACGCTACTCGGGCACGAGCCAACGTCTCCCGTCGCGCTGCGCGCGTTCACGGTGGAGGGCCCTGCAGGCCCGGTGCCCTGCGAGCTGCACCGGCCGGCGCAGGTTGCGGAGACCAACGCGCCGGCGCTCATCTATTTCCACGGAGGCGGCCACGTCACCGGCTCCTTGAACACGCACCGGCTTGCTTGCCGGCAATTGGCGGTCGAGTCCGATGCGGTGGTGATCGCGGTGGACTATCGTTTGGCACCGGAGAACAAGTTCCCCGCCGGCATCGAAGACGCGCTCGCAGCGTACGATGAGATTGCAGCGCGAGCGGATGAGCTCGGCATCGACCCGAATCGGATCGCCGTGGGTGGCGAGAGCGCGGGCGGCAACGTCGCCGCTGTGATCGCCCAGCATCGACGGGACGCGAACCCTGCACCGCGTTTTCAGCTCCTGCTCGTGCCCTGGTTGGACATGAGCCAGTACTCGCGCTCCTATGAGCTATTCGAATCAGGGTTTCACCTCAGCAAGGAGCTGATGGATTGGTACACGGGCCACTATCTCACTGGGCCCGAAGACGCGTTGAATCCGCTCGCATCGCCCTTGCTGGGAGACGTTCAGGGCGTCTGTCCTGCAGCGGTCCTCGTCGCCGGTTTCGATCCACTCCGCGACGAAGGGCTAGCCTATGCGGAAAAGCTGGATGCTTCCGGCGTTCCAACGACGCTGAGGCGCTTCGACAGCTTGATTCACCCCTTCATGAACTTCGCTGGACAGGTCCCAGCCGCCCGCTCCGCCTTCGAAGAAGTCGCACGCGTCTTGAAGGTGGGTCTATCGAAGCCAGCCCACCCCCAGGTTTAGTTACACCGCCCGCCCACCCCCACCGCGTAATCCTCCCTCCGCAGCGTCGCTGCGCTCCGCTTTGGCGGCGCTTTGCGCCGGGCTTCGCCCGGCGGGCTCGCGCTACCGCCTGCTGCCGTCGAGCGTTGCGACGGACTGGGGGGAACGGCGTGGTGCGCACCATGTGAACAGCGAGTACCCGCCCCCCAAACATCCACGGGAGTGCGAGCCCGAAGGGCGAAGC
>CALLDH010000273.1 GCA_937998345.1 uncultured bacterium | reverse complement strand
CACACGAGTGTCCGGCTCGATGGGGTCGAGGTGCTCGAGAGCGAACGATTGCCGGGCGATGGTTACCTCAACTACGTGAAGCCCTTCCGGACCATCGAGGACATCCATGTCGTGGGGGCCACCCTGGGGTATCTCGTGGGCCTGGCTCGTCGAACGCGAAGCTCAGCGACGCTGATTGCGGAGTTGAGCGCCGACCTCGTCGCGCTCGATGGGCTTCGAGGCCGCCCCGCACTCGATCCGCGAGTGCACGTTGCGCTCCACGGCGTCTACCAAAGGGTGACGCGGCTCGTCGGCAGCGAAGATTTCGCGCGGCTCTTGGACGGCGCGCCTGAAGACGAGCGGGAGCGCTGGGAGCGAGATCGGGCGCTTCTCCAGGTCGCGTCCAAGGCCCGGGAGGCTCGATTTCAGCGGGCCATGACGGAGCTCGGTTGACCCTCGCCGTCTAGGCCGCGTCTGCGCCTTCTTCGATAGGCGCGTACCCGCCGGCGCTTCGGTACGAGTAGGCACCGCCGCCGTAGCGATAGTCCTTGATTTTGAGGTCGGCGTCGTTGAGGACGGCGCCGAGCAGACGCGCAGAAACGCTATTCACCTGCTTCCGCGCGCCTGAGACTGCGTGCAAGGTGCTGGTTCCGGCTCGGACCACGAGCAGCACGCCGTCGACCTGCGGGGCAAGGATGGCCGCGTCGGTCACCGCACCCATCGGCGGGCTGTCGAACAGGACATAGTCGAAGTGCTTCAACAGGTCTTCCTTGACCCGGCCAAAGGCCGCGGAGTGAAGCAACTCGGATGGATTGTGCGGGATCGGCCCGGAGGTCAACACACTCAGCCCGTCGATCTTCGTCTTGTGTAAAACCGCGCTCAGGGTCGTGCGCCCTTCGACGAGCGTGGTCAGGCCCAGGTCGTTGCTGACCTCGAGGACATGGTGCAGCCTGGGTCGCCGCAAGTCGGAGTCGACCAGGAGCACCGAGCGCCCGAACTGCGCCAGGCTGATCGCCAGGTTGCTCGCTATCGTGGTCTTTCCTTCGAACGGAAGCGCGCTGGTGACCACGAAGCTTCGTAGCGGATTGTCGGGCGACATGAATGTCAGACTCGTGCGAATCATCCGAAACGTCTCCGCCGCAGGGGACATCGGTTCATCGACGACGATGAGCTCGCCTGGCGACGGCGCTGGGCTCATGGGCTTGGGACCCGACTTGGAGGCGGCTTTGGCTGGCGCTCCGGGGCCCCCCAAATGAGGGATCACTCCGAGCACCTCGATGCCGAGGCCCTCTACCGATTCGAGCGAACGAACGGTGCGGTCGAGCCGGCTGGCGATGAAGGCCGCTGCGAGTCCGAGCAGGAGACCGGCTAGCAGAGACGAACCTACGTTCTTCATGAAGTTTGGGCTCACCGGCGCGACCGGGAGGAGCGCGCGATCGAGCACGCGAACGTGGGTGGTTTTCAGCATCCGGGTCAGATCGGTTTCGGTGAGACGCTGCAAGACGATCTCATAGAGCTTTGTCTTGTTGTCCCGGTCGTGAGTGAGGCGCCGATATTCGATCTCGCGTAGATTCAGATTCAGGCCAGCCGAGTGCGCGTCGTTGGCTGCGGCGCGGAGACCCTGCTCGACCGCGCTGGCCTGCTGCACGTCGAACTCGGCGGACGCGATGATTTCGCGCTTCTCCGCAGCAAGCTGAGCCTCGAGAATTTCGATCTCTTCGGCGAGCGTCCTCATCGTGGGGTGCTGCTCCCCATACTTCACCGCCAAGGCATCGTGTTCTTGCTTCTTGTCCCGAAGCTCGGTCGCCAGTGCGTTCAATGCGGCGTGCTCGGCCATGACCGCCGGGTCGATTTTGTCAGGCCCTCTGCCAAGCGACGCCTTGAGGCGTTTGAGACGGGCGTCGAGCTCGATCCGCCGATTGCGCGTTTCGGTGAGCTTGTCGTGCGTCGTCTGAACGTCGCTCGCGACGAGGTTCTGCCGATCCTCCATCGAGACCGACAAGACATTGTGGCCCTTCTTGAAGTTGTGCAGCGCGAGCTCGGCCTCCTCGAGCTCTTCGCGAAGCGTCGCGAGTTGGTTTTCGAGCCAATCCTTGGCGCGGTCGGTCGATTCGAGTCGGTCTTCGATCGTCTTAGCAACGTACGCGTCAGCGACCGCATCGGCAATGAGCCTGGCGCGCTCGGGCTTGACGTCACGGGCGTAGATTTGAACGAGCCGCGTGTCGCGGACCGGCTCGACGGTGAGCCGAGACCGCAGCGCGATGGCAGCCGCTGCTGGGTTCCCGGTTTCGCCCGGTGTGTCGTCGTCTTGGCTCAGATAGCTCGGATCCTCGTGCAGTCCGAGCTTCTGAACGACGCGTTCTGCGACATCGCGACTCGCGATCACGAGGTTCTGCGTCCCGAAGAACTCCCTGGTTGCCCAGAAGTTGCCGATGGGGTCCGCCACATCCTGGACCTCGCCACCAAGCGGCCTAGAAGGGTTCGGGTCGTATTCGACGGTGGTGATCGCCTCGTAGATTTTCGGGGTTCGAACGGTCCAAACGGTTCCCGCCAAGAGCACCACTGCGGTGAGTGCGGCGATCAGCCACTTGTACTCGCGCAGCGCGTGCACGACCTCACGAAGGTCGAGCTCCGGTTCCTCTGCGGAGTCATTCTGTTCTCTGGCTTCTCGGATGGCGCGCCCCGTCACTAGCGTTCTCGATCTGGCGGAAACGGTCAAGGCATGGCGCGTTCGGGCGATGCCGGCCTGGGTTCCTTCGAAAGCCGCGCCTCCTGGGCGCACGCGGGACCGTCAGGTCGGCGGTTGCAGAGAGTTCGGTAGATGCGACGGGCGTAGGCAAGCCGTCCCGATTTGACGGCTAGGCTGGCCGCGTGTTGCAGTGCCGCAGTGTCGGGTCTTACGGCGTCGGCGGCCTCGTAGGCGGCGAGGGCCTCGTCGATATTCCCCAGCGAAGCCTCGAGCTCGCCTTCCAACGTGAACGACTGTGCGATCAGAGCGGCATGGCCCTTCGACTGTCCGCGAAGACGGGTCAGGGTGGCTCTCATCGCATCCGTCTCGCCAAGCGCTGCCTCGATGCGCGCTTTGGCTTCGTTCAGGGCCCCACTGTCTAGAGTTCTCGCCTTCGCCTCATTCAATGCCGACTGTGCTTGCTCATACTCTCCCGCCTGCAGACGCGCCTGGATTAGGGCGACCCAGAGTGTCACGTTGTCCTCATTGTTCTCGAGCGACCGCTGAAGCAGGTCGACAGCGTCGCCTGATCCTGCTCGGGTCGCGAGGCGCCGCGTCTCGCGCAACACCGCTCCGGCGTGCGTGGGGTCATCCTTCAGGATCGCTGCGTCTATCTCAGCTCGGAGCTCGGTGGGCAGTCCCCCGCAAGAAGAGGCCGTGCGGTTCAGGAAACCGATACGCTGGTCCTGAGCGGGCGCGGCTCGCTCGACGTAATCCATTCGCGGATATCCGGTGATGAGTTCGCAGAGGACTTTGCTCGCGCTCCCAGGTCGTCGTTGCTCCGCATGACGAATCTCGAGGAGGGCTTGATCGGTCCTGCCTTCGGCAAGCAGCCACCGTGCCGCAATCGCGTGTGGGGCCGCCCATTCTGGTGCCTCCTCCATCACGACCGAGAGCCAACGCGCGGCGTCCGGATGCCGCTTCGTGCCGGCGTACGCCCCCGCGAGGAGGGCAAGGGCAGGTTCGCCCGGATGAAGCGTGAGGCCTCGCCGCAACGTAGATTCGAATCGGGCTTCATCATCGGCTTGCATGTGCTGAGTCAGCTGATCGACGATCGCTTGGGTGTCGCTTCCGAGAGCCTGGGGGCCCAACGCAGCCAATACGGTGGCGAAGACCCCAAATGAGACGAGCAACAGTCTACGGGAGCGGCGGGGATCCGATGCGCGCTGTGCGGGCAGCACCGCGCCAAGCAGTGCTGCTACCACAACCACGACACCCGCCATCTCGAGACTGAAGTCGACCAGGTTCTGCAGGCTCAATGAAAATATCGCGATGCATACTGCCGCAGTGAGCGGGTCATCGGCTGCGCGGAAGCGTTTCCACAATGCCATCGTCAACACCAACAGCAGTACGAGTGCGATCGGTAGCCCCCACTCGGTCGTCCACTGTACAACTAAGTTCTCGGGATGGGTAAAGCGATCGGAAGCTCCTTCGTGAGTGACGAACGCCGAAGAAAAGGCTCCTCGACCAACGCCCAGCAGCCACGTGGAGCCGTCGAGCAAGCGAAGACCGCGCATGCCGAGCTCGAGCTTGTCGAGGCCTTCCGTCTCGAAGCGGCGGAGCAGTGGTTCGAGCCCCGCGAAGGCTACAACGCCAGCGAGGGTTGCCCCCACCACGGCGGCAGGAATCGTCCCCGCATGGTCCTCCGATCGGTTGCGACTCGCAAGCCAGGCAGCGAGGATCACGAACCCAGACAAGAGCGCCCCAATCGCGCCCCGGGACAGAGACCACGCCACGATCAGGGCGCAAAACACCGATGCGGCGATCCAAGGAGTCTGCTTCTGCCGATTGCCTTGCTCCGCGGCAAGGCCGGCGGCGACCAGTGCTCCCATCAAAGAGAAACCAGCAAGGTGATTGCTGTTCATCAGCGGCGCGAGCAATCGGGTAATCGTGAATCTTGGCGAATAAACGCCAAACAGCACATCTGCACCGGCCGCTTGATGTGCGAATCCCACCAGACCAATCAGCACGGCGGACACGACGGACGCGATGGCGATTGGTCTCAGTCCGGACGCACCACCAAGGCGCGCGGCGAGGAACGTGGAGAGAATGCCGATCCCGATCAGGATCTGGAGATGGGTCGAACCAGGTTCGTACGAAATGGTGAAGTTGGTAGCGTCCGCCCAGGCTAGGCCTCGCAGTCGTTCGGCGCTCTGCACCGATCTGGAGCCGAGTGCACGTGCAACTGCCGAAGGGAGCGGAATGGCCTGGAGGCACGTCCACAGCCACGCGACGCTCATTGTGACGAACACGCCGTCGATCACCGGAGAGGCCGTCGATCGACGTACCCATAGCGCGGTCCCGAGGGAGGCCACCGAGAGACCCACGATTACAACCACCGACCACGGA
>CALLDH010000272.1 GCA_937998345.1 uncultured bacterium | reverse complement strand
GAGGAGACCGGCGGGCATCTTGTCTTCTCGGATCGCCCACACCCAGTAGCTGATGTCGACCAGGATCGGGTCGATGACGGTGTCGGCACAACGCTCCCAGGCGCGCGCCTTCACCCAGCTCTCATGGCCGCTCGGATAGAGGGGTCGATCCGGAAAGACGCGCTCTAAGTATGCCACGATGTCGGCGGAATTGACGACGACGAGACCGTCGTGGTTGATTGCCGGCACCTCGAGGCGCTGGTTCACCTCGGCGAGCCTGTCCTGGTTGGCGTGCGAGAGGCCATCGACCATCTCGTAGTCGACCCCCTTGTACTCGAGCACCAGCTGCACCTTCCGTGAAAAAGGGCTGAACGCGTTTCCGAAAAGCGTGAGCATGTCCGCTACACCTCCACCACCACCTCGCCGTCCTCAACAACCGCGCGATAGGTCTTCAGCGCCTTCTCGCTGCGGACGACATTGAGCAGCTGGATGCCGGGTGGGAAGTTGGCCCAGTTGTGGACCTCGCCCGTCCGAATATCGAACTCCGCGCGATGAAATGGACACTGAATGCGGCATCCGTCGACGATCTTGCCGCGTCCGAGCGGCGCGAAGACGTGCGTGCAGCTCGCTTGCGTGGCGTGAAAGCCGTCCTCGAGATGGTAGACGATGATGTTTGTGTCACCGGCCTTGAAGGGCTTCTTCGTGCCAACCGGCAGCTCCGATTCCTTGCATACAACTTGGCGCGCCATGGGTCTTCTCCTCCGCTTCGAGCTCAGGAGCGGAAACACTATACGCCCGATGACAGATGCGAAAGCCGTCGCGTCCCAAGACACGGCGAAAACAACCGGATCGCGGCCTGTTGCCATCGACTTTTCACTTGCGACCGGGCGGCAGGCGTCCGTCACTGGGGTCTGCATTCGCTCATTTGGGTCCCGCTCACCCTGCTCGCTAACTTGCCACGAGGGGGATGGAACGATGTTTCGGGCTCGAGCTCTATGGCAAAGAGGCCGCGCTCTGCGATGGCGAGGCGCGGGTGGTTCCGGGTGATGCCGCGGGCTCCTACCTCATCGACAAGCTTCGCGGCACCGGCTGCGGCGCTTGCGTCGACCTCTCGACCGACTCGAAGCACTGCGGCGCCTGCTCCTCGAACGGTTGTCACGACGCGAGTGGCAGACCCGGCGTTGGCCCCGGCGGAGGCGCAACGAGCCTCGATCTCGCCGCGGGCAATGCGCTTCAAAGCCTGCTCGCCACCACGACGCCGTGTGGCCCCGTCCTCGTGCCCGGCGATCCCGGTTCCAGCGTCCTCGTCGGCAAGCTCGATGGCACCGAGCTCTGCATGGGCAGCCTCATGCCGAAGGGCAATGGCTCTCTCACGACCCAAGAGATCGACCTCATCGCCACCTGGGTGTGTCAGGGAGCGGCGGGCAACTAGAGCATGCGATTCCTGCTGTGTGCGCAGCTGTAGGCTTTCAACGCACGCCAGATAGCCGATACGATCCACCAATAGGGTCGCGGGGAGCGCAACCCATCATGGGGGACACGATGAATCGAATGGTGAGTGTGGCGGCCTTTGCGCTGCTGTTGGGTGCGGGCTGCTCGAGCGGTAGCAGCAATGCTTGTGACCCGATCGCCCAGACTGGGTGTGATGAGAACCTGGTGTGTGAGGAAGTGGTCGACGGAGGGACCGCGTGCTTCGCGCCCGTCGTCCTTCGCGGCAACGTCTTTGACCAGGCCGACGACAGCGGCATCGGAGGGGCTACGGTCGTTGCGTTGGATGCCAATCGCGCGCCGGCCAGCACGGTTGCCGTCACGGATCCGAGCGGCGACTACGAGATTCAAGTCGCTCGGCAGCGTGACACCGATGGTAATCCGCAGGGCGGCGACGTCACCCTGCGCGCAGACGCTGCAGGGTACCAAACGTTCCCGGGCGGAATTCGGCAGGCCCTTCCGATCGACGTCTCGAGCCCAGACGAAGAAGATGGGGTGCTGGTAGTCGAAACCCCGACGACCAACGTTGGCCTGATCGCGCTTCCGTCGGGCGCAGGAACGAACCAGATCTTCGGCAACGTCGAGGTGCCAAGCGATAGCACCGGCGTGCTCGTCGTAGCCGAGACCACCAGCGGCACTCCCGAAGGTTTCACCGCCATCGCCGACCGCGACGGCGTCTACCGCATCTTCAATCTGCCGGACGGCGAGTTCTCGGTACTCGGCTACGCGCAGGGCGTGAACTATGGCGCCCAGACAGCATCCGTCAGCGGAGGCGAGGAGAAGCAGGTCGATCTCGCCATCAGCTCGGACGCACCGGGAACCGTGACCGGCAGTGTGCAGATCGTGAATCCGGGCGATGGCAAGGGCACCTCGTACATCCTCGTCGTCGAGTCGACCTTCGACGAATCACTTGCGCGCGGCGAGACGCCCCCCGGTTTGCGCGCGCCTGAGGGAACCGACCTGATCGAAAGCGGAAGCTGGATGATCGAACGGGTGCCAGCGGGCAGCTACAAAGTGCTCGGCGCGTTCGAAAACGATCAACTCGTGCGGGACCCCGACTTCGGGCAGGGCAACACCGAAATCGTTCGCGTCGACGTCGTCGCCGGGCAATCCGTCGAAGCACCAAGCTTCAAGATCACCGGCTCGCTCGACGTGATCTCGCCGGGCGCCGAGGGCGCCGAAGAGGTGGACGGCAACCCCGTCTTCTCGTGGGTCGATGACAGTGGCGAGGATCGCTACCACATCCAGGTGTTCGACACGTTTGGTGAATTGATTTGGGAAGATCCGAACATCCCCAGCTCGAGCGGAAGCGATCCAGAGGTGCCGTACGCCGGGCCACCTCTCGACTCGGGGATGTATTACCAGTTCCGCGTGACCTCGATCGACATCAACGACCGGCCACTCTCGCGCACCGAAGACCTCAAGGGCGTCTTCTTCCTACCGTAGGCCGCGCAACCTGTTCGGCTGGTCGAGTGCCGACGCAACATCTGCGTCGAGAAGGCCGAGATTTCGCTGCAAGATCGGCGCCTGCGGTTGGCACGCCTGATGCAAGAGTGTGAAAGAGTCAAAGGAGGACGCCATGGAAGAGCGGGAGCGCGATGTCCGCGCCGTGGCAAAGGAATGGTGGCTGCGGTGTACCGCTTGCTCCGAAGCGTCGTTCACGACCCATAACCGATGCGCGGAGATCGAAGCCCCGCTCGAGGAAGAGTCTTCCCACTTGCTTTCTGGTGGCATGATGCACGAGGGCAATGCGTGCGGTTTGCTGTCAGGAGCCGTCTTGTCGGCCGGCTTGCAAGCTGCGCGTCGCTTTGAAGACGACGCGACGCGCTCAGCCGCAACTCTGCATGCCGCGGTCCGGCTCGCCGACGCCTATCCGGAGACCTCGGGGGCGCTCGACTGCCGGGAGATCACAGGGCAATCGTTGATCACCCTCAGAGAAAAGGCACAATACCTCAGGGAAGGTAAGGGCCGGCAATGCGGCCGCCTTCTAATGAAGTGGGCAAACCGCTCGGACGTCATCATCGACGAGGCGCTTACCGAGTTCGAGGGGCACGACCCGAGCGCGACTTGCACGAACTGCGCGGTAGAAACGTTCAAACGGATTGCTTCCGACGATGAGCTTGCCCGATCCGGAGCCACGTATGTAGCGGGGCTTGCGGGTGGAGTAGGGCTGCTCGGACGGAGCTGTGCCGCGCTCACTGTGGGCATCATCGTCCTGACGCTTCGGTATTACTCCGCGCTGCGGTCCCACCAACGCGATTCCCAACTGCTGGGATTGTTCCACGAAGCGGGCTTTGGGAGGTTTCGCAAGCGACCCACCGCTCTTTTCCAAGAGTTCAAGCGCGAGCACGGCAGCGACTTGTGCCGCGACATCGTCGGTAGGGAGTTCACCAGCCCCGAGGACCACGCTTCGTTCGTAGCCTCCGGGGGATGTCGCGACGTCATCGATTTCGTCCAAAGCCGTGTGGCCGAGCCAGGGCGAGAGAGGAGCTGACGAGTGAAAGAGGCAGCGCGAGACCGCTATGACGTGGTCGTGATAGGCGGCGGGATCGGTGGGCTGACCTGCGCCGCGCTCCTTGCGCGAGCCGGTCGCGCCGTGCTGCTCGTCGAAGATCACGAGCGGCCCGGGGGGTTCGCACGGAACCTCACCGAGGCTGGCTACGATTTCGACCTCGGGCTTCACGTGGTCATGAGCCTCGGCAGAGAAGGACCATTTGGTCAGGGGCTGCTTCACGCCGTTCTCGAGCACCTCGGAGTCGAGGGGCAGCTCGAGCCCGTTGCGTTGGATCCGTTTTACGCGGTGCAGCTCGACGATGAACGGGTGGTTCTGCCTGGGGCGCGGGAGGCTCACTTGGACGCGTTCGCCAAGCTCAGCCCCAGCGACGCGCCCGGCATCGCGGAGCTCTTCTCCATCTATGATCAATCGTATCGGGAGATCCTGGCCGTTCCCATCTCACTCGGCTTGCGGGACCTCCTTGGGATGCCGATCAAGACCCCCTTGCTGTTTGCGAAGCGTAAGGCCACGCTTGCTCGGCTGCTGGATGCTCACATACGCGACCCCAGGGTGCGCCGCGTTCACACTGCGCTTTGGCCGTACATTGGCCTGCCGCCCTCTCGGATGGGCTTCATCCCATTTGGCGCGATGATGGCCAGCTATGTTGGCGAAGGAGCCTACTACTGTGGTGCTGGTTTCCAAGCTTTGGCCGACGCGCTCGCAAACGGCGTCACACGACACGGCGGCGAGGTGATTCTCGGCACGAAGGTAGCGAAAATAGGGGTGCGCGACCGTAGCGTGACAGGGGTCATGCTCGAGAGCGGACAACAGGTGGAAGCGTCTTTCGTCATCTCGGCGGGCGACGCCCGAGAAACCTTCAAGCAGTTGATCGACGCGGAGGCAGTGCCTAAACGATATCGTCGTAGGCTCGAGCGCCAGACACCGTCCATGTCCGCATGCTTGCTGCATCTAGGGACCGACCTCGACGTCGCGTCCATGCTGGCCGCGCAGATCACCATGGTGACGCCGTACTCCTCGGAGCAAAGCTACGCGCGGTCGGTGCAGGGCTCAGTTGGTGCCGTCAGCGTCACGGTGCCGACCTTGACTGATCCCGCTCGCGCGCCTGAGGGCGAGCATACGGTTGTCGTATCCGCTGCCGTCCCCATTGAGTGCGGCGAGCGTCCGGCGTGGGATGCTCGAAAGGTGACCGGAGAAATGCTCGCGATGGCGGAAAAGGCGCTGCCTGGATTGTCGAGCCGCATCACCTTTGTCCCCGGGGGAGGTCCGGCCAAAGAGCCACGGCTCCGCTACCTCGGCCCCATTTACGGCTGGGCGCTGCCGCCCAACCAAGCCGCGGCGTACCGCCTACCGCACGAAACGCCGATCCACGGGCTATGGCTCTGCGGGCATTGGACGCAGCCGGCAGGCGGCATCTGGGGCGTCGTCGCTTCGGCCATTCAGACCGCGAGGCTTCTCCTCGACTGCAACAAACACGCCGGCTTGCTGCCCTTGGCGTTGTAGCCGGCGGGCGTGCAGGGCCGAAGGTTACTGACGATTGGGACTCAGCAGATTCCGTGGAAGTAGTCACGCGTCTTGTTGAACTTCTTCAGAGGCTTCCAAATGTTGACGAAGCTGATGGCCACGAAGGCCATCCACGTCAATAGCGTGGCACCCCCTAAAATGGGCAGGTCCCACAAGAAGAACATGAGAAAGAGTGGCACGCAGACGAAGAGATAGACCGAGAACGATAGGACCGCGAAGCGTTTCATTCGAGGCGAGTTCGGGGCCACCTGTCGGCAAAAATAGAGGTGCAGCATGCCGGTCCATCCGACCCAGTAGATCAGGACGAGGAAGAGGACCGACATTGCGTACAGGATGATCTGCGCGAGCAGCCTGCTCGGGTCGGTGAGCCGCGTCAGCAACAGAGTGATCACCGTAAACTCAAATCCGGCAAACAGAGCGCCTAACCGGTTGAGATTCGAGAGCTGACCCAAGTAGTCGGAGTAATCCGGAGCGCCGTCTTCTGTCGACGAGCTCGCAAGCGGGCGTGTGGTGGCCTCAGTCATGACCACACCTTCCTTCTACGATCCGAAACTAATCACGCCGTGCCTTGCTGTCCACGCCCCGACCCGCGTTGATGCGGCGATGTGAAATCAGATGACACGAAGTGACGAACCGTGAACACGGCGATGCGGGCAAGTCCCGGAGCATCAGGAATTGAAAGGCCCTGCCGTCGCTTCGGGCAACTCGACAAGCGCAATAGGCCACGCTGCCTGATCCGAACGCCCCGTGGTAGCCTCTCAGTCCCAATGACGAAACCTTCCTCCCACTACACCCGGGTCAACGCCCTCCGCCTCCACTACCTAGAATCCACCCCCCCGATCCTCGATACCAACACCCCCGCAGTCCT
>CALLDH010000271.1 GCA_937998345.1 uncultured bacterium | reverse complement strand
TTGGCGACTGCGGGGCCTGCGCCCGCTGACCGCACTTCCCACCGACGCCGCGCGCCGTCACCTGGCTAGCCTCACGCGAAGCCACTGGTTGCCGGTGCGGCTGCTGATGATGGGGCCGCTCGGGCTCTTCATGTCGTCATACTTCGACCAGGACTACGTGCATCGCGAGCTCGACTACGACCCAGTCCCATTCGTGGCCGAACGAATCGAGCTGCGGCGCAAGTGGGTCGAAGGTCAGGAGCCCGGAGCGGAGGACGAAATCCATCACCTTCCGGCGCGGGCGCCATGACGATCCTCGCACACCGTGACTACCGAACCGGCGAACTGTACGACGCCGAAGTCGTCGTCATCGGCACCGGTGCGGGCGGCGCAGTCGTCGGAGCCGAGCTCGCGGAGGCCGGGCGTGATGTTCTCTTCCTCGAAGAAGGTGGATACCATCCGACCTCGAGCTTCAATCCCTATCTCGCGGAATCGCTCCCACGGCTCTATCGAGATGCGGGTGGCACGATCATCATGGGCAGGCCCCCGATCCCGTACGCCGAAGGCCGGTGCGTTGGTGGCAGCACGGTCGTCAACGGCGGAATGACGTGGCGACCGCCCGAAGAGGTGCTCGCGGAGTGGGCGAGCATCACCGGGCAACCCGATCTCGGTCCCAAAGCGATGGAGCCCCTGTTCGACCGGGTCGAAGAGCGCATCCACGCCAAGCCGCAGCATCCATCCTCGGTCGGCGAAGACAGTCGGCTGCTCGAAGAAGGCGCTCGCCGGCTCGGTTGGCGATACGAGCGCAATCACCGCGCGCAGGATCGCTGCGTCGGCTCCAACCAATGTGTCACGGGGTGCCCAACCGGCGCCAAGCAATCGACCCTACTGAGTTACATGCCGCGTGCGTTGTCCACCGGGGCCCGATGTCTGACCGAAGTCCGCGCCCACCGCTTGTGGATCGAAGGCGGCCGTTGCGTGGGCGTGATCGGAAAGGCCATCAACCCACGGACCCGCGAAGAGGACATCGATGTTCGCGTCCGGGCGAAGGCTGTCGTGGTCTCCTGCGGCGCAGTGCAGACACCGTTCCTGCTTCTCGGCCACCGCCTGGGCAGGCCGAGCCGGCAGGTCGGCAAGAACTTCCTCTGCCATCCAAACGCCAAAGTGCTCGCGACGTACCCGTACGACTTGTACGCGTGGCAGGGCGTGAACCAGGGAGGTCAGATCCGGGAATTCCGCGACGAAGGGATTCTACTGGCGGAAAACGCCGTCCCGCCGGGCACGGTCGGCGCACAGGTGCCTTTCCTTGGTGAAGAAGCGCTCGATCTGATGAAACGCTACAACTCCATGGCGATGACCGGCGTGCTCGTGGAGGATTCGCATGCGGGCCGCGTGACGCGAAGCTTTGGCGCGCCGATGGCGAAATACACCATCACCCGGTACGACCACGACCGCTTCCTTCGAGGCATTCGGCACCTCGCAACCCTTCACTTCGAGATGGGCGCCGACAAGGTGATTCTGCCATTCAGCAACTTCCATGTGGCGAACAGCGTCGACGACCTCGCGCAGATCGAACGCAGCCAACGATCGCGAAGCACGATCGAGCTCTTCACCGTGCACATGATGGGCACGTGTAGAATGGGCAGCACACCGCGCCAGTCAGTGGTGAACCTCAACGGAGAGCTTTGGGACTTGCCCGGTTGCTACGTTGCGGATGCAAGCCTCTTTCCGACCGCGGTCGGCGTGAACCCTCAGGTGACGATCATGGCGCTCGCCACCCTCGTCGCGCAGCGACTGCGGCTTCACAATTGACAAGCCGCGGCGTTTTGAGCACATCGTACTCGTCCCATGCTCGATCTCCCACGACTCAAGCGCATCCGGCTCATGAAGCGGCCCATCGGCCAGGTGTTCTTCGGCCACACCGTTCTGAGTCCGAACTACAACTTCCTGCCCGGCATCGACATTCAGGTCGAGGGGATAGACAAGATACCGAACGAGCCGGTCATCTACGCGATGAACCACACGGACCGCTTCAACTACTTCCCGTTCATGTACAAGATGTGGAAGCTGGAGCAGCGCTACATCACGGTTTGGGTGAAGGGGAAGTATTACGAAAGCCCGATCGTCGGCGCCTTCATGGAGCTGACCAGCAACCTTCCGACGGTCTCGCGCGGGTACATCATCACCAAGGACTTCACGCTGCTGATGGGAAGGCGGCCGAAGCAAGTCGAGTACGACGCCCTGCGTGCGCTCGTGAACGAGGAAGCGGCCCCCGACGGGGATCCGAGCACGGTCGACGTGTCGGCGATTCCGACAAAGATCTTCGACACCAAGCGCAACATCCTCGGCGTAGACGTCGATCCGATCGAGTGTTCGTATGCCGTCGGGATCAATCGGGTGTTCACGGCGATGATGGCCGAGTTCGTCCGGCTCAACGAACGCTCTTTCGAGCTCGGGCTCGACCTGCTGGTCTTCCCTCAGGGGACGCGGTCGATTCGACTCCCACGTGGCCGCACCGGAATGATGGAGGTCGCGCTCCGTTACAAGAAGACCATCGTCCCCATCGGCTGCAATGGGTGCGACCTCGTGTACACAGGCTCACTGCCAATTGGAAAGTCAGGCAAGATCGTATACCGCATCGGCGATCCGATTCCCTACGACGAGCTCTCTGAGTTCCACATCCCCGAGGACTACGCGCCGTTCTCCGCGGAAGCAGAGCACAAGCATCGCGACCAGTTTCAAGGGGCCGTAGATCTCGTCATGGACCGTATCAACGATCTGGTCGATCCCGAGTACCAGTTCAGCGATGACTTGCTGAGCACGGGCGTTCGCGGAACATCCCGCTTCATGTAGCGCAGCGGTTGTTCCGTGCATCGAATCGGGCTAGATCACGGCCCGTGAACGCGCTCCAAGTTTTGAGGGACGCGACGGAGCCGAAGCCAGTGGTGGCAATCATCGGGGGAGCCGTCGCTGGGTCAGAGGCCGCAGCCGCATGCGCCGCGCGAGGGGCAATCCCCGTGGTGTTCGAGCAGGGTGCGCGGCCGTACGGCAAGATCGAAGACGGCTTGCCACGCTGGCACGAGAAGCTGCGCGTCAAGGAGTACAAGAAGATCAACGAGAACCTCGGCAGCGGCGAGGTGATCTTCGTCCCGAAGACGCAGATCGGAAGCGACCTTTCCTGGGCGGAGCTGTACAGCGATGTTGGGTTCAGCGCTGTGGTGCTCGCAAACGGTGCGTGGCGTGACCGTGGACTGCCGATCGAAGGAGCCGATGCCTACGAGGGTCGCGGGCTCGTGTACCAAAACGAGTTCGTCTACTGGTTCAACCACTACGAAGACGAGGGCTACGACGGGCCGACCTTCGAAGTGCCGGACGGCGCGATGGTGGTTGGTGGCGGGCTCGCGTCGATCGATGTGGTTAAGATCGTCACCCTCGAGCTCTATGCGCGAGCGTTGCGAGCGCGAGGCATCGAGGTCGACATCGTCGAGATGGAGGTCAAAGGCATTCCGCGAACGCTCGAGGCGCATGGCATCACCGCCGAGGAGCTCGATGTAAAGGGATGCACCCTCTTCTACCGGCGCCGCAAGGAAGACATGCCGCTGGCGAGCGCGGACAATCCGACTCCCGAGCAACTGGCCAAGCTGCA
>CALLDH010000270.1 GCA_937998345.1 uncultured bacterium | reverse complement strand
CGGCCCGGATGCACCGCCTTGCGGCTGTTGTCGACCGCGCCGCACTCGAACAAAGGCAGCAAGCCGTCGGACCACATCTCGGTGTGAACCCCCAGATGCCGATGGCCCTTGAGGGCCGCCAGGACGGCATCGGGGACCGCTCCAATCCCCATTTGGAGGGTGGCCCCGTCCTCGACGAGCTCGGCCGCGTGGTGCCCAATCGCCTGCTCCTCTTCGCTCGGCTTTGGGGCAGGGACTTCCGGCAGGTGCTCGTCGTGCTCAACCAGCCAATCGAGCTGGTCGAGGTGCACGAAGCCGTCGCCATGCACCCGGGGCATGTGATGATTGACCTGAGCGATGACGACTTTCGCGGAGTCGACGGCCGCCCGGGCCACGTCCACCGAGACGCCGAGGCTGCAATAGCCGCGCTTATCCGGCGGCGACACCTGGACGAGCGCGATGTCGAGTGCCCGGCGTCCAGAACGAAATAAGTGCGGGATCTCCGAGAGAAAGCACGGCAGGTAGTCGACGCGATCCCCATCGAGCTGGCGGCGCATGTTCTGGCCGACGAATAGGTTCGCTACGCGAAATGACCGGGCGTACTCCGGCTCAGCGTAGCTCGCTTGACCCGAAGTATGGAGGTGGATCAGCTCGACATTGCGAAGACGGTTCGCGTCTTTGACCAGGGCGTCCACCAGGGCGATGGGAGTCGCAGCGCCTCCGTGAACGAACACTCGTTGATTGGAGTGAATATGGTTGACCGCTTCGTCGGCGGTGCAGAGCTTGGACATCGGTATTTGGCTATTCTGGGTCGGTTCCCGGTTCAGGGGTTGCCTGTGGTTCTGGCTCCGGTTCGGGTCCCGGTCCAGGTGGCGGGCGTCGCCGCTCGAGATCGATTTCCAGCACCGGGTACGTGTCGATCGGCTCCAGCGGCCCTGATGTCTTGTCGGAGTTGCCCGTCGGAGGGTCCACCTTCTTGTCCGGCTCGTATGCCTCGGCTTGCCCCATTTCGGTGCCCTGTCCTCCACGAACGCGACCGCTCCCGCAAGCGGCGGTGAAGACGGCGATGGAGGCGGCTAGGATGAGAGCGCGGGATAGGGAGCTCACGGCGCTTTCCCCCTGCGCTCCTTGGGTGTCAGATCTGGTCTCACGTCGACCAAGGTATGGCACTGGTTGCAGGCTGACAAAAGGCGCCCGAAAATCTCTGCCTGCCCTCGCGTGGTCGGCTTGCCTTCGACGGGCTCGCCCGGCTGTGGGACGTACTCGTCTTCCCGCACCTTGCCCTCGACCGCTGCGGCGAACGCAAGGTCATGAACCTCGTAGCCGAGGCGGGTGGTGCCCGAGTGGCTCTCGCGATCCGGGGCGCGTGACCCGTGGAGCGGAGACTCGGCCAGCATGCCCGCTGCCGCTTGGAAGGCCTCCGGGGAGTCGCTCAACAGCGCCTCCCACATCCCTTCGATTGCCCAGTAGTGCCGCCGCATGTGCATTTTGAGGTCCTCGCCCTCCGGTGTCGGCTCGAGCTGGATCGGAGGGCCACGGTCCAATGCGTGGTGACATTCCCCGCATGCGTTCGAGAGTCGCGCGAATGCCATGCACGCCTCTTCGAGGTCCGCGGCCTCTCGCACCTGCCCGGCGAGCTCCCGGGTGATTCGCGCGTACTCCTTGCCCTGCTCCGGGAAAGGAACGTGCTCCATGAAGAAGGCGAGCTTGCGCATCGACTGCTGGGCGACCGGGAGGTCCCCTCGTATCAGAGCGTTGCGCGCCACGATAGAGAGCGCCGCATGCTCCTTCATGACTTCCTCGAAGCCATCGGGCACGGTGGTGTCCTGAGGGGAGCGCTTCGGTTCGCAGTCGCAACCGCTCCACGACGCAACCGCCAGCCCCAGTAAGATGATCCGCCCGACCATGACGCCCCCGTTATGCGCTTTCAGAGCGCTCATTCAAGGCACTGTGCCCTCAGCCGTCGTCGTGCGTAAGAAGCAGAGGTACCTTGCTGTCGTGCAGGAGACGCCTGGCGACGCTTCCGATGAGCAGGCGCTCGATGCCGCTCTTGCCCGTCGTCCCTGCGCAGATCAGCGTTGCGTCGACGTCTTCGGCCACCCGGAGGATGCCCTCGGCCGGGTCTCCGGTGACGAGGTGGGTTTGGATGTTCTGCGCGTCGATGGAGAAGAGCTCCTTGGCTTCGGCGTGGAGCATTTCTTCGAGCCCGAGGTGCAGCGCCTCACGACGCTTCTCCGCGGCCTCGCCGACCACGGCGCCCCGGTCCGTGTACTCACCCCAGACGTCGAGGTAGGAGTGAACCATGTGCAGCGGTCCGTGGAATACCCCATGGATCGCGCGAGCGACCTCGGCGGCGCGCTTGGATGGAGCCGAGAAGTCGAAGGACATGACGATCGTGCTTGGCATCACGCCGCCCTCGGGAGGGACGACGATGATCGGCGTGTGGACCGTCTTGATGACGCGTTCTGTCACGCTGCCGTACATCAGCTTCGAGACGCCGGTGCGACCATGGGTACCCACGACGACCAAGTCGACATCATGCTCCTTGGCATAGTCTCGGATGACCTCGTGGACCGTTCCTTCGCGAATCGCCGTGAAGTGCTCCAGGCCTGCGGCCGCGATGACCTTTGCTTGCTCATCGAGGGCATCCTGCGACTCGTTGAGGATTCGAGTCACCGCCTCCGGACCCGGGCTATACGACAAGTCCATGAGCAGGTAGGTCGGGATCACTGGAGTGTGCAAGAGGTGGAGCTTGGCGGAGCATCGCTGAGCCAGCTCGATCGCGTAGCTCAGGGCGTGCCGAGCATTGTCCGAGAAGTCCGTTGGGACGAGTATTTGCTTGATCTGCATGTGGAGTCTTCCGTCCTTAGAATCGGGGCCCCATTAGCCGCCGAAGGTGTCCGTTGGGATGATGTCGTCGCGAAGGAGCTTGTCGGTCACGTACTCGCGCTCCTCTTCCTCGATGTCGATGCGCAGCATATTGGCGAGCTTGGTCACGCCAGAGACGAGGTCATCGGGCGAGCTCGCCTCCCGAATCCCATCCACTAGCCGATCCAGCTCTTGCCGTTGTTCTGCATGCTCAGCGTGGAGGTGACGCACGCGTTCAGGGCCGAAGCCGTCGGCCTCGTTGATCGCGGGCACCATGTGAGTCTCTTCGAAGTTCATGTGAAGCTCCAAGATTCCGCGGAGGGCGTATGCCGCGCGCTTGACCTGCGGGGCATCCACCGTTCCGGCACCGAGTTGGGCAACGCCTGCTTCGAGCTCCGAGAGCATTTGCTCGATCTCCCGGTGCTGG
>CALLDH010000269.1 GCA_937998345.1 uncultured bacterium | reverse complement strand
CCCGACACCAACCGCCGACCGCCGGATCGCGGTTCGCCGACACTGGCACTGACACTGACACTGACACTGGCACTGGCACTGACACTGGCACTGGCACTGACACTGCCGCTGACACTGACACTGACACTGACACTGACACTGGCACTGACACTGACACTGACACTGACACCGTCGCTGTCGCTGTCGCTGTCGCTGACACTGGACGCGCCGGGGTCTAGATCAGCATATTCAGCGGCGACTCCACGATCCGCTTGAACGCGGCCATGAACTTCGCCCCGGTAGCACCGTCGATGATCCGGTGGTCGCAGCTCATCGTAAACCGCATCCGTCGGCCGGGGACGATTGCGCCGTCCTCCACGACGGGCTCGTTGCGAATCGTTCCGACTGCGAGAATCGCACCCTCGGGTGGATTGATCACTGCGGTGAACTCTTCGATGCCGAACATGCCGAGGTTGCTGATCGAAAAGGTTCCGTTCGTCATTTCTTCCGGCGTGAGCTTTTTGTCTCTTGCGCGTCCGGCAAGCTCGCGCACCTCGTCCGCGATTTGCGCAACGCCCTTGCGATCCGCGTCCCGAAGCACCGGCGTCATCAGCCCTTCGTCCACGGCGACTGCGATCGAGATGTCGACGACCTGGTGGAAGTGGATCTCTTTGCCCATCCAGGACGCGTTCACCTCGGGAACCCGCCGTAGCGCCACCGCCGCGGCCTTGATGATGAGATCGTTGAGCGAAACCTTTCGACCTGCGGCTTCGAGCTCAGCGTTCATCGCTTTCCGCGCGTCGCTCAGCGGGGCGATATCGACGTCAACCGTGAGGTAGTAGTGCGGAATGAGTTGCATCGACTCGGTAAGCCGCCGCGCAATCGTCCGCCGCATGCTGCTCGCCTTCGCGACACGCGGGGGCAATCGCTCGGCGCCCACCGCAGCGAAACCAACCGACGAGGCGTCATACGAGTCGACGTCCCGCTTCACGATACGCCCCTGAGGCCCAGACCCCTGCACCACGCTGAGATCGATGCTCCGCTCGCGAGCAAGCCGACGAACCAGCGGAGAAGAGAGAATCCGCCCCGCACTCACCGGCACCGACGCCCCCACTGACGCTGACACTGGCACCGACGCTGGCGCTGGCACCGACGCTGGCACTGCCGCTGGCACTGGCACTGCCGCTGACACCGGCGCTGTCCCGGCCTCGGTCTCGGTCACGGCCTCGGAGCCGGATCCGGCCACGGTCTCCGCGACCTGCGCCAGCAGGTCGCTTATGTCCTCCCCGGCTTTCCCAATGATCGCCACCGGCACGTCCGGCTCGAGCGTCTCGCCTTCCGGCACGAGGATCTTCAGCAACACGCCTCGGTCAAACGAGCGGAACTCCATCGTGGCCTTGTCGGTTTCCACCTCGGCGAGAAGGTCGTCGACGTCGACCTCATCGCCCTCTTTCTTGACCCACACAACGAGGGTGCCTTCTTCCATCGTCGGGGAGAGCTTGGGTAGTCCGATGATCTTCGCCATGGCTTACTTCGAGTAGCTGACGCGCTTGACGGCGTCGATCACCCTTCCCTCGGTTGGAAGAACCTTGTCCTCCAGATTCAGAGCATACGGCATCGGCACGTCCAGCCCCGTCACTCGTTCGAGCGGCGCATCGAGATAGTCGAACGCCTCGCGCTGAAGCCGGTCGACGATCTCGGCGCCGGGGCCACCATACGGCCAGTGCTCGTGCACCACGACGCAGCGATTGGTCTTCTTCACACTCTCGACCATCAGCGCGGTGTCGAGGGGTCGAAGAGTGCGCGGGTCGATGACCTCACATTCGATGCCCTCGGCCGCGAGCTTCTCGGCCGCGGCGAGCACCGTGTAGTACGGGCGGCCCCAGGTCACGATCGTGCAATCCGTCCCGGTGCGGGCCAGACGACTCTGACCGATGGGAATGAGCTCCTCGACGCCCTCATCCGGAACTTCCCCCTGAACACCGTAGAGGGTCTCACCCTCGAGGAAGACGACAGGGTTGTTGCTTCGGATCGCACTCTTGAGGAGGCCCTTCGCGTCCCGAGGCGTGCTCGGCTGAATGACGTAAAGGCCTGGGATGTGGGTGTAGAATGGCGCGGCGCTGTGACTGTGCTGCGACGCGACCTGCTTTGCAGCGCCGTTCGGCCCGCGGAACACGATTGGCACCTGAATTTCGCCAGCACTCATCTGGTGAACTTTGGCGGCGTTGCTGATGATCTGATCAAAGGCGACGAAGGAGAAGTTCCAGGTCATGAATTCGATGATCGGCCGAAGGCCAACCATCGCAGCGCCGATGCCGACGCCCGCAAAGCCCGCCTCGGCAATCGGCGTGTCGATCACGCGGCGCTCTCCGTACTTGTCGAGCAGGCCCTCGGACACCTTGTAGGCCCCCTGATAGTGCCCGACTTCTTCACCCATCAGGAACACGCGATCGTCGCGCTCCATTTCTTCGAACATCGCCTCGCGGAGCGCTTCTCTGTAGCGGAGCTCCCTCACGAGTCGCCCTCCGGGGCGAGCACGGTGCTCATCATCACTTCTTCGAGCGCCGGTTCTGAGTCCTCGGCGAATCGCACCGCCGCATCGATCTCCTCGTCCACTTCGAGGTCGATGTCGTCGAGTGCGTTCTCATCAACGCCCAGCCCCAGGAGCCGGTCGCGCACCAAGACGACAGGATCTTGCGCCTTGCGTTGCTCGAGCTCTGTGCGGCTCCGGTATTTCGCCGGGTCGCTCATCGAGTGGCCACGAAACCGGTACGTCAGAATCTCGATGAAGGTTGGGCCGCCACCTGCGCGGGCACGGTCGACCGCCGCTCCGATGCGCTCCTGGACGACCTCGACATCGTGGCCATCGAAACGATCGCCAACCATGCCGTATCCCTTGGCCTTGACCGACAGATCCTTGAGCGGGCTCGTTCGCTCGAGTGGAGTGCCCATCGCATACTGATTGTTCTCACAAACGAAGACGACAGGGAGCTTCCACAAGCCCGCCAGGCTCATCGCCTCGTGGAAACCACCGATGTTGGTCGACCCGTCACCAAAGAAGCAGACGGTGACACTATCTTCGCCTGAGTACTTGGACTTGAATGCCGTCCCCGCCGCCAAGGCCAGATGTCCGCCGACGATTCCCCAGCCCCCGAGGAAGCCGCGCTCGACATCAAAGAAGTGCATCGAGCCGCCCAGGCCTCGCGAACAGCCGGTATCCTTGCCGAAGAGCTCTGCCATTGCGCTCTTGGCGGACATCCCGCGAGCGAGCGCAATGCCGTGATCGCGATACGTCTGGAAAATGTAGTCGCGATCTTCGAGGACTTCGGCAGCGGCAACTGCGATGGCTTCTTGGCCGATGTACAGATGAAGGAAGCCGCCGATCTTGCCCTTGGCGTAATTGCGCGCCGACTCTTCTTCGAATCGGCGGATCATCATCATCGTTCGATACTGCCGAAGCAGATCATCTTTGTTCGGCAACGAAACCCCCACTCAGGAGCGTAGTCTAACCTCGGGAACCCGTTACTCAGAAGAACTTGTCGATGGCTTACACGTTCTGGAGCTTGACGAGGTGACCGAGTAATGAATCGCCGGCCAGGGACGTCACTATCGAGCCAGTGGATGCCTACAAAGCCGCACAAAAGCTCACTCGATTGGCTTACCGTGCCTGAAATGTCTACGATTTGATTGTGCGGATTCACACCTTGAGGGGGGCACAGCTCGAGGAATCCGTGCTCGGGGCGGCGAGCTCCCGGGCACGGCCGGTCATCCGTGTGCTGGAAGAGGGACTTGGGGCAGCCGCACTCGCCGTCCGCTCGACCGCGGGCGCAATGTTCATTGGGCAGAGCGTCGACTCTCTTCGCTGCGTCGCGGCATGTGGTCCCGATGCGAAGTTTCTCCTCGAGCGCGGGGTTCCACTTCACCGAGAGCTGGCCAAGCGCGCGCTCGGCCGGACAACGCCTTTTGTCGCTTCGGCGCTCACGTCCGATCCACAGTTCTCCACTCGCTCATCACACGAAACACAACTGGCGCTGTTGGCACCGCTGCACGATGGGAACCGGCCACTCGGACTTCTGCAGTTGGTCAACCCGAAGTCACCGGCTCGCTTCACAGCGCGTGATGCGCAAGTCGTCGCAGGGCTGGCACGCTATATCACGACATCGTGGATCCAAACCTCTTCGCTTCGGCGACAAGAAGGCCTCGCCGCGCACGATCCACTGACGGGGCTCCGGAACGTGCGGGAGCTCAATAGCTTGCTGACGAAGGCGGTGTCTTCCGCACGACGAGGCGAGCGCGACATGGCACTCATGTTCGTGGATGTCGATCATCTGAAGCGCGTGAACAGTAAGCTCGGTCACGCGGCGGGGAGCGAAGCGCTGAAGCGCACCGGCAAGGCGCTGCATGAAGCTGCGGCCGGTGTCGGCGACGTATTCCGTTTCGGAGGCGACGAGTTTGTCGTCGTCCAGAAACGCGCCTCGAAGGAGAGCGCCCGCGCACTAGCGGACCATCTGCGAAGCCACGTCGCCGCAAGCACGGCCGGCCCAATGCGACCCGCAGGAACGCTCCCGAAGATCACCGTCTCCGTGGGCGTAGCCACCCTCAAGGGCCTACGACACCTCAACGGCCAGCCCCCGAGCGACATCAAGGCCCGCCTGATGACCACCGCCGACCGCGCCCTCTTCCGCGCAAAAGCCGCAGGCCGTAACCGAGTAGTCCTAGCCACCAGCCGAGACGATCGTTTCTAGACATGCGAAAAAGGGCGTTGGACCCGTTACAGCTGGCAATACATCGTTATGCGACGGCCGTCAGATACTGATCGGTGTTCGAGTGCACGCGGGCTCTGACCTCGGCGGGGTCTTCTTCGACGAAGGTTTCATCGGGCGTGACTTTGAAAAGGGGCTGACCCTTGGAAACGATGGTGCCGTCCGTGGCGACGAGGATCTTGTCCACTGTTCCGGCGAACGGCGCGTACACCTTGTTGAACATCTTCATGACTTCGACGATGTAGAGTGGATCGCCGATCTCGAAGTGCTGGCCCTCCTCGATGAAGCAGGGCATGCCAGGCGCTTCCTGCGCGTAGTACATGCCGCCACTCACAGCGACGATCTCGTCGGCCTTGTTCACCGGAGGTGGCACGAGCACCTTCTTCATCTTTGCCTGATGGTCGCGATCAAACAAACGCTCCGGAATGCTGACGGTCAGATCGTCGTTCACGCAAAGGTCGAAGAAGCCCACCTTGTCTGCGATCAACGGCAGCAGGCTGTAGAGCTCGGTCCCGAGCTGAAAGCCAAGATGCGCTTCACGCACCGCTTGCCAGTTTTTCGCGTCGAAGCCCTTCGCAGGCTTCTCACGCTTCAGAAGCGCATCGATTTCGGGCCAGGACAGGTCGCCCACCCGCTCCTGTACCGCGGCGTAGAACGCCGCACCGTCGCGTAGGACGGTCTGATCTTGCTCCCAGATTCGATGCGCGGCCGGCAGGTCCACGCCAGCGTCCATGTGGAGCAACTCGTACGTCTCCGCGATCACCAGGAGCGGGTTGCGCAGCCAGGTGACGCGGCGGTCCTTGACCTCGAAATGATTCCTGTTCGAGCTGAGCCAGGCGGAAAGTAGGTGCGGCTGCCTCAGCACGCGACCGATCGGTCGGCCGAGCAGAGTCCTTTTCAACACCGAAATGTCGTTGGTCGCTCTAGCAGCGGCTGGATCTCCCGAAACAGCCTTCAAGTACTGTCCGCAGAGACGATCGTATGCGTAGTCGGGGTCGATCTCATTGGCCTCCCGTCGGAGCTCTCCGACGAGCGTCAAGTAGGGAACCACGAATCGCGTCGTAGGCTTAGCATCGACGCCGTTCGCTAGGAACCAATGCACGAGCCCGTAGTGGAACTGTAGGTTGGTTTGAAGGTCGGATCCTCGAAGGACCGTGCGCCGCAGCACCTCACGCAAGTGATTGTAGCTCTGACGGCGATCATCACCGGTCGTAACCAGGAGCGCGATGTTGCTGTCATACGCGCCCGCCAGCTTGTAGCGCATGAACAGATTGGTATCGGGGTTCTTGAAACAGATTCCCTGGTCGTCGCGAACCTCGCCCTGGATCGGATCCGACCAGGACATGATCTCGCCGCCTGCGTGCGGAGAAAGCGACTGGTCCGTCGCATTGAGGCGTGCTTCCACTGCAGCGGCGTCGCGCTGAACGCGCTCGGGCCGGGGAAGCCTGGCCTTGTGTTTGGCCAGCAAAGCCATCGCTTCAACGATCGAGTACACGTCGAAAAAGTCGTCGGCGTCGCCGGGATTGTGAAAGCGGAGCGCGTAGCAAAGCTCGGAGACACGATGCTCGACCTGAATGCGCGTGTTGACTTCCATGAAGTAATGACGCGGCCCGTCGACGATGCACTCGAACGTCGAGGCGGAGTCGAGCTTGACCGCTTCACCAAAGCGCTCGGCTTCTTCCTCCATGCGACGGAGAATCTGGAGATCCTGCTCGATCGCAGCGGCGCCGGTTTCGTTGCCCGCCGCACGCTCGCGCTCGACCGCTGCGCCGAGCGTCTCTTGTGTGATCGAGACCTCGAGCAGCTTCTGCTCGTGCATTTGAAGCGAGCAATCGCGCCCGCCAAGCGATACCGTCCACTCACCATTGCCGAGGAGCTGAATCTCGTTGTGACGGGTGGTCTCGATGTTGAGCTCGACGAGGATGTTCTTGTTGTCGCCGACCCCGAGCGCCTTCACCTCGCTGAGAATCTCACGAACCATGGGTGGCGCCTGGTCGGCCCTGTCCACGATGCGCTGTCCCTTGCCGCCGCCACCGCCGATCGCCTTCAAGCGGATGCGACTGCCCTCGTACTCCTCGACGATGCTGGCCACTTCGATTTGGATCTGCTCTGCAAGCTCATCGACGGTGTACAGGTCGATGCCGGCATCGTAGGAGGCCCCAAGCACCGCATCTGCCACCGTCTCGAGCCCGATGCCGTCGTCTCCGAGCTCCGCTACGTCGAGGCCTTGCTTCTTCGCGAGCTTTTTCAGTGCCTTGCGGTCTGGGAACTTTCGTAGAAGAAGCCGGGCCGTAGCGTTGTTGATGCCCGGCGTAACGCTGACGTCGACTTGCTCTGCGGTGCGTTTCGCCTCGTCCTTGAAGCCGGCCGCTTGAACCGTGTGCGAGCAGGGGCCGATGAAACGAAGGCCGGCTTCTTCGATCGATCGGACGAACTCTTCGTCCTCCGCCATGAAGCCGTAGCCAGCGAAGATGTAATCGTAGCCATTCCCCTTGGCGATGCTGATGATCTGCGCGATGCGTTCGGTTCGTTCTTCCTTGCTCGCGCCGGTGTAGTCCGAGACCGCGTGAACACGCGACGGGTTTATTCGCCGAAGCTCTGGCGCCAGCGCGCGCGGGTATACGATGGAGTCCTTCTCGGAAAGAAGGATTCCTACCTTGGCCATCCCCATCTCCTCGAAGATGTCGAGCGCCTCCTGACGAATCGGCCCGCGGCAAACGATGAGGACGGTCATGTCCTCGCAGCCGAACGAGCGCACCCAGTCGGACTCGGATTGTCCGAGGCGGCGATCCCGGTGAATGAGCGGGTTGTGCATATAGCTACTGGAAGCCATCAGTGGAACTCACGCTGAACCGCCTGCAACGGTTCTGGGGTGTAATGGGACAGGTAGAAGTTGAGGTTCTTCGCAAGCGAGGCCCTCACGTCGGTCGGCATGACGATCTCGGAGATCGAGCCCAGGCTCAGGGCCTCCTTGGGGTTCATGAGCTCTTTCTCGTACCGAGCGCCAAATGCCGCGTCCTGCTCCTTGATCCACGCGGCCGCGTCGGCCTCGGCATCCGCTTTGGATGCGCCGGCATCGAGCGCTTCTTGCAATCGCACCTTCGCTCGGTTGCGCATGTCTCGCATCTCTTTCTTGTAGACGAACTCCTTACCGGCCGGACCCATGACGGCGACTCGCGTCGTCGGAAGCGCCATGACGTGGTCGGCGCCCACTGCGTAGCAGTTGAATGCCGCATACGCGCCGCCGAACGCGTTGCGGATGATGAGCAACAGGCGTGGCGTACGAAGATCGATGATCGAATCGAGCATCGCCCTACCCGCCTGCACGATGCCGCGGCTCTCCTGGTCACGGCCCGGCAAGAACCCGGTCGTGTCCTCCATGAAGATCACGGGAATGTTGTAAAGGTTGCAGAAGCGAGTGAACCGCGAGTTCTTGAACGCCGCGTCGACGTCGATTTGCCCAGACGCCACCGCGCTGTTGTTGCACACGAAGCCGACGACATGCCCGCCAAGCCTGCCGAACGCCGTGACCGTGTTGCGCGCGCGCTGCGGCTGAAGCTCGAAGTAGTCGCCATGGTCGCAGATCTGCTGGAGGATGATGCTCACGTCGATCGGCGTGTTGAACCCGGTCGGCGAATTGAATGCCTTCCGAAGGAGCGTGGAAATCTCGCCAGTCGGACGATTGATCGGGTCTGAAGTCTCCTGGTATGGAGCGAATTCATGATTGTTCCCAGGAAGATAGCTCAGTAATCGCCGCGCGGTGCGCAGGGCGCCAACCTCATCACGGACTGTGAGATCGACGACCCCGCTTGCCCCATGCACGCCCGGGCCACCGAGCTCGTCCGCGGTCACATCCTCGCCCAGCACCGACTTCACGACGCCCGGACCGGTTAGGCCGAAGAAGGTGTTGGAGGGCTGGATCATGAAGCTGCCCTGCCTCGGCAAGTACGAGCCGCCTCCGGCATTGTAGCCGAACATGCACATGATGCTCGGCACGACCCCGCTGATCTTGCGCAGTGCGGTGAACACCTCAGCGTAGCCGTCGAGGCCGCCAATGCCTGCCGGCACGAATGCCCCAGCGCTGTCGTTCATCCCAACCAGCGGCATCCCCTGCCTACCGGCCAGGCGCATGAGGTTGGCCAGCTTGGTGCCGTTGGTCGCGTCCATCGAACCCGCGCGAACCGTGAAGTCGTGGCCGTAGAGCGCGACGTCGCGCCCCCCGATCTTGACGATCCCCGTGACGAGCGAAGCGCCGTCGAGATTTGGGCCCCAGTTCTGGAACAGAATCGTGGGCTCGGTGCCTCGGTCGCGGAGAACGTCGATACGCTCCCAAACGGTCATGCGGCGCTTGGCGTGCTGCCTTCCGATCTGCACGGGGCCTGCGGCGGTGCGCGGGCGGTCGCGCAGCAGCTCGCCTTCTCGAACAGCAAGGTCGTAGGGTCCACCGCCCTGCACGTCCTGGCCGGAGGATCGGTTGTCGCCATCCAATTCGAATGGATTGCGAAGGCTTGGCGTCACGGTATCTTTGTCGGGCATAACTACATTTGCCTACATCGCGAGGCGCTCGAACTAGCGTCTTCGCAGCGCACGGCCTTTTACGGGTTTTAGGCCCCAAATGCCAGCGAACACCCGAGAGTAGCCGAGATCCCGATGGCGCAAGGCTAGAAATCCGCGAAAATGCACGGCTTCATGCCCATCGCAGAAGAAAGTCGGCGTGCTCTAGAGATTGCAGAGCGCGTGGCGCTGCAAGCCGGTGAGCTCGTGATGAAAGGCTGGCGCTCGGTCGGGGAGATTTCTCGCAAGGGGCGATTCGATCTGTTGACCGAGTACGATCTCGGTAGCGAGCAGCTGATCCGCGAGCATCTTACCCGAGAGTTCCCCGCGCACCGGATCATCGGCGAAGAGAACGCGGAGAGCGGAGAAGGCGAGCTGGTCTGGTATGTAGACCCGATCGACGGGACGACCAACTTCGCCCACGGGCACTTTTTCTTTGCAGTGTCGATCGCGCTCTATCGCGGATCGCAGGGGCTCGCCGGTGTAGTCCATGCACCGGCGCTCGGCGTCACCTGGAAGGCTTCAAAGGGCGCGGGCGCGTTTCGCAATGGGACACCGTGCTCGGTGTCGACGCGCAATCAGCTGGACGAGGCGGTCTGCGCCACAGGATTTCCCTACGACCGTTGGTCGAATCCAGACAACAACCACGCGGAGCTCGCGCTGTTTCTAGAGCGAGCGAGAGGCATTCGGCGCTGCGGCGCCGCCTCGGTCGACCTGTGCCTAGTCGCGGACGGCACCTACGACATCTATTGGGAGCAAGGGCTGAACGCCTGGGACATGTGTGCGGGAGCACTCCTCGTGCAGGAGGCTGGTGGCCAGCTCTCGACCTACGATGGCACCGCGGCAGATCCACGCACTGGAAAGCTCATCGCATCCAACGGGGCGCTGCACGAAGCCGCGCTTCACACGATTCGTGAGGCACGCAACAAACTTCTCCCCGACAAGCCGTGAATCGCGTGGCCCAGCCCGATAGACTGGGTTTATGGGGGTGATGCGCGAGGAAGAGCAGCACGGGACGCCGGGGTCTGCCCCGTCCGTGGGGACGCTCGCCGCCCGCATGCCACTGAGCGCCAGCGAACGCCGGGCCATGGTGAACACGATCACCGCGCCGCACCTCGTGACGATGATGGTCTGTGCCGGCATCGCTTACCTCGGGCTGTCCGCAGGTCAGTGGTCCACAGACCTCAACCAAACCGACCTCACGTTGATGACGATGTACGGACTCACCGGGGCGGCCATGCTCGCATTCGGTTGGCGGGCACATTCGCAACCGCCACCGGGCAGTTGGTCTGTGCACATTGCTGGTGTGGCCTTCCTCGTGGTGACAGCGACCATCACGCTCGGCTACGCCCTGAGCGGCGAACCTTCGGACTTCTATCTCTATCTCTTGGTTCAGTTTGCGGCGGGCGCATTGATTCACAGTCGAAGGTGGGTGATCGCGATCATGGTCCTCGGAGACCTCGGCTGGGGGACCACCTCACTTTGGGTTGAGGGAGTCAACTGGGTGCAGAGCGGCGGATACCTGATTGGTTTTTCCGCGGTCACGATCGGAATCAATTACTCCCGCGGCCGCACCCTCGTTCGCATGGAGGAGCTCCGGCTCGCCGCTGAGCGCGCATCGCAGGCCAAGACCGAATTCCTGGCCAACATGAGTCATGAGGTACGGACACCGATGAACGGGGTCCTCGGCCTGAGCGCCCTACTGCTCGACACCGAGCTCGACGCGAAACAGGAGAAGATGATCACGGCCATTCGCGAATCGGCGGATGCCTTGATCGGCATCGTCGATGAGATCCTCGACTTCTCTCAGCTCCAGAAGGGCCAGGTGGAGCTCGAGCACTCGTCTTTCGACATGAGCGTCCTCATCGACGGCGTGACCGCGCTTATGCAGCCACGCGCGGCGGCCAAGGCGCTCCGTCTCGAATCCGAGATGAGGGGCTTCAGGAGCCGACGCTTCATCGGAGACTGCGGCCGCATCCGGCAGGTGCTCCTCAACTTCGTCAACAACGCGATCAAGTTCACCGAGTCGGGATTCGTGCTCGTCAGTGCCGAGGCCGTCGAGTCCTCGGGCAAGACTCGGGTGCGCCTTTCGGTGCGGGACACGGGCGTTGGCATCCCGGACGAATCTCTTCTCAGGATCTTTACCCGGTACCACCAGAGCGACACGGGCTCCCATCGGAGCTCTGCCGGCAACGGACTGGGGCTCGCGATCGCCAAGCAGCTCGTCGACCTGATGGGCGGAGAGATCGGAGTGAAGAGCGAGATCGGCCAGGGAACGAATTTCTGGATGGAAATCGACCTTGAGCCTGGTCCCGAAGACACGCTTCGCGTGGCTGACCCCACAGGCACGGGCGACCTCTTGATCCGTGAGGGCGTCCGCGCATTGGTCGCTGAGGACAACCCGACCAGCCGCATGGTGACCGAAGCCCTGCTGAAGAAGCTCTCATGCGAGGTGGACATCGCAGTCGACGGTCGAGAAGCCCTGCAGAAGGCGAGGAGCGGCGACTACGACATCGTCTTCATGGATTGCTACATGCCGCTGATGGACGGCTTCCAAGCGACTCAACGAATCCGGCGCTCACCGGGGAACGAGGAGCTCCCCGTGATCGCCCTGACCGCCAGCGTGACCGAAGAAGACCAAACGCGTTGTCTCGGAGCGGGAATGAACGGCACGGTTGCTAAACCCATTCACCTCTCGACGCTCGCCAGAGCACTCGAACGATGGGTTCCGGTCTCTTCGCGCCGCTCGATGAGACCGGTGTCAACGCTTCCACCACCCGCGACGCTCGACCTCCACATGGTTCGCCAACTGGTCTCGCTCGACGATGAAGACGACGATTTCATTCAAGACGTCATGGTGAGCTACGTGGAGCAGCTCAGAGATTCCGCGAAGAAGCTCGGCAAAGCGTTGGACGCAGGAGACATGGACACGGTACGACTGACCGCCCACTCGATCAAAGGCGCGAGCAAGCAGATCGGCGCGGCGCGGGTCGGCGACCTGCTCGGCGCGATTGAGCGCGAATCAAGCGTAGACGCGGCAAAGCAGCTTCTCGCACAGGTCGACAAAGAAGTCCCCCGCGTTGCAGAAGCGGTTCAATCCCTACTCCGCCGCTCCCGCCGCACCGCCTAGTGTGCGAGAGATTTTCGTTTGTGGTCGAGCGCCCCCACAGCGAGCGACGGAGAGGTACGTCCGTACCTCGCAGGGAGGGAGCGAGGAGGTAAGCCGACCACAGGCGAAAAGATTCGCACACTAGATATCTAAATTACTCACGTTTAGTGCGTTGCTCTCGATGAATGCGCGACGGGGTTCGACCTGGTCGCCCATCAGCACGCTGAACAGCTCTTCCGCTTCGACTGCGTCTTCGATGCGCACCTGGAGAAGCGTTCGCATCTCGGGATCCATCGTCGTCTCCCAGAGCTCATCTGGGTTCATCTCGCCAAGGCCTTTGTAGCGCTGAATGCCGAGACCCTTCCGGGCGCGTGCGTCCATGGTCGTCCAAAGCTGCTCGAGATCGGGAACTTCGATCGCCTCCCCGGCGGGCTCTCCAACCTTGTCGAGCACGGTCAATACGAACGGCGGCTCACCGAGGGCTCGAATGCCCTGGTAGATCTGGCGGAGCTCAGAGACGTTTCCGGCGGAAAGCAAATCGAAGTCGAGGGTCGTGACGCGCTTTGTGGCCCCGGCTTGCGTCTCGACGATGACTCGCTGCCGGTCGTGCTCTTCGTCTTGCTCGATGATCGCCTCGAACTCGCCTTGACGTTTCGAGTGGACGAACTTCTGGAGCGCCTCGATCCCAGCCTCGACCTTGTTTCGATCGGCCAGGTCCTCGACTTCGAGGTCGGTCGCAGTGACGAGAGCCTCGACGACGAGCGGGTCCACCCGATGTCCGATGTTCTCGAGAAGCAGGCGGAAACGAGCGACGTCTTTGACGAGATTGCGCAGGGGCTCCCCGACGAGCTGGGTGCTGCCCTCTTTCATGCTGAGCCGGACGTTGTCGGTGCCGAGCTCGATCAAGTACCTGTTCAACGCGTCGTCATCTTGTAGGTAGCGGAGCTTCTTGCCCTTCTTCACTTTGTAGAGCGGCGGCTGCGCTATGTAGAGATAGCCCTTGTCGATCATCTGCGGCATCTGACGATAGAAGAACGTCAGGAGCAGGGTGCGGATGTGCGAACCGTCTACGTCCGCATCGGTCATGATGATGACGTGATGATAGCGCAGCTTCTCGATGTCGAAGTTCTCTCCGCCCTCGACGCCGCAGCCCAGCGCGGTAATCAGCGTGCCGATCTCCGCACTCGAAATCATCCTTTCGAAACGCGCGCGCTCGACGTTGAGAATCTTTCCGCGCAACGGAAGAATCGCTTGGAACCGTCGGTCGCGCCCCTGTTTGGCGCTTCCACCGGCCGAATCACCCTCGACGATGTAGATCTCGCTCTCGCTCGCGTCCTTGCTCTGGCAGTCTGCAAGCTTGCCGGGAAGGGTGCTCGCGTCGAGAACGCCCTTGCGCTGCACCATCTCGCGCGCACGACGCGCCGCTTCGCGAGCGCGAGCGGCTAGTACTGTCTTTTCGACGATGCGCTTGCCGGCCTTCGGTTCCTCTTCGAGGTATTGGTTGAGCTTCTCGTTGAGAACGCTTTCGACGATGCCTTTTACTTCGCTCGACACCAACTTGTCTTTGGTCTGCGAAGAAAACGCCGGATCCGGGTGCTTCACCGAAATGATGGCGGTCAGCCCCTCACGCACGTCCTCGCCGCTGAGCGGGTTTTTGAGGTCCTTCAGGAGCTTCTCGCGCGAACCGTACTGGTTGATCACTCGCGTCAACGCGGTCCGGAGGCCCGTCATGTGAGTGCCCCCGTCACGATTGAACACGTTGTTGGTGTAGGGAAAAATCGACTCGTTGTAGGAGTCGCTCCACTGCATCGCGATTTCGACGTCGACGCCGTCCTTCACAGCGTGAAGGTAGATGACCCCATCGTGGAGCGGCGTCTTCTTCTTGTTGAGTGATTCGACGAACTCTCGAATGCCACCCTCGAATTTGTGCGTGACCTTCTTGCCGTCACCCCGCTCGTCCTCGAGCGTAACCTCGAGGCCTGCGTTGAGGAACGAGATCTCACGCAGGCGGTTATTCAGCACCTCGAAGCTGAAATCCGTCATGGTGAATATGTCAGGGTCGGGCTTGAATGTGACTTTGGTGCCTGTCTTGCCGCTCGTGCCGATCGCCTTCAGCGGTGCCTTGGGCACTCCACGTCCGTACTCTTGGAACCAGAGCTTGCCATCACGGCGGATCTCCATCTTCAGCCATTCGCTCACCGCGTTGACCGCGCTGACCCCGACTCCGTGCAAGCCAGCTGAGACCGCATAGCTGTCGCTGTTGAACTTCCCGCCCGCGTGAAGCTGAGTCATCACGACCTCGGCCGCGCTCACACCCATGTCGTGCATGCCGACAGGGATGCCTCGCCCATTGTCGATGACAGTCACCGAACCCGCCGAGTGAACGATGACTTGAACGGCGTCGCAGTGGCCCGCTAGGTGCTCGTCGACGGCGTTGTCGACCGCCTCCCAAACCAGGTGGTGGAGGCCAGAACCATCGTGCGGATCGCCGATGTACATACCCGGCCGCTTCCGCACCGCCTCGAGCCCTTCGAGCACCTGAATTGCGCTTTGATCGTAGCCAGGTGCAGCCGGACTCGGCTCGGCGATTGGGACGTCAGCCATGGGTGAGTTTCTAGCCTTGAAGGGGGGTGGACGCAAGGCCTGATGCAAGCGCTAACCCATTGATCTGACAAAAGAATTTCTGGGTCGCAGAAGCTCAGTCGCCGAGGACTCGCCGGCGGGTCAATTGGACCGCTAGAAGGGTGCACGGAACGAGGAAAAGGGCCGTTGATCCGAGCAGTCCCAGGAGGTGCGGGCCGGGGTTTCCGAGCACCAAGAGCCCGCGCGCGCACTCTGCGAGTTGGTACACCGGATTGAGTTGCATGAGCGTCCACAGGGCCGCGCTCTCGGGCTCGATGGGGAAGAACGTGTTGCTGACCAGGCTCAACGGCCAGCCGATGAGGAACACCGGATAGTTCATGTGATCGATCGCCGGAACGATTGCTGTGAAAATCAGCGCGAACGAAGCGAACGCGCAGCCGGCGATGAATCCGAGGAAGGGCATGAGCAACAGGAATTGAACCTTCACATCGACGACACCGAGCAGGTCGAACACCGCAATGACCGAGCACACGATCGAGATGTTTACCATTCCGCGTACCGCGCCCCACAGGATCTCGCCCCAGACGACACTCGGAAGCTCGACCTGAGTCGCGAGAATGCCGTCCCAAGTCTTTTGGTAGAACATTCGAACGTACGCCGAATAGAGCGCTTCATAGTAGGGCGTGCCGAAGCCGGTATAGGCGATCAACCCAGCCGCCACGTAGGTCGCGTAGTTGATGTCGACCCCGCCGTAACTCAGGTCTTCGATGTACCCGCCGAAGCCGACGCCGAACGCGACGAAGAAGATGACTGGTTCCATCGCGGGCGGGATGAGCGCAGTGCGCCAATTCCGCAGGAAAACCAACGCATTCCTGCGAAATACGGCCCACGAACGCCAATCGGCCACCGCGGCGAGGCTCCCAAGCCCGCTCACTCGAACCTCCCATTCCGCCGTGCCAGCGCGATGAAAAGATCGTCGAGATTGGGCGGGCGGACCTGCCAAGTGGCTTCGGTGAAGCGGGTGGTGAGCTCGGCGAGATCCTCTTTGCTCACCGGAACTCGAAGCTCTCCGAGGACCGTCGCCACCTGCTCTGCACCCCGGGCTTGCAACCACGCTGCGATCTCTTCTCGCGCCGGCTCACCGCGGGGAACGATGATGACGTGGTCACCCAGCACGGTATCGATGACGTGATGGGGTTCACCATGCGCGACGCTTCGGCCTTCGTGAATGACGAGAAGCTCATCGCTCAATCGCTCGGCCTCATCCATGTAGTGCGTCGTCAGCACGACCGCCAAACCTTCGGCGCGCATGCTGTCGATCAGCTCCCAGACATCGAGGCGCGCACTCGGGTCGAGGCCCGTCGTGGGCTCGTCGAGAAACAGCACGCTAGGCCGGTGCACGATCGACCGCGCGATCAGCAGTCGCCGGACATAGCCGCCCGAGAGCACGTGTGGCGAGGCGTCTGCGTAGGCGGTGAGGTCGAACCGATCGAGGAGCTCGGCGACGCGGCCCTCGAGGTTCGCGACTCTCGGCCGGAAGTAACTAGCGTAAATCAGCAGGTTCTGCGCAACCGTGAAGTCGTAGTCGAGTGAGTCTTCCTGTGTGCACACGCCGATCGACCGCTTCGCTTCGGCACGATTCTCCGAGAAACGCTGCCCCGCGAAGTAGATCGACCCGTCGTCCGGCGGAACGAACCCGTACAGCATCCGTAGGGTGGTC
>CALLDH010000268.1 GCA_937998345.1 uncultured bacterium | reverse complement strand
CGGCGCTTCCTGTAGACCATTGCCGTGCGATTGGGTAGACACCAGTCGTGACCGCTGAGACGTCGACACGCATCGAGCGCACTTTGCAGCAGCAGCTCGAGGCGGGACGTGGTGCGGGTGTGTTTCCCGGGGCCAGCGCCTGCGTCGCACTTTGGCAGGGGGGCGCCTGGGCGTATATCGACGGAGTCGCCGGGACGCGGGCCGAAGACTTGGACCCGGTCCAGGACGACACGATCTACGACCTGGCTTCGCTCACCAAGCCCTGGGTCGCCATGACGGCGCTGCGGCTTTACGAAGCCGGGGTCTTCGAGCTTGGCGCGCGCGTAGACGAGCTCATCCCCGAAGCGACAGGGCTCCCGGTGGGCGCCCGCAACTGGGAGGAGGTGCTGAGCCATCGGGCAGGCTTGCAGGCTTGGGTGCCGTTCTACGAGACGCTAGCGGTCGAAGCGGGCACAGATGCCGCCCGGGCTTGGATCTTGGCTGAGCTCCTTCTTCACTGGGACGCAAGCAAGCTGGGCGTGCCAGTGTACAGCGACCTCGGGTACATCCTTGCCGGGGTTGCCATGAGCCGTGCAGCGGGTCAGCCCCTGAAGGAGATCGTCGCGGAGCACGTCTCGTCGCAACTCGGTGTCGATGACACCGTGTTCTTTGGTGCAAGCCACCCCGGGCCTGGCTGGAAGGCTCGATGCGCACCCACTGGCTGGTCACCGTGGCGTCAGCGAATCCTGGTGGGCGAGGTGCACGACGACAACTGCGCTGCGCTCGGCGGTGTGGCGGGGCATGCAGGAATGTTCGGGACAGCCCAGGGCATGGCTAGGTTCGGGGCTGCCTGTGTGGGCGCATGGCATGGCAGGAGGGGAGCATCCGAGGAGGAGCTCATTCGACATGCAACGGCTGTCCGACCCGGCGGCACGCACCGGCTTGGCTGGGACGGCACATCCACCGAAGGAAGCGCTGCAGGCTCCCTGATCGACGCGGACGCGTTCGGGCATCTCGGGTTCACCGGAACTTCGCTCTGGTGTGACCCACGGCGGCAGCTCGTCGTGGTGTTGCTGAGTAATCGTGTCGCGGTATCGGATGACAACGCGGCCATCCGAGCGTTTCGCCCCGCCTTTCACGACGCCGTGATCGGCGCGTACGACGCGAGTTAGCCGGCGAGCGAGCGGAGTCGGTCGAGCAGCTTCGAGTTGGTTTTGTAGGACAGGGCATTGCCCGAAGCCCGGGCCATCGCTCTTGGGTCGCCCACCAGCACGACCAGCTTTTTCGCTCGCGTGAGTGCGGTGTAGAGAAGGGCGCGGTTGAGCAACATGAAGTGCGCGTTGTGCAATACGATGACCGCCGCAGGGAACTCGCTCCCTTGCACCTTGTGGACGGTGCACGCGTAGGCCAGCGAAATCGCATCGAGCTCGTCGGCTTTGTATTGGACCTCACGCCCGTCGAACCGCACGAAGGTCACCCCGCCCTCGATCCGAATCACTTCGCCGAGGTCGCCGTTGTAGACCTCTTTGTCGTAGTCGTTGCGGAGCTGCATCACTTTGTCGCCTCGCCGAAACGACGTCGGCGTTGCGTTCTGCTGCGGGCTCGGATTGAACGTCTCTTGAAGCACTTCGTTGAGCTTGATCGTACCGAGCGGACCCCGACGCATGGGAGTCATCACTTGCACGTCGGCGAGCGGATCGAACCCATAGGCAGCCGACATCCGTCGAAGCGCCTGCACTAGACGCTCCGTGATCGTCTCCGGGTCAGTGGCCGGGATCACGAACAGGTCTCCGTCGCCTTTGGTGCCCGTCGGGGTCGGCTCCGGCAAGCGGCCTTCGAGGACCGCGTGGGCACCTCGAACGATGGCGCTTTGCTGCGCTTGCCGGAACACTTCGTGAAGGCGGATCGTCGTGCAGATTTGAGAGGCGATCAGGTCGCGAAGTGGTTGGCCCGGACCGACCGGGGGAAGCTGATCGATGTCGCCGACCAATGCTAGCGTGGCGTTCTGGGGAACGGCTGCAAGGAGCTGCGAAGCGAGGCGGATATCCAGCATCGAGGCCTCGTCGACGAGGATGAGCTCAGCCTCGAGGGGCAGGCGCTGGTTGCGATTGAAGTGGCCCGTCGCGGGGTTCCACTCGAGCAGGCGGTGAATCGTCTTGGCTTCGATGCCGGCCGCCTCGGAGAGTCGCTTCGCCGCGCGCCCCGTGGGCGCACACAGGGCCACGCGTCGTTCGAGTGCTGCATGTGCCTGAACGATCGCGCGGACGGTCGTGGTCTTCCCAGTGCCGGGTCCGCCCGTGAGGACCATGAGATGCGTAGCGAGCGAGGCTTCCACGGCGCTCCGCTGTGTGTCGCTGAGGGTGTGGTCATGGGTTTTGACGGGTTGTTTTGCCTTGGGGCGATTCGCGAGCGCGCTCAGTGTGTTGGCGACGAGAAACTCGGCCCGATGCAACAGCGGGGGGTACACCGCCTCATCTTCGATGGTGACGAGCTCCCGGCCCCGCAGCTGTTGGAGAGCTTCCTCGAGGGCGTCCGAGGGAACGTCGAGCTGTTCCAGGCCGTCGTGGAGCTGGTCCCGGGTCGCAAACACATGGCCGTCGTCGACCGCCTTGCCGATGAGGTGCAGCACCCCGCCTTGCACGCGACGAATGTCATCGCCGGCAATCCCGAGCGCTTCGGCGATTCGGTCTGCAGTGCGAAACCCGATGCCGCGGATCTGCTCGGCGACGATGTACGGGTCGTCTCGCACGATTCGCGGCGCGTCTGCGCCGTACTTGCGAACGATCTCACGCGCCGTCGCCGGACCCATCCCGAGCGCGTGCAGAAAACTCATCGTTTCGGCTTCGACGCGACGCTGGCGAACCGCTTTGGCGATCGACTCTCCGCGCTGTTTTCCGATGCCGGACACCTCGCGCAGCCGCCCCGACTGGGTCGCAATGACGTCCAAGGTCTCCGGGCCAAAGCGCTCGACGAGCCGGGCGGCGAGGGCAGGGCCGATGCCGGGAATCAGCCCCGACCCCAGGTAGCGGATCATGCCCTGCTCCGTGGACGGAATCGTCGGGGTGAAGGAGGTCACACGGAACCGAGCCCCGTACACGGCATGCTGCGTCCAGCGTCCGACGAGGCGCACATTTTCGCCCGGCGCGATCTGCCCGAGGTCGCCCACAGCGGTGTGCGAGGGCGAGAGCTCGGCACTCTCGTCGGTGCCCAGCCGGATGACCGAAAACCTCCCGTCATCACTCCGGAAAAGCACGTCCTCGACCAGCCCTTCAAGGACTTCTTCTGATGCTTGGGAGCCCACGATTGTGGGGGAATCTATCAGTCTTGTGTTCCAAAAGCCTCGCTGTTGTGATTTCTTCGGAAACATCCGTTAGTGTTAAAGTCGGCCTGGATTTGGATCGGAGGGGGAATGACGACCCAGCCACGGATGAGTGCACCCATCGGAAGACTGCGGATTGAGACCTCGAAGGGCCGAAAGCGGCGGGCCTCGGGTTCAGGCGGCTGGAAGCCTGCCGACCGGCCGATGGACGCAGAAGTCACCGAGGCCGATGAGGAAGGCGAGAACGACCGTCGGCCGCGATTCTACCCGTTTCCACTCCGCTCGGCCGACGACAACGACGACTGAACGAGACCGCGTCTTCGTTGCGCGAGAAACGCGCGATTGGTAAGAGCGCTCGATGCCCCCAACTACGATCGCGATCCTCGGGGCCAAAGGGGGCGTCGGAACATCCCTCTTCAGCGCGAACCTCGCGATCTACCTGGCGACGATCGGCAAACGGGTGCTCGCCGTCGACGGGGACCCATCTGGAGCCGATCTACACGCGATGCTCGGCATCGGCCCGCGCGTCGCCCCGTACGCGGCACCTGCGCCCGCGTTTGGTGCCGAAGGCGCTTTTGCGAGCGACGCCACCGGGCTCGACCACGCGTCGGTCAACATGCTTCCTCTGCGTGACCCTGTAGACGGACCGATTCCGAACCTGCAGTTGATGGACGGCGGATTGAGCGAGCCTCATCGAGGGAGCGCGCGCCGGAGCTCATTGCGAGAGCTGCAGAGCCGACTAGCAAAGCAGGACGCCGACTTCGCGGTCGTCGACCTCGGGTCCGCGGCCACCGATGCTGCGATTCGGTTCTGGTGTGGTGCGACCCATCGGCTTGCGATCACCATGCCCGAGCCCAACGCCGTGAGCGGGTTGTATAGGCTCGTGCGCAAGGCGTTTGCCGCCGTGGCCTTGGAGCAGATGTCGGACGAACGGCAGCAAAGTACGCTGCACGCCGCATTTGCGAAAGCGGGCCAGACACCGGCCCCATCTGACATCGCCGCGCTGGTGCAGCACGAGTGGCCGGAGATCGGGCGTGCATTGCATGACTGCATGAGCGGCTTGGATTTCCCCTTCATCGTCAACCAGGCTCGCCTGCGCGCGGACCTCGAGCTCGGCGACCAGATCACGGTCGCGGTACGTCGGCGATATGGTGTGGCGCTGAAATACCTCGGCTACGTCGAGCACGACGACGCCGTTCGAACGTGTTCGCGGAAGCGGCGGCCTCTCCTCCTAGAGAGCCCGGGTAGCAGAGCGAGCCGCAACATCGAAAAGATCGCACGGCGTCTCTTTGCGTCACCGGACGGTCGCAGAGATCGCGCACCTTGGCGAGAGGTCCCGCCGAGCTCGCATCACGACGTGCTCGAAGTCGAACGCGGCGCCACGGACGAGGAGATTCGGCGCGCGTACAAGCGCATGTGCGCGGTATTCGACTCGGAGAACCTCGTGAGCTTCGGCCTGTTCGACGATGAGGGACTCGAGGTCGCGCGTGCCCGTATCGACGAGGCCTATGACGTCCTACTCGATCCGGCCCGCCGGCGTCCGTATGAGATTTCGGTTTTTCCCGAGGCCCCAGAAACCAAGGCGAAAGCCGAGCAGGAGCAAGTTCCTGCCGCAGAGCTCCCCCCGGCACCAAGCATCACGCCGGATACCGAGTTTGGCGGTGCTCTTCTTCGCGCGGTTCGGCAGTCGCAGGGCACGAGCCTCGATCAGATCAGCGAACGAACGAAAGTTGGTCTCAACTACCTTCGATGCATCGAGGAGGACGAGTTCGAGAAGTTGCCCGCCGCCGTCTACGTGCGCGGCTTCGTCACCGAGATTGCGAAGTGCCTCAGGCTCGACCCAGAGCAGGTGAGTCAGAGTTACCTGCGACGATACAAGGCGCGGATGGAAGAGCCGGGAGAGAGCGCATGATCAAGTCGCGGAAGCCGATCATCCTGGCGTCCGCATCGCCCCGCCGCCGTGAGATCTTGTCCTCTCTCGGAATCGCCATCGAGGTGCAGCCGAGTGGCGCCAACGAAGAGGCGCTTCAAATCGAAGATGACACAGAGTTCGTCCGTGCGGCCGCTCGAATGAAATTGCAAGAGGTACTGGACGCCTCTCAGGACGCGGAGGCGTACGTTCTTGCAGCGGACACCGTCGTGTGCGTCGATGGCCATCGACTGGGAAAGCCGATCGACGATGCCGATGCGGTGCGCATGCTGGAGCTTCTTGTCGGGCGCGACCACGTCGTTCGAACGGCCGTGGCACTCGGCCGGGTGGGGAACGGCGTGCTCGATGGCCGAGTCGTGGAGACGACGGTGTGGTTCAGGTCTGCGTCCCGCGAAGAGCTCGAGCGCTACGTCGCCGCCGGCGAGAGCGACGACAAGGCTGGCGCATACGGGGTCCAGGGGCTTGCTAGCGGCTTCGTGACTCGACTGGAAGGCTCGTACACCAACGTCGTCGGCCTGCCCGCCGCCGAGGTCGTGAGTCTTCTCGTCGAGCACGGCGCGGTGGAACAGTGGCCATGAATCAGGAAATCGCCAGCGCCATCGAACGCGTGCAAGAGCGCATTGGAGACGCCTGCGAACGGGCCAGCCGCGACCCTGGCTCGGTGCAGCTCGTCGCGGTATCCAAAGGGCATCCCGAGGAGGTGATTCGAGCGGCCTACGCGGCGGGGATGCGCGTGTTCGGTGAGAACTACGCCCAGGAGCTCGCCGCCAAGGCTTCGGCGTTGAGCGACTTGCGCGACATACGTTGGCGCTTCATCGGCCATCTCCAGCGCAACAAAATCAAGCTCATCGAGGGGGCCCGGGCCACCGTCGACACGGTCGATTCATCGAGGTTAGCGCAGGCGCTTTCCACACGAGCGGGGGCAAGCGGGACCGATCTCGAGGTGCTCCTTCAGGTCAACGTGGGCGGCGAAGCACAGAAGTCCGGCTGCACGCCAGACGAAGTGCCGGCGCTCGTCGAAGCCGTCCGCGCCCTGCCCAACATCAACTTGCGCGGGCTGATGACTGTCGCGCCTCACCTCGACCAGGTCGAAGCCACCCGGCCGTTCTTCGCCACGCTCCGAGAATTGGCGGAAGCGCACGGCTTGCCGGAGCTTTCCATGGGGATGACGCACGACCTCGAACCGGCGGTCGCCGAGGGCGCAACGATGCTTCGTATTGGAACGGCGATCTTTGGGCCTCGCCCCGCGGCCGAGCGTTAGGCTCAGAGAGCTTCTTCCTATCTTGGCGAGATGCGAACTAATACGTATGAGAGCAAAATAATTACGTATTAGAGGCGACCAATTACGTATGAAATCAGAATAATTACGTATGGATATGTGGTGCCGTTTCGAGGTACCAAGGATGGTCTGCATCCCTTGAAGAGCCAGGCGCTCGAAGGAGAGATCATCATGAAAATGTTTGGTGCGCGGTCGCTCGCATGGTCAACGTTCACCGTTGTTGCCAGCCTCTCTCTCGTCACCGCATGTGGCGATGTAGATACCTACAAGTTTCGCAACAGCCCGTGGGGCGAGAGTGAGCCCTACAAGAACTGGGACTTCACCTACCTGCAATTGGTCCGCGCGACCACGCCATGTGACTCGGAAGCTCAAGAAGAGCTCATCGTTCTGACCTGCGCTGAGGTGGAGTTTCCCGGCGAGCACCTTGCGAAGCTGAACTCTTCTTGCTCGGCCGGCACCGAAGCCGAAGTGACCATCGATATCATCGATGGTCAAAGCATCATCTACGACTTCTCCTCCGTCACGGCCAAGGGCACGTTCACGTCGGCCAGCTTCAACGGCTACGTGTTCACGGAGCTATTGGGCGTCGCACCCGAACTCGTGAGCGCAACGGTAGACGGCGAAGTGAGTACGTTGGAGCTCGATGACGACGCCCTACGCGTCGACGGTCATGCGCTGCGGGTGAATTTCGAAGGCATCCCATTCGACGATGCGGCCTTCGTCAAGATCGATCTCGTGTTTGCGGATCCCGACTGACTCTGACGCTGGAAGGTGGGACGGCGCCTAGAAGCCACCATGCGCCGTATGGCTCGGGTCAGGGCTTCTCGGATGCGCCGATGCGGCGGTGACCTTCGAGGTATGGCCCCATTCCGGGACCCCCGGGAAGGGAATCATGACGGACCCGTCTTGATCTCAATTGGACAATAGGCGTATCGTCGATCCGAGGCGTCGATGAATCGTCCATCCGAAGCCGCGATCACGATCACGGAAGCCGCATATGATCTTCAAGTCACGGAGACCGATTGGTTTCCACGCGTGATCGATGCGACCGTTCCGCTCATCGATCATGGCCTCGGCGTGGCAGGCCTGGTCGGAACGATCCCGCGGGATTGCGGGCCCGGCAAGGTCGCAGAGATGCACGTAGCAACCGGGCCCGCCGACTTTCCGATGCATCTCATGCGCGCCATGGCCGAGGTCCCTCGCGAGAGTGTGCGCCGACAGTTGCGCCCCCGTATCGGCGTGTTGTCGGAAGTCAACGTCGAGGAGCCGCGGTTTCTCGAGGCGTGGACGCGCCATATCGACTACGCCACGGACGGGATTGGCATTACCGCACTGGACCCGAATGGTCGTTTTGTGCACATCATCGCCCCCGCGTCCGGGGCCGTCACGCTGAGCAGGGTGGAACGAGACCGATGGCGGATGCTCGCAGCGCATCTGAGCGCCGGGCTTCGGCTGAGAGGGGCACTGTCCGCAGCGCACTCCGCGCCAACCGGCGAGGCTACGGGCCCACCGTGCGGCGCTGATGTCGTCCTCGATGCGAACAGCTTCAGGGTGACGGAAGCCGGGAAGGACGCTCAACTTCCAGTCTCACTTCAGGCGGTGCGAGACGCCGCCATCCGCATGGACCGTGCGCGCGGGCGTCTTCGAAGGGACGACCCGGAAACGGCCTTGAAGATCTGGTGGGCGTTGCTGCGGGGTCGATGGTCGATGGTCGAATGGTTTGATACCGACCGGCGTCGCTACATCCTTGCGGTGCCCAATGCGCCTCGTGTGTTGGACCCCAGAGGGTTGACCGCGCGCGAATGCCAGGTCGTCGCATATGCGGCGTTGGGTGAAAGCAAAAAGCTGATCGCGTATCGTCTTGGAATCTCGGGCCCGAGAACTAGTGAGGCTCTCCGGTCGGCGATGCGCAAGCTGTGCGTGAAGACGCAGGCTCAACTCGTAGAGAAGCTGCATACGCTCGGGACTGAGCAGCCCCCACGACCGCAGAGACCAGGCCGTTCGCCCAAGGCTGAGTCAACCGCGAGTACGGCAAATCCTTAGTACTCGGTCTCTTCAGCAATCTTTCCGAGCTCCACGGAGCGGCGGGTCGCGGCGCGTACCGCGCCCATGATCGCATCTGCGAAGCCTGCCGCCGCCAGCGCGTCTAGTCCGGCCCGCGTGGTTCCGCCCGGGCTCGTCACTCGGTCCCGCAGCACTTCGGGTGCTTCCTTCTCGTCGAGCAGGAGGCGGGCCGCGCCAAACACCGTTTGTGCCGCGAGTTGAAGGGCGGTTTCTTCGGGTAAGCCTTCCCGCGCTCCGGCGTCACGAAGTGCTTCGATCATGGCGAACACGTACGCCGGGCCAGAGCCACTCAGGCCGGTCACGGCATCGATCTGTTCCTCGGGGACACGGACCGCGATCCCGACGCTCCGGAAGAGGGTCTCGGCGAGCTCCAGGTCGTCATCGGTCGCGTGGGTTCCCCCTGCGATCGCGGACGCCCCTGCGCCAACGAGCGCGGGCGTGTTCGGCATGGCGCGAACGACCCGAGAGCCGTCGGGGAACGAGCGCTCGATGATTCTCGTCGAGATGCCCGCGGCGATCGAAATCAATAGCGCGTCCGGCGGCACCGCAGCGGAGAGGCCCGGAAGCACCTGCGCGAACACCTGAGGCTTGATTGCGAGCACGACGACGGTCGCGTCTTTCACCGCTTCCGCATTGTCGCTCGTGACGCGGATCTCGAGCTCCGTTTCGAGTGCACGCAGCCGGTCTTGATCCGGGTCGGCGGCAATGACACTGTCGGCGGGGACGGTGCCCGTACCGATCAATCCGCGGATGAGAGCACCCGCCATGTTGCCGGCGCCAACGAAAACGATCGTGTGTTCCACTGACATGCCGCGCGGCATACCACACAACCCGCGCGGACGATACGGTGCGAAGAGGCGCTACGCGCAGGCGGCCTCGACCTCGTCGATCTCTTTAGGAATGCCTGCGGTCAGGACCTCGTGGCCGCTCTTGGTGACCAGCACGTCGTCTTCGATGCGCACGCCGATTCCACGCCAGCGCTCATCGACCTCCTCCGCGTCGGTCCCGATGTAGACGCCGGGTTCGACGGTCAGAACGAAGTTCGGCTCGAGCGGCCGGTGCTTGCCGTCGACGTAGTAGTGACCGACGTCGTGCACATCCATACCCAGCCAATGCGAGGTTCGGTGCATGTAGAACGGCTCGTACTTCTTGTCTTCGATGAGCGCGTCGAGGTCGCCTTCGAGCAAACCGATGTCGATCAGCCCCTCGGTGATCGAACGCACCGCACCGTCGTGAAGAGCCTCGAGCGTGGCACCCGGCTTCACTTCCTCGATGCATGCTTTCTGCGCACGGAGCACCACCTCGTAGACCGCGCGTTGCTCGTCGGAGAACTTGCCGTTCACGGGGAACGTGCGAGTGACGTCGCTCGCGTAGTAGCCCAGCTCACAGCCCGCATCGATCAACAACAGCTCCCCGTCGTTCATGACGCGGTCGCCGGCACGGTAGTGCAAGATCGTCGCGTTGGGCCCGGAGCCGACGATACTCTCGTAGGCGGGGCGCTCGCTTCCGTGCTTGCGAAAGATGTGGAGGAGCTCCGCGTCGATTTCGTACTCATGCATCCCCGGGCTCGCGATCTGCATCGCGCGCAGATGCGCCTCTTTGGTGATCCCTGCCGCCCGACGCATCGTCGCGAGCTCGGCTTCGCTCTTCCGGAGACGCATTTCGTGTAAATGCATTGACGAATCGATGATGGTTTCAGGCGCCATGACACCTCGGCGGCCACCGCGGCGCAGCAGGTTCAAGCAGTCAAAGAGCTGTGCGTCCGCTTTGTCGTTCTGCGCCAGCCGGTAGTGAAGGCGCTCGACGTTGCCGAGGTAGTCCGGAAGCCTCTTCGGGAGCTCGTCTATTGGGAAAGCGACGTCGGCCCCGAAGGCTTCCACCGCGCCCTCGACGCCGGCCCGCGGCCCGTCCCAAATCTCACGCTCACGCTTCTTGCGGCGAACGAAGAGGACCATGCGGTGTTCGGCGTGCTGATTCGTCAACACGAGCACGCTCTCGGGCTCATCCAGGCCGGTCAAATAGTAGAGGTCGCTGTCCTGCCGGTACGGGTACTCGACGTCGTGATTACGCACGGCGAGCGGAGCAGACGGAAACACCGCGACGCCGTCTCCGATTGCATCCAGAAGCTGGGTGCGGCGTGCTGCGAACTCCGACATGAACCAATCCTAGCAGCTACTTGGTTGGCTGCATCTGACCACTCTTGTATTGGCTCCAGTACTTCTTGAGCGCTTCGCTGACTTTTCCACTCAACAAGACGGCGCCGAGGATATTGGGGAACGACATGCCGAGAATCATCAGATCCGAGAAGTCGATCACATTCCCGAGCTTCAGTACGGAGCCAAGAACCACGAAGGCTAGGAAGAGTACCTTGTAAAGCATCGAGAACTGGCTGCCGAAGAGGAACGTCCAACATCGCTCGCCGTAGTAGCTCCACGAGATCATCGTCGAGAATGCGAACAAGAA
>CALLDH010000267.1 GCA_937998345.1 uncultured bacterium | reverse complement strand
CGTGACGGCACAAAGAGTGGTTTTGCGTGCCTTGCCCTCAAGCAACTCCGCAACAACGAGAACATTAGCCATGTTTGATGCTTCCTTTCCGTTTCTCGAGGGTTAGATGACCTTGGCGGTGTTGTGGAGCTTGTCGACGAGATCCGCGGCGTCCTCGACGAACGTCGTTTCACCCGAGCGCGCTGGCGGCAGCTCGAACTTCGTGTAGTTGAGCACCTTCGCGGTGTCGACACCGAGGTCGCCGATCGACATCTGGTCGATGGGCTTCTTCTTGGCCTGCATGATGCCCTTGAGCGATGCGTAGCGGCCGCCTACTTCCAGCTTCGCGTATTGATGGCCGTCCGGGGTTACACCGTTTTGTACCGACTCCGGGTGGAGGATGCGGTCGGAAGTGGTGAGCACGGCCGGACCGGTGACTTTCACCGTTGCAACGCCCGTGTCGAGCTCGCGCTGGACCTCGAGGGTCTTCCCGTCGTCCGCGGTCATGATCTTCATCGCGGAGTTGATGACTGGCCAGCCGAGCTTTTCGGCGAGGCTGGTCCCTGCGACGTTGGAGTCCCCGTCCGCGGCCTGCTTGCCCATCACGACCAGGTCGGGGCTCTCCTTGTCCACGATGGCCTTGAGGATCGACGACACAACGCCTGCGTCGAGGTTCCCGTCATCGGCTTCGACGAGGATGCCGCGCTCGGCGCCCTTGGCGAGGCCTTCGCGAATGATCCGCTGCGTATGCTCATCGTTCGGGCCGATGGAGACCAGAACGACCTCACCGACGCGCGCGTTTTTCTCGGCTGCGTTCTCGGTCAGCCGGAGAGCGGCTTCGAGGCTCCAGTCATCGAACGGATTCATCTTCCATTCGAGGCCTTCGGATGTGACGGCGGTGCCATCGGCACTCACCTTGAGCTTGCTTGCGTTGTCCGGATCCGCAACGCGCTTGATGGATACGAGGATCTTCACACTTCCTCCTCAGATTGAAGAGCCGTTCAGGCTGACAAATGCTGGAAAACGCAGGCGATCTAGGAGCGTTTTGCAATCCTGTCAAGGAGCGTGGCCAGGTGCCTGCCCCCAGGAGCCTTCTCGAGCCCTTCGCCTTCCACTGGTGTGCTAGAAGCGGCCGATGAGCGAGCAGACCACCGCGACCCGCTACGCGCTGGTGACCGGCGGGAGCAGCGGCATCGGGCTCGAGACCGCACGGGGCCTGACCACTCACTTCGACGTGGTGGGGATTGTGGGCAGGGACCCCGGGCGTCTCGCCGAGGCTGCTCAGGACCTCAGCTCGGGGCCCGCCTGCATCGAGACCTTTCAGGCAGATTTTGCTTCGTTGACGGAGGTGCGCCGACTTGCCGATGACATCAGGGCTCGATTCGATTCACTGAGCGTCCTGGTGAACAATGCTGGCGTCTGGCACACGCAGCGGACGCTCAGCAAGGACGGGTACGAGGCAACGCTTGCGGTCAACCATCTCGCCCATTTCCTGCTGACCAATGAGCTCAAAGACTTGCTGGTTGCCGCGGCGCCCGCACGGGTGGTGAACGTTTCCTCTTCCATGCACGGACGCCCCAAGTCGATCCACTGGGACGACCTGATGTTCGAGAAGCACTGGGCAGGTTTCTGGGTATACGGTCACTCCAAACTAGCCAATGTCTTGTTCTCCAACGAGCTCGCGCGCCGCTGGAAGGACCTTGGAGTCACGTCGAACGCCTTGAATCCCGGCAACGTGCGAAGCCGCATCACGAGGAACAACGCATTCCTCAACGCGCTCCACAGTTCGCCCATTGCACGCTTGGTCGTCATGACGGAAGCCGATGGAGCCCAGACATCCATCTACGCTGCCACTGCGCCCGAGCTCGAAGGGGTAACCGGGCGCTACTTCGACAAGGCGAAGGAAGCCAAACCCAACAGGGCGACAGGAAACGAGGAGGCAGCGCGTCACCTTTGGAAAGTAAGTCAGGAGCTCGTCGACGAAGCGGCCACGCCGTGGACCGGAGAGGCAAGGCACGTCCCCGCGACCTTCCCGCGGGGGTTCGCACAAGGGTCAGGCCTTGGGCTGCCCCCGGGCCCCTTGTCGATGCGCCCAGTCCCGTTCATCGCTCTAACCACGCTGCTGCTCGGCATCATCCTTGCCCTGCTCTACGGCTGAGAGCACTGAGCCAAGAGCTCGCCTGGCCAGGACAGGGCCCTGCATTCCCTAGTCCGCGCCCTTGGGTGGGAAGCGCGCGCTGAAACGCTCGGCGAGGGCGGTGATGGTGAGCGCCGGGTTTACGCCGACGTTCGCCGGGATCGCCGAAGCATCGGTCACGAAGAGCCCCGGGTAGCCGAAGACTTGATGGTCGACGTCGACGACGCCCCGCTCGGGCTCAGCCGCGATCGCGCAGCCACCGAGGATGTGGGCGGTGACCGAGGCGTTTCCAATACTTTCGAGCACATTGTTGTGGGCTGTGCCGCCAATGTGCTCGGCCAGTTTGCGAGCGGCTTCGTTGGCCTCGGGGATGAAGGCCGGCGTGCCCCCAGTGGCTCCAGCGCTCGAGTGCAGCAATGGTTTGAAGGGCCAGAACGGGCGTCGACCGCGGCGGAACGCGATCTGGCTGTCGAGACTCTGCATGACCGTGAGCACCGTGATCCGCCTGTGCCAGTTGCGTGCAAAGAGAGCCCGGAGCGTCCGTACGGGATGCACCACGATTCCTGCGATGGTGCGGAGCGCTCGGCTGAGTGCAGCGGTACCGTCGGTGAGTGGTCCCATGTACCAACGCATGAAGTCGTATCCCGGGGGGAAACGGTTTTGTGTGATGTGTGTGTGCGCGTTGGGGTAGAAGTGCGACGAGATCGCGGCGCCATGCGTGAGGTCGTCGTCTGGGTTTGGCGAAAGAGCAGCGACGATCGCTTCGCTGTTGGTTCGGACGACGTCGCCGAGCGCCGGCGAAATCTCTGGAAGTGTTCCGAGCTCGTCCCGGCACTTGAACAAGAGGTCCAGCGTTCCTACGACGCCCGCGGCGACGATGACCCGCTCCGCCCGAAGCTTCGGGTGCCTCTCCCTCCGGTTCAACGGGTTCGCGGTCTGCACCTCGTAGCCACCGCCATCGAGCGGACGGATCGAGACCGCTTTTCGTCCAGGAAGCACCTCGGCGCCAAGTCTTTCGGCCAAGTAGAGGTAGTTCTTGTCGAGGCTGTTCTTCGAACCGTCGCTGCAACCGGTCAGGCAGCCTCCGCAGCGCGTGCAGCCGGTCCGCTCGGGGCCTTCGCCACCGAAGAACGGATCCGGCTTGGTCTCTCCTGCGCGGCCGAAATAGATCCCTTGGGGGACGGGACCGAACGTGTCGCTGGCGCCCATCGCCTCTGCGGTCGTCTGCAGCCAGTCGTCCATCTGGCCGTGGTCGGGGTTGGGCACTCGGCCGAGCATTGCCGCAGCCGTGCCGAAGTGCGCGGAGAGCTCGTCTTTCCAATCGATCCCGAGGCCGGACCAGGCGGCGTCCCGAAAGAACGCGTCGCCTGGCTGCAACAACACCGCGGCATATACCAGGCTCCCGCCACCGACGCCTACGCCGCCCACGATCCCCACGTGCCTGAAGAACCGCTGCACGAAGAACCCACGGAAGCCGATCTGCGGAATCCAGAATAGCTCGCGCAGGCTCCGATCGGCTGCGCGCATGTCGTCGGGCGACACCTTCCGGCCCTGCTCGAGAACCGCGACACGGTAACCTTTCTCGCTCAAGCGCAGCGCCGGCACACTGCCGCCAAAGCCGCTGCCGATGATGATGACGTCGTAGTCCATCAGTCGGCGAGAGGGTTTACGAATTCGGGGTTCAAAACCTTGCGAGGGTGGCGTGCGGTGACCTGTCCCATGAACGGCGGATGCACCGAGTAGCCCAGCATGCTCTGCAGCCGGGGTGACATCTGCCTGACCTTATTCTTTGGGATCGACAGAAAGAAATTCTCCTGCTGGCGCGCCCAAGGCTCGCAATACGGGTTGCTGATCGCGGTGCGAACCCCGTTCGAACGATTCTCACCGCCTCGGTGTACGAGCGTTCCGGCAAACACCGCGCACGATCCTGCCGGCATGACCAGGGACCTCAGCTGGGGCGCGTACTGCGGCGCCAGCCCGAGGGAATCGTCTCCGTAGTACATGTTGACCAGCTCATCGTCACTCCAGCGGTGGCTTCCGGCGATCACCTGGGTTGCGCCGTTGTCTTCAGTGAAGTCGTCGATCGCCCACATCGTCGAGACGCTGATGGCGGGGCGTGGCCTCGAAACCCTGTAGAACGAGTCGTCCGTGTGTGCTGGTTGCGGCGTCTCGCCGGCTGCGATCGCGATCGCCTGGCTCGCCGTGAGCAGATAGTTGGGCATGAGAAGCTCGTCCATCATCGACAGGATCGCCGGGTGTTCAACGAGCCGCTCGAACGTTCTTCCCCGGCCGGCCAGGGTGTAGACCCGCTGAGTTCGGGTTCCTTCGAAGTCGTTGCGGCCTGATGGGCCTTGCTCGAGAAGCGGGGCAAGCGCCTCTCGCACTTCGCGCAACTCCGCTACGCCCAACAACCCTTCGAGGACGACGTACCCGTCGGAATCGTACGCTCGTCGCCAGCTCTTTGCTTCGTTCGGGGGCGTCATTGATTCGCGTTAACCTCCCTGCCGACCACGTCAGCGTTTTCGAAGACCTTCGAGAAACAAGCTGGCGCAGTGCGATGCCGCTTTGCGCAGAGCCGGCGGGTCACCTTCTCCGAGCGCCCAGGTCAGCAGGATTGCATCGATCGCACCAAAGAGACTGCGTGCCACGACTCGTGGGTTGAGGTCCTGTCGAAACGCGCCCGCTTCCTGCCCCTCGCGAACCACTCCGGCGATCACGTCGATGTACTGCATGAACAAGGGAGCCGCATACTGCTTCAGCAGCCGGGATGACTGTCGCAGGTTCACGGTGATCACCTCGGCGAGGTCGCGCTGCTCCTCGAGCAGGCCGAGCTGAAGCTCGACGATTCGCGTGACGCGGTTCTCGAAGGGCTCATCCGACTCGGCGACTTCCCGAAGAATGGTCAGGAGCCGCCCGATACCTTCCTCGAAGATCGTGATCAGAACATCGTCTTTGTTCTTGAAGTAAAGGTAGATTGTGCCGTCTGCGACCCCTGCAGCTTTGGCGATTTCGCTCACCCGCGTCGCGTAGAATCCGTTCTTGGCGAAGACCTTGATTGCGGCTTTGAGAATGCGGTCCCGCTTGTCGGGCGCTCTCTTACGCTTGCTCGCCGTAGAATGAACCGCCATTCAGTTTCGGGTATCACACCCGCGGGCTTTCCGTCAAACCAGGCTAGCCGGGCGGTTCTTCTCCTCGGAGGAGCCGAGCGATGTTCCCGGCGTGCCGGATCAAAACGATGATCCACAGTCCTACGGCGAGCTGAATCGGCCATTGGCGACCATCGATGCCGATGGTCAGCCCGACCGCGAGAGTTGCGGCCGAGAGCGATGCGACGCTCGCCCGCCGGCTGAATTTCTTGACGAGCACGAACGTGAGGAGAGTCGCGAAGCCAATCGGGGGAAGGGCGCCGAGCAGGACGCCGCCGGCGGTAGCTGCTCCTTTGCCACCTCGAAATGCGTGCCAGATCGGAAAGACGTGCCCCAGTGTCACCGCGATTCCCACCGCGGTGATCCACGGCCAGGGCAGGTCGAAGGTCCAACGGGCCAGCGCCGCCGGCACGAAGCCCTTGAGCATGTCCAGGAGCATGACCTTGCGTCCCGTGCTCTTTCCGAGCGCGCGGCCGACGTTCGTTGCACCGATGTTCCCGCTTCCGATGCCCCGCAAGTCGACGCCTTGCCGGCTGGCGAACAGGAGGCCAAACGAGATCGATCCAACGAGGTATGCGGCGAGGGTGAGCGCAGGGCCAAGCACCTCGGAATCATACCGCTTTGTCCGCAGGGGGACCTGGTAAGTTTTTTGCTCGGGATCGCGCCTCCCCGTAGCTTCAATCGGGATGTTGTTTGGCGCGCACCGTGAGACTCTGGTTCCGGTCGCACTCTACGCGGAGCTCGTCGCCGACGACGAGGTGCTTCCAGCGTTCGTAACCAGCATCAGCGAGCAGGGATTGGTCCTCGACTCGCTCGCGATCCTGGGCGACCGCCGCAGCGATCGATTGCAGGTCCGACTCACCCTCCCGGGCGAGCCCGACCCCTTGTGGATCGGCGCCGAAGTCGTTCGCGACACCCATGGCTTTCTGTTCAACGATACCGCCATTCGCTTCCTTGCGATGGCCAATGGCCATTGGCACGCCCTTCGACGTTGGGTCCGTGTCAGGGAGCTCGTTTTGGCCACTCGCCCCGTTGGGGTCCACGACGCAGCTTGAGGACAGATCCCTGCCTCAGTTGCTACCCTGAAAGAGGGGACATGGTCGTCAGTCTGCACAGCGAGCCGCCAAGCCTTCGTCCGTCGCCGGAGACCTCGGAGAGCCAGGCGCGCGCCAAGCCCCGTAGGTCCATGATTCCGTTCAGCGCCTCGCTCTTACCGACTGGTTCGCCCTTCGGCTGGAACGCTCGGGATCGTTCCCTCTATGTGCAGTTTCTCACCGCCCTCCTGATGGTCATCGTCACCTTCTCCTTCGCAGTGCTCGATGGCTGGCCCTTCCTGCTCGAGCCTCCCGCGAATGCCGCTCCGTTGCGGGCCACGACGATGCTTGCAGGGGTGGCCCTGGTGTTCTGGTTCGGGTTCTATGTCTGGACCTGGCGCTGGTACGTACGGAAGGGAACCAAGTTCTCATGGCTCCTCTTCTTCACGATCGCCGCCCATATCCTCACCGGCACCGCCGTGTGTTACGCGATCGGTCCGTACACGGCGGCGAGCGGGCTCATCACGGTTGCCGCTCTTCTCCTGGGGATGGTGCTCCTCGAGCGACGCTCGCTCTGGATCGCCGTCATCGCTTGGTTCCTCTCGATGTTTGCGATTCACTTCGCGAGCAAGGCGGGGGCGTTGCCGTTCCTTTCTCTGTTTGAGGCATCACTCGGGCAGCCAGATCTCGAAAAAATGGCCGCCGAGCGCGCCGTCGCGGCCGCTCTCATCTACATTCCCCTTGCGGTCGTCATGGATCACCTGATCAGCGTTTGGCGTCAGGACGAGCGCAGCCTCTATGAGGCGGCTCAGTTCGATTCGCTGACCGGTGCCTACACGCGTGGGTTCGCGATGGCCGTCATGCAGCGTGCGCTGCTCAAGGCTCGTGGCGACGCAAAGCCCTTGGGCGTACTGATGCTCGACCTCGACCACTTCAAGCGGATCAACGACGCGCACGGACACGCGCGAGGTGACGTGGTGCTCAAGCAAACAACGCGCGCCGTGCAGTCCATGTTGCGAGCGGGCGACATCGTCGGGCGTTTCGGCGGGGAGGAGTTTGTGATTCTCCTCTCGGGCGCAGATCTGAAGCAGGCGATGGGCGCTGCCGAACGTTGCCGTGTCGCCGTTGCGAAAATGGAGGTTCCGGACGCACCGTACCTCTCGGTCACGGCGAGCGTCGGCGTTGCAGCGTTTCCGGATCACGGAGAGGATCTCGACGGGCTGCTCAAGGCCTCCGATCGTGCGATGTACGCGGCGAAGGCGAATGGGCGGAATCGGATCGAGGTTGCGAGCAGCCGAGATCAAACATGAGGGGTGGTTATGTGTAGGTTAATGTGTGTTCTCAGTTGTTTGATGTTGGTGGGAGCCGTCGCAGGGTGTGGTGGCGATGAAGGGACCGAGGCGGACCGGATCGGTGTCGGTGCAGAGTGCACCGCGGACCCGAGCGCGGATCCCCCATCCACCTGCCCGGTCGTCCAGAAGGACGAGATGGACATCCAGCTTCAGTGCCTCGAGTTCAAGGGGGGCTATTGCGGCCTGGAGAACTGCACGGGCGATGCCAGCTGCCCGGACGGGTCAGCTTGTATCATGCACGATGACGGCAAGAATTACTGCTTCAGGGAGTGTACGGAGAAGCTCGACTGCAATCGCAATCGCCCCACCTGCCCCGCCAATTGCGTCAGCAGTGTCACCTTCGTCGACCCACGGAATGAGCGGAAGGCCTGCAAGCCCCCGTCGGCTACCGATTGCCCAGACGAGTAGGCAAGCGCTTTGCGCCCAGTCCCTTGACTTCCCGGGGGGCGGACCGTAGTACAGCCGCCGCCGTCTTGCTGGCGTAGCTCAACTGGTAGAGCACCGGTTTTGTAAACCGGCGGTTATGAGTTCAAGTCTCATCGCCAGCTCTACTTGAAAACCGAACGACCATGGAGGGTTGCCCGAGCGGTCAAAGGGAGCAGACTGTAAATCTGCCGGCTTATGCCTACGGTGGTTCGAACCCACCACCCTCCACCAGGAGATAAAACAACAAATTATGCGGGTGTAGCTCAGTTGGTAGAGCCTCAGTTTTCCAAACTGAATGTCGCCGGTTCGAGCCCGGTCGCCCGCTCCAGACGCTCGCGTGGGGGCGGCGGGGTGGGGATGAAGGGTCCATACCCCGCTGCTAACAACGGGCTC
>CALLDH010000266.1 GCA_937998345.1 uncultured bacterium | reverse complement strand
ATCCAGTCGATATCGGTCACCACCGCGACCCGCTCGAACGAGGTGAGGTGCTTCATGCCCACCTTCGCGTCCTCCCAGGCGGCACCACCGGTGTAGCCCTTGAACTCATCCCCGATGACATAGAGCAACCGCACCTTCCGGTGTTTGGTGAGTTGTCCCTCGATGGCCGGAACCAGGACGGTCTTGTAGTCCTCGGCGGTGACTTCGCCGCTTGCTCGGAGGCCGAGCACTCGCTCGGGAAGGTCGGTCATCACTTCGATCATGGGGGCTCCTTTCAGGGGAACGCGCCGGTAGCGTCCGGCGCGAAGTATGGCATGATGGCGCCCGCATCATGACCGACAAGATTACGGCAAACAAAGTAGTTTCTCTCTCTTACACCCTGCGCGACGACGACGGTGAGGTCATCGACCAGTCGGAGGACGGGAGCCCGCTCCTCTATCTTCACGGCGGCCAGAACCTCGTCCCCGGTCTCGAGGAGGAGCTCGAAGGCGTGGCTGAGGGTGAGACGGTCAAAGCCACCGTATCGCCCGAGAAAGGCTACGGCCCACGAATCGGCGAGTCGCAGGAAGTTCCGCGCAACTTGTTTCCCGCCGATGCAGAGCTAGTGGCTGGCATGCAGGTCATCGCTCACGATGACGAAGGCCGGCAGATCCCGTTCTTCATCACGGGCATCTCCGAGGACACGATCACGGTCGATCCGAATCACCCGCTTGCCGGCGAAACCTTGCACTTCGAGGTGACGGTCGACTCACTCCGAGACGCGACCGAAGAGGAGATCGCCCACGGCCACCCGCACGGACCCGGCGGTCACCACCACTAAGCACGCTCCGGCTCAGAAGAGCAACTGGAACTGCAGGTTGATCCGGAAAGCGTTCCGCCGTCCGGCTTCCCAGCGCTGCGCCATCCAGGCCGCCTCCGCGAGGACCTTGAGGCTGTTGCCGATGACGTGCGAGGTACCCGCTAACGCCAGCTCGTTGTTCGTAGTCTGCGCACCGTTCTGACCGTATTGCTCCTGCGCAGCCGCCATGTCGGCTGGGTCGGTGGCGCTTGCGATCTGAAACGCGCCATAGCTCCTGGCGTCGCTTCTCAGCCACGGTGTGAGGTACGTCATGCTGTAGCGCAGGGCCAGCTCCCACATCAGAGAGAACCGATAACCGGTCTCCGCCATGAATCCCATTGGTCCGTAGAGGAGCTTTCCTCCCTGCCATGGCTTGTACCAAGCGATGTAACTGACCACGTTCATGTGGATGTGGCGAATCTTCCCGAGCCACTCCGCGGACAGCCGTAGGCCGAGGTCCTCCGTGGCCTTGGGGCGCGCGTCCCAGGCGATGCCAAAGCCGAGGCTGTGCCGAAGGTCTTGGCTCCCGGTCACGTCGCTGTTGGTGTCGGTGTTGATCTTCCCGAAGTTCTTGGCGGCGCGGCCGACGAGCTCGGGATGAAACTCGCTGACGACGTCACCCCCCCCGAAGTTCGACGCGTTTCCTGGAACTTCCCCGTAGACCTCGGTGATACCGACGCCGTGAGCGGCGCGCGCGTTGGTTCCGCTGAAGATGCCAATGGAGTATTCCGCCTTCAGAAAGCCTCCGATGCCCAACATTTCCGCGCCGACTTGGCGCTCGGAACCGAACATTCGGGTCGTGGGTGCCCAGTCGACGAGAGAAAGGGCGGCGAATGATTGCGCCCGGTAACGGTCGTAAGGGATCTTGAACTGGCCCAACCGGAACGTTGCGAACTTGAAGCGCGTGAACGCAAACCACATGTCGATGAGCTCGAACGCGCTCGGCGTCATGTTGATCTGGAAGCGGCTTCGGATCCGTCCGTCGATGAACGAGCTCGACAGGGTGGTTCGGATCCTCCGAAACTGGAGGGTCTCGACCGATTCTTTCGGGAACCCTGCGGCTGCGAACTGCTGATCGTACTCGAACTCCAGCTGCGTCGCGAACCCGATCCCAATCCAATCGTCCGTCTTGCCGATCTTGATTCGGACCGGCCCAAGTCGCATCGGGAGCTTCCGGTCGTCCGGAACGTCCACCTCTGCTTCGGCAAGCGAGGTGGTGCTCGGCTCGGCGGACAGGGCGTCACCGACGTCATCCGTAACGTCCTCGCCGATCGAACCGCTCTCCCTCGCGACCGCCAGGGTCCCCTTCTTTCGCTGTTTCTTCTCCTCTTCCGCGTCGAGTTGAGCCTCGATGCAGGCGAGGTCGCATTCCTCCGGGGGGATTTCGGCGACCTCCCCCCCGGTCTCTTCGCCCTCGACTTTGGCCGCAGGCTCCTGCTTGGTCTCGGTCAGTGACGGCTCTCCGCCGAGTTGCTCGTTGTCTTCGCGGTCGCCCTCGGGTTTCACAAGGCGAGGGTGCTTGTCCTCGGGCTCTTGCTCCGATGCGCTACCTGCGTCCTTTTCGGGCTCGGCACCGGCATCGGGCTCCTGGGCAAGCCCGGCGGACGCGTTCCCGAGGATCATGACCACGAGGATCGATCGTACACAGGAACGCATCCGCCACAGGATGCCAGCCTGCCCGCCCTTAGGCCTAGTTTTCGGGACTGCGTTGCGACGTCTTCGTCTGCAGCCCGGGCGCTATCGGCCCAGGCGATGCTTGATGATGCCTGGCAGACTCCTGCCGACGTCGCCGAGGACCTTCAGCCAGCTGAACCGGTCCACCCATTCCGTGATGAGCCCGTCCTTCACACGAAACTCGCCCTGCACGGGCAGGCTCATCGAGACGCCGCCCCCTTCGATGATGTCGACCCGGTCCGTGTAGACCACGCCATCCCCACGCTCGTGAATGTCGAAGAACTGAACCTCGAAGCGCGTGGTCTCCTTGAACATCCCAAGCAGCATCTTCTCAAATCGCTTTTTGTTGCTGGCGGTCTTCCACGGAACGTTCACCCATCGGATATCCGGCGCCGCCAACAGGAGCGCGCCATCAAAATCCAACCGCTCCAAGGCAGCGATAAACGCCTGCACCGCCTCCAGCGCAGAGCGCTCAGACACAGCGTCAGCACCGACCGTAGAATCAACTTGCGAAGACATCCCCCAACCATACCCCAATTAACCCCCGCGAAAAGGAGACAGTCCCCTTTATGAAAGGGTTAACTGGTGGTGCGAAGGTCCGCGATCATCGGTGAGAGGTTCTCATTCGGCCACCGTTCGTGATAATGGATTCGCCCATGAGAACTTCCGCGCGCTCCCAGGTTGCACGCTCGGCACTGGTTCCCGCGCTCCTGCTCGCCACGGCATGCGCCCATGTCCCGGAACGCGCCCCGCTCCCCGCTGAGCACATCGACGAAGCCACCGTGCTGGGGATCCCGAGAGCCCGCTATTGGGGCGATGCGCCTCCGCCCTGGGATCACGACTGGCACACGTGGACCAAGGCCGAGGTGAAGGAACGTTACTCGGGAGTCTACGGTCGCCGTCACTCGTATCTCGCGATCTCCGGTGGCGGCGAGAATGGTGCCTTTGCGGCGGGGTTGCTCCTAGGCTGGACGGAAGCTGGAGATCGGCCTGAGTTCACCGTAGTCACCGGGGTTAGCGCAGGGGCGCTGGTGGCGCCGTTTGCGTTCCTCGGACCGGAGTACGACGATGTCTTGAAGATCGTCTCCTCGGAGCTCAAGCCGGACGACGTGTACAAGAAGCGAGGCTATATTCGGGCGCTTCGTACCGACGCGATGGCCACGACTGGGCCGCTTCAAGCCCTGATCGCCAAGCACGTGGACGAGGAAGTGATGGAGAAGATCGCCGCGGCGCACCGGGAGGGCCGCGCGCTGAACATCGGCACGGCGAATCTCGATTCCATGAGGCCCGTGATCTGGCGCCTCGGTGCCATCGCCAACAGTGGTCATCCGCGTGCCTTGGAGCTCATTCGAAAGATTCTCCTCGCTTCGGCATCCATCCCGGCGTTCTTCTCTCCCGTGCTCATCCCGGTCGAGGCGAGTGGCGAGATGTACGACGAGCTGCACGTCGATGGCGGCGCGGCCTCGCAAGTGTTCCTCTACCCGATCGGAATCGACTTTGAACAGGTCCTAGAGAAGCTGGAGGTACCGGGAAAGCCCAAGGTCTACGTCATCCGAAACTCCCGCCTCGATCCCATGTACGAGCAGCTCCCGAACAGGCTGATTCCCATCGCCGGGCGTTCCCTCGAGTCATTGATTCGAACACAGGGCATCGGTGACCTCTTCCGCCTCTATCTCGAAACCTGCCGCGACGGGCTGGACTTCAATCTTGCCTACATCCCCGCTGAGTTCACCGAGCCGTCGAAGAAAGAGTTCGATACCGAATACATGAAGGCCCTGTACGACCTGGCTTACGAACGGGCGGCGGGGGGCTACGAGTGGGAAAGAATGCCGCCCGAGCTCGAGGAAGCCCCGCTCCATTGCCGGTGAGGTTGCCGCAGCGGGCCCTTGCTTGCGCCTGAGCTAGCTCTAGGCTTTCGCTATGCGAATACTCCTCCTCTCTCTCGCCCTCATCATGCTCGCCCTGGGCTGCAAGGACGCGAGCCCTGCCGCCGCGACCGGAGCTGCGCCAGCCGACAAGGCCGAAGCGGTCGTGGAGATCCCAGAGATCTCGGTCGCCGACGCCGACAAGGCGCTCCAATCCGGCGCGTTCGCCGTCGACGCCAACTCGGAAAGCACCCGAGAAAAGAACGGCACGGTGCCCGATGCGATCATCCTGACCTCGTCGTACAAGTACGAGCTCACCCAGCTTCCCGAAGACAAGGGCAAGGACCTGATCTTCTATTGCTCGAACACAAACTGCACTGCCTCCGACGCAGCCGCCGAGCGAGCCTCCACGAGTGGGTACGAGAACGTGCACATCATGCGTGAAGGTATCAAGGGCTGGAAGGACGCCGGGAAGGCTACAGCGCCTTACCCTCGAAGCTAGGGTGCGGCGTTGGGCCCGCATGCTGCCCTACACCGCAATCCGCAGATCCGCGATCCGCAAATCCGCGAATCCGGGGCTAGCGGTTTAGCGGCCTAGCGGTTTGCTGGCAGTCGCATGAGTCCGACTAGGATTCGATCGGGCGCGTCCTCAAAGCGCCCGTTCGACATCACGACGATGGTATCCCCGGGCCTCGCGTGCGAGACCGCGGCCTCAACCGCTTGCCCCACGCTGGTGCACGCCTGCGCGGCTCCTCCGCGACTCCTGATCGCCTCCGCGATTGCCTCAGTGTCCAGCTTGTCTTCGGCGGCGATTTCACTTCGACCCACTGGCGCGAGGATGCACACATCGGCCGCCGCGAACGCGTCGGGATATGCGTACTGATGCAAACGCCTCGATGCTGTCGCGCTCCGCGGTTCGAAGACCGCGATCAGTCTTCCTCCCACTCGCTCTCGGAATCCGGCTAGCGTTTCCTTCACGGCCGTCGGGTGGTGCGCAAAGTCGTCATAGACGTGTACGCCGCTCGTGACCCCGACGAGCTCTTGGCGGCGCCTGGTTCCGCGGAAGCCGGGGAGGGCGGCGATCAGTCTGTCGAGCGGCGCACCTGCGGCTTCACTGGCCATCGCTAGCGCGGCCACCGTGTTGCGGGCGTTGTGACGGCCGACCAAGGGAAGGGCGGCGCGGCCGCATAGCGAGCCGCCGCCGAATAGATCCATCGCGCCCCCCGGGGCACGCATCCCGAGCCACATCGGTTGGATGTCGCCGCAGTCGTCGCCATCGAGCGCATAGAAACGAACCTTGCACGGCGCCGCCGACGCGACCTCGCGGACCAACGGGTCGCCTGCCCATGCAAAGAGCCAGCCCTCGCTTGGAAGCAGCTCCACAAACTTGTGAAACGCGCGGACGTACGTTTCCGCGTCCGGAAAGATGTCGACGTGGTCGTACTCGATCGAGGTCAGGATTGCCGCGGCCGGGCGGTAGCTCCAGAACTTCGGCACCTTCTCGAAGAATGCGCTGTCGTACTCGTCCCCTTCGATCACGAAGGGCGCGCCCTCGGCACCGAGCCGCGAGCTTCGTTCGAAGTTCAAGGGAAGCCCGCCAATGAAGAATCCCGCGTCTGTTCCAATCTGCTGCAACAGATACGCGAGCAGAGTAGAAGTCGTCGTTTTTCCGTGGGTGCCGGCAACCACGAATGGCCGGCGATGCGACAGTACGTGCTCCGCAAGAGCGCCGGGCATGGACACGGTTGGAAGTCCACGGGTCATCGCCTCCTGTGCCTCCGGATTGTCTCGACGGCATACGTTCCCGACGACGACCAAGTCGGGGTTCGGATCCAGGTTCGAGCTCCGCCACCCCTCTAAGCACTCGATGCCGAGCTCCTCGAGGTACGGGCCCACGGGCGGATCGAACGCGGTATCGCTACCGCTCACCCGATGTCCAGCTTCGACGAGCAGCGCCGCCAGAGCGCTCATTCCCGTACCCGCAACCCCGATCAAGTGAACGTGCATACGCGCTCCTTCGGCTGGGAATTGCTGGACAATATCGTGGTAGCTGTTGACAGGGTCACTGGTAGGCCCATTATGAAACTAAGGTGGCTCAAAAGACGAAAAAGCTCTCCGATCGTGTGCGCGAGGTTTTGGACGCCTTGGTCGATGCGATTGAGGGTTTGCTCAGCCCGCCTCACGCACCGGTTCCTGTGCGCGTCCGGCAGCCCCGTCGGCCGATGAGGCGCCGCCGCTAGGGAGGGCTCACTCCGCCGCCGCGACCTGTGCCGTGGTCCGAAGCGTAACGGGCAGGCCGCTAAACGCCGCATTGCCGCTGAGCAGGTCGATGTGCTGCTCGTCGGTGAGATCATTGATGCTCACGCCCGGGTGATCGGTGGCCACGCTCAATTGTACGCCGTCGCGCCCGTGTCCGAAGCCGTGGGGGAGGCTCACCACGCCCGCCATCATGTCGCCGGTCACCTCGGCAGGCGCCTCGACCTTCCCAACTCGCGAGCTCAGGGTCACCATGTCGCCCGACTTCACACCCAGACGGTCCGCGTCGTCCGGATTGATCATGACTGTGCACCGTGACTTCCCTTTCATCAGGCGCTTGCTGTTGTGCATCCAGGAGTTGTTGCTCCGGAGCTGCCGCCTGCCGATCAGCAGGAGTTGCCCGTCGGACGCGGTCGACGCCGCACCCAGGAAGCGCGCTCGCAGACGGCCGAGGTCCTCGACGAAAAGATCGGGCGCTAGATCGACGGGCCCGTGTTTCTCCGGAAGGGCCTCCGGGAGGGTCGACTGCATCGGACCGAGATCGATGCCGTGTGGGTTCTTTCTGAGCTTGCCAAGCGAAAGGCCGGTCCCGAGGGGGTTGAGCCTCTTGCCGTATGCGCCGAGCCGTAGACCGAGGTCGAGCACTCGCTCCGGCCCGGCTACCTGCGTTGCCCGCGCAGTCAGGTACTGTTTGCTCAGCTTCCCGTGCCGTCGCGCCGCAAGGCGGCAAGTCAGCTCGGTGAGGATTTGCCAATCGTCGAGCTCACCGTCCTTCAATGCAAACGGCGCGGACGAGTACTTGGTGACGTTCCGCACGGCGGTCAGGTAGAGCGCAAGGTCATAGTGGCTCCGTTGGATCGGGGACACCGGGGGCAAGATGATGTTGGCGTGACGGCTCGTCTCATTGATGAAGAAGTCGATCGACACCGCGTAATCCAACGAGGCGTAGCCCTGGTCGACCTGACTGCCGTTCGGAGTCGACAAGACCGGGTTGCCGGCGAGCGTGATCATTGCGCGAATTCGGCCCTCGCCCTCGGTGAGCATCTCCTCGGCCATGACCGAAGCCGGAAGCTCGCCACCGAACTCGGGGAACCCACGGACCCGGCTCTTCCAACGGCCATACGAACCTCGTCCGGCCCCGAATCCGCCCACCGTCCCCCGTACATCGATCGCGGGCGAAGAAAACATCGAGCCGCCGGGCTCGTCGAGGTTGCCGGTCACCGCGTTGAGGACGTTGATCAGCCACATGCAAAGGCCGCCGAACTCCTGCGTGCATGCTCCAACGCGGCCGTACAACACGCCCTTCGGCGCAGCTCGAAGCTCGCGTGCGAGCCGCTTGACCGTCATGGCAGCCACGCCGGTAATCGCCTCGCTTTCTTCGGGAGGATAGGCCTTCGCGAGCTCGAGGATACGATCGACGTTCTTCACGCTGCCGGAGATGCGGCCCAAGTCGATTCCTGCGGCGCAGACCTCGTGAAGCATTCCCAACAAGAAGAGCGCATCGGTCCCTGGCTGAATGAATACGTGCTCGTTGGCGACCCGTGCAGTCTCGCAACGGCGTGGGTCGACGACGACGACCTTTCCGCCGCGCTTGCCGATCGCTTCGAGGCGCTTCTTGATGCCAGGTGCGGCCATGATGCTGCCATTGGAGGCGAGCGGGTTTGCACCGATCAGCATCATGAAATCGGTTCGGTCGACATCGGGAACGGGGAAAAGAAGCTGATGACCGAACATGAAGTACGAAGCCAGCATCAGCGGCAACTGGTCGCACGAGGTGGCCGAGAATCGGTTCTTCGATCCCAGAGTCCGAAGGAAGGGAGGCCCGAAGACGAGTGTCCCGAAGTTATGGGCGTTCGGATTTCCGAGATAAACCCCGACCGCGTCCCTGCCGTGCTCTTCCTGAATCTGCTGAACGCGATCCACCACTTCTTCGAACGCTTCGTCCCACGAGATCGGCTCCCAGCGATTCCCCACTCGGCGCACCGGTTGCTTCAAGCGGTCGGGGTCCTCGTAGAGATCTTTCAGCGCCGTGGCCTTCGGGCACACGTGCCCCCGACTGAAGACGTCTTGCTCGTCGCCGCGAATCGAAACGACTTCGTCGCCGTCGATCTCGACCTCGACTCCGCACATCGCCTCGCAGAGGTTGCAGGTCCGGTAGTGGGTGCTGGTCTTTCCGCTCATCGGCTGAGCATACCCGAGCTTGGGCTTCCGGCGTACCCCATCCCCCAATGGGGTCGGCAGCGCCTCCGTGCTAGCCGCCCGTGGCTTTGCGCGCCGCGACGAAGCGAAGGCGCAGGTCGTAAAGCACCTCGGTAATCAGGCGCTCTTCCTCTCCGGTGAGGTTCCCTCGAGTCTTCTCTTCGAGCAGCGCAATGCAGTCGATCGACTGCTTCGCGTGGGCAAGGTTGACCGTCGAGTCATCTTCTGCGCCTGGCAGTGTGCCGAGGTGCATCAGCGCGGACGTGCTCAAGGACAACACGAACGTGTTGAAGTCGATGCTCGGAGGTGCGCTGTCTTCCTCACTCATGGAAACTACTCCGCTTGCAAGTCGTCCTGCGAGTCGCCTGGGTCGATCTCGACGTGATCGTACGTGCCCTCGCGGTCCCTAAGGTCGGTCAGATGTTGCTCGTACTCTTGCTTCGAAATCAAGCCCTTCGCGATGTTGCGTTCCACGATGCGCTTGTCGACTAGTTTATCGCCCAAAGTTGCCATGCGGCCGAGTGTAGATTCGCGTTCCCCGCTGTCAACTCACAGTAGTTTGACACCCCCCTGGCAACCTTCGATCCTGGGATCGTGCTTCTCGCAGTCCCGCCGTCCGCTGACCAGTTACGCGAGCTGGAGATCTTGATTCGCGCACACCACCCGCTTTTGCTCGTGGATACCGTCGAGGAGGACCGAGTCCACGTTCTCCTCGAGCACGCCGCCGAGCATACCGGCCTGCCGCTCTTCTCGTGGACCCAGGTGGATGGCCTTCGCCGCGAGTTGCCCGACCCAGGGCACACCCCCGACAGCGGGCCGCCCCAGAAGGCGCTGGCCTTCATCGAGCGATCCAACCTCGAGGCGATCTTCCACCTACGGGGACTCGGCCCCTACCTCCATGAGCCGACGGTCATTGCCCAGATCAAGAACATCCACAAGAAGTACTTCGGGCACCGAGGCGCCCTGGTCGTGTCGGGCCACGGCATGGACGTGCCTCCGGCGATCGAGCACCTGTTCACGCCGATGAACCTACATGCGCCGTCGGCTGAGGCGTATCACTCGTTCGTCCAAGCGGTGCTACGCGACTTGGCGCTGCGGCTTCACGTCAAGGTCCAGCTCTCAAGCGCCGACGTCTCCAAGCTGCTTTCCGCGTTGCACGGCCTCACTTTCTTCGAGGTGCAGAAGATCATTACCCAGGCCGTCGTCGAGGACGGAGTGCTCGGGCGTGAGGATATCGTCCGGGTGCTCCAAGCCAAGCGCCAGATCATCGAGCGCTCGGGGGTGCTCGAGTACTTTCCCCACGAGCACGAGATGGGTGACGTCGCGGGCCTCGACGAGCTCAAGGGCTGGCTTCGGAAACGGCAGGCAGCCTTTGAAGATCCGAAGAAAGCCAAAGAGTATGGGCTATCGCCCCCCAAGGGCCTGCTCCTGATCGGCGTGCAAGGTTGTGGCAAGAGCTTGTGCGCGAAGGCGGTCGCCGCGGAGTGGAAGCTTCCATTGATCCGGCTCGACCCTTCGAACCTCTACAACCGCTACGTCGGCGAGAGTGAGAAGAACCTGAAGCGCGCGATCAAGCTCGCCGAGGCCATGGCGCCGGTGGTCCTCTGGATGGACGAGATCGAAAAAGCGCTTTCTCAGGAGGACGCGGAGGGGGGACCTGCGCAGCGGATCTTCGGCACCTTCCTCGCCTGGCTTCAGGACAAGAAGGAGAGCGTCTTCGTCATTGCGACCGCGAACGACATTTCCAAGCTTCCGCCCGAGCTGATGCGCAAGGGCCGCTTCGACGAAATCTTCTTCGTCGATCTACCCCGCGAGGAAGCGCGAAAACGCATACTGGAGATTCACCTGGAGCGCAGAAACCGCGACCCTGTGGATTTCGACCTCCTTCGGCTCGTCGACCTCACCGACGGTTTCAGTGGCGCTGAGATCGAGCAAGCCGTCGTGTCGGCACTCTATACGGCGTTCTCCCGCCGCGAAGATCTCACGACCGAGGCAATCGCCGACGAGGTCGAGCTGACCAAGCCGCTGTCCGTAACGATGGCCGAGCGCATCGACGCTCTGCGCGACTGGGCGCGAGATCGCGCGGTTTTCGCAGGCTGAGTGATGTGGGATAGCGTAGGTGCGGCGCGTGCTCTAGCCTCCGCGTCTTAGCTTCGGAGGTCTTCGATGCGTCAGCACCTCGTTCTTGGTTTCGTCTTGCTTGCAGCCGCCCTTGCCGGTTGCGGCACTAGCGGTGGCAGCGCCACGAGTGCTCGCGGCCTCGTCGTGGACACAGCCTCGGGTCCCGTGGAGGGCTTGGAAGAGGACGGCGTGTTCTCGTACCGCGGCGTTCCCTACGCGGCACCGCCCCTCGGGGACCTCCGTTGGAAGCCGCCCGTCGGTCCGGCACCATGGACCGAGACGCTTGCCGCAACGGAGAGGTCGAGCGCTTGCCCTCAGGCTGCTTTCTTGGGCCTCCCCGTTCCGGGCGTCGCGCCGAGCGAAGACTGTCTCTACATCAACGTCGACACGCCGATGGAAGGGGCCGACTTGCCCGTGATGGTGTGGATTCACGGTGGAGGCTTCACCGTGGGTGAAGGGGTTCAGGCCGACGGTGGCACCGCGGGCGACCTGATCGCGCGCGAAACCGGCATGGTCGTAGTCAGCATGAACTACCGGCTCGGACAACTCGGCTTTCTAGCCCATTCCGAGCTGACCGCGGAGAGCTCCGAGGATGCCTCCGGCAACTACGGCCTGATGGATCAGACCGCCGCGCTGGTGTGGGTTCAAGAGAACATTTCGGCATTCGGTGGCGACCCCGACAACGTGACAATTTTTGGAGAGTCCGCGGGCGCGTTCAGCGTGTGCAGCCATCTTGCGTCGCCCAAGAGCGCAGGACTCTTCGACAAGGCCATTCTACAGAGTGGCTCCTGTGAGCGGCCGTGGTTGGAGATCGCGGCAGCCGAGGCCCAGGGAGACGCCTTTGCCGAAGCCCTGGCCTGCGACTCCGCGGACGACGTGCTGGCTTGCATGCGCGCCAAGCCCGTGAAGGACGTGCTCGCGGCATTGCCGCAGCCTCCGAACTTCGGTTTCACTCCCAGCGACGAGCCCGGTGGTAGCTGGGGACCCATTTTCGATGGCTCGTTCTTCACCGAACAGCCGAGAGACTCGTTCACCTCGGGCAACTTCAATCAGGTTCCGACCATCGTGGGCTTCACCCGGGAAGAGGCGAGGCTTTTTGTCTGGATCGGGGAGCTTGCGGATCCGTCTTTCGAGGTGACCGAAGAAAACTACGTGGCCCTGATCGCTCATCTCCTCGGCGGGAACACCGAGCTCGCGCAAAGAGCGGCAGAGGAGTATCCGCTCGAGGACTACTCGGAGCCCGCCGTCGCGCTCGCGGCGGTTGCGACGGACACCATCTTCCGATGTCCCGGCAAGACCGAGATCGCGAAACTAGCTGCATTCATCCCAGCTTACCTCTATCAGTTCGAGTATCCGGACGGTCGCTCGCAGTTGGAGCTTGCAGTCCAGTTTGGTGTCCTCGAAGGGGAGCTTCCCAGCTACGGTCTCGACGCGTTTCATGGCTCCGATATCCCCTACGTGTTCGGGTACAGTCCCATTTTGGGCTTTGATCTCAGCGACGGGTTGAAGCTCATCTTGAATGAGTGGGGAGATGGTACGGCCGACCAGCGTATGTGGCTCGACATGCTGGGCTACTTCTCGCGCTTTGCCGCAACTGGGAATCCGAACGCTCAAGGCGGCGTCGAGTGGCCCGCCTATGACGAGGTAGCCGACCCTTACTTGGCCCTCGACAAGACCGTGTCGCTGGGTACCAACGCCGCCGAGAAGTGCGATTTCTGGGAAGACGAAGACTATCTCGTCCCCGAGCCCACGAACTGAGCCCACGACCTGAGCTCGCGACCTGAGCTCGCAAACTGACGGGCCAGGCTTAGCCGGCCGCGTTGAGCGTGCGCTGATTGTAGTCGTGCTCGTCGCGCATGCCCTCGGCTGTGGTCTTGGCGATGAACTCTTCCAGCTTCTTGCGGATGAGGGGCACCTTCGCGGTGACCTCGAACTCGATGTCGTAGGTGCAACCGCTGCCCGCCGGGGAGATTGTCACGTTGGAGTCGATCTTGCCGGGGGTTCCGACGACGTCGATGTGACTCTTGCAGGTCTTCTTGTCGCCTGCGTCGCGCCACTCGCGTCGTTCGATGATCGTGTTGGTCGCGCTGAATAGCTTCTTTGCAAAGCCGGGGAGGTCGCTATCGATCTCTCGCGTCGAAGTGATGACCTTCGTGCCGCCCGATTCCTCGACTTCGATCCGGACGTTGCGTTCACCTTGCGCCTCGCAGCGCTTCTTGATGTGTTCCGGGTCGGTCACGAACTGGTACACGGTGTCGATGTCTTGGGTGTAGTTGATGGTCAGATGCGGCATGTATGGCTCCCGTTACGAAGGGGGCAGCCTAACATGCCCGGGACCAAGATCGAGACGCTAGCCAACGAAGAACGCGTGCAAAATCACGTTCGCGACGGCGAAGTAGACGATGAGGCCCAGGATGTCGACGATTGACGCGATGAATGGCGTCGACGATACGGCGGGATCGAGCCCAGCACGTCGAATCAGGAGCGGCAGCAGCGAACCGATCATGGTACTCAAGGTGACGATCGCCAGGATGCTCGCGCCCACCGCCGAAGCGATTGCCATTGGAGCCACGGTTTCCCCGGAAAACCAGCCTCTTGCAAAGCCGATCAGTCCAAGAGCGATCCCGAGCGATAGCCCGATCAGGAGCTCGCGGCCGGCCACCTTGGCCCAATCTCTAGGCTTCAGCTCGCCCACTGCCATTGCGCGGATGACCAGGGTCGCTGACTGCGACCCAGCGTTGCCGCCCGATGCGATAATCAGCGGAATGAAGAGGACGAGCTCGACGGTCGCAGCGAGAATGTCCTGGTTCTCGCGGATGACCGTTGCGGTCAGCAGCTGCGCGATGAAAAGCAGCACGAGCCAAGAGCCGCGCTTCCACACGAACTCGGCCCAGCCCGTTTCGAAGTACGAGTCCTCTAACGGCACGACGCCACCCATCTTCTGAGCGTCTTCGGTGGCCTCCTCGATGACAACGTCGACCACGTCGTCGATGGTCACCACCCCAAGCATGCGCGACAGATTGTCGACCACTGGCAAGGCCGCCAAATCGTAGCGGGCGATCGCATGCGCGACCTGTTCCTGATCGTCGAAAGCCGAAACCTGGAAGACGTTCTCGGTCATGATTTCCGAAAGCGCCTGCCCCGGCTCGCTCAGGATCAAGTCTCGCAAAGATACGACACCGAGTAGCTCACCGCTCGGCCCGCAGACGTAGATGTAGTAGAGCATCTCCGCCATGTCTTCGCGGCCAAAGCGCCGCGCAGCTTCCATTGCTTCCCAAACCTTCGTGTCTGGAGGTAGGGATGCGAACTCGGTGGTCATCAGGCCGCCGGCAGTCTCGGGCTCGTACCGAACCAGCTCTCGGACCTCTTCGGCGGCCTCAGGCTCTCGGCGTTCGAGCGCGGCCAGCAAGGCTGTCGCGTCGTCTTCCTCAAGCTCCTGCAGGAGGTCGACACGATCGTCTGGGTCCATTTCCCCGAGAAGCTCGACCGCGCGGCCCGTATCGATCGCGTTGAACACGAGGACCTGGCGATGCGGGCTCAGCCGCTCGACGACATCGGCTGCGGTTTCGGTAGGTAGCGCACGCACGAGCACCACTGCCTCCCTCGCTGACAAGTCCTCGAGGAGCTCGGCGATGTCCTCAGGGTGGAACTCGGAGACCGCCTCGCGAACGGCCTCCGGGCCGATCGCGATCGCATCTTGAAGGTCCGGTCCTATGAGAGGCGCCAACCGCATCGCGGCCGATTCTGGCGCATGCGAGGGGCAGCCGCAGCAAAAATCTCGTTACATCGTCTCTTGCTTCGCTCGAAAGCGGATGTTGAGGAGCTCGACGATCAGGGCAAACGCCATCGCGAAGTAGATGTAGCCCTTGTTGATGTGCTGCCCGAGGCCCTCGGCGGTCAGCAGAACTCCGATCAGCAGGAGGAAGGATAGGGCGAGGATCTTCATCGAGGGGTACTTGTTGACGAAGTCACCGATCTGCTTCGCGAATAGCAGCATGACCGCGATCGCGATGACCACTGCGGTCACCATCACCTCGATGTCCTCGGCCATGCCGACCGCGGTGATCACCGAGTCGAGGGAAAAGATGATGTCGAGAATCATGATCTGACCGACCACGCCAGGCAGACCACTGAACCAGCCCCGGATGTCTTCCTCCGTCTCCCCTTCGACCTTTTCGTAGATCTCCTGGGTGCTTTTCGCGATCAGGAACAGCCCGCCCCCGAGGAGAATGAGGTCACGACCCGAGAACGAATGCCCGACGACTTCGAATAGGGGGTCGGTCAGTTGCATCACCCAGTTGATGGTCATCAGCAGGGCGATTCGCGTGACCATCGCCCCCAGTAGGCCCAGGCGATAGGCGACCCCCTGCTTCTCGACCGGGAGGCGCGAAGCCAGGATTGCGATGAAGACGATGTTGTCGATGCCGAGGACGATCTCGAGCAAGGTCAACGTGGCTAACGCGATCCACACGTCTGGATTGGTGAGCAGCTCGAGCATCCGACTGGCCTTTCTTAGCGTGACTCGCCGTCGCGCTGCAAAGTATGGTCTCGTCCAGGCCCTTTTTGCTCCATAGTTGCGGGACTTTGGCCGTCTCGCTAACCTGATCTCGTGGGGTTGGGGATGAAGACGAGCCGTTTGATGTGCCTGCTGCTATCGGTGCTGGCGCTTTCCTGTGCGGAGAGTGGGGGTCCGGTGTACGTGGATGCGGAATGGAACCTGACTTGCCCGGCCGATACCGCCGTGGCTTGTCCAGGGGAGTCGGCGAAGACTTGCCTCGGTACTGGAGGTCAACGCGCCATCGTGGGTGAGCATCGGCAGCAGGCGTGCACCGGGGATCCAATCATTGCGATCTGCGAGGCCGTCCAGCGGGCCGACGGTACGAGAATCGTGACCCTCGAAGCCGACGTTGGCGCCGCGTATGCCTTCGAGCTCCGGGGGGCGATTATCGACTCCGGTGACGGCATCGTGGAACAGACCGCGTGCAACGTCACCGTCATCGAAGAGGGGTTGCCTTATGACATCGGCAAGTGCGGCACCGAGCCTCCGTCGATGCAGCAACCCTGCCAGCTCTCGAACGTTTCCGTCGAAGGCTCCGAGGTTAGTTTCGACGTCGAGTGTGATTCACTGTTGAGCAGCACCACCGGGCAGGGGTTCGACGTTGGCGCAGTGGGTGGTGGCCCGGCAACGATTCGCTTCGCCAACTGCATCGGCTTCTAGAGCGACTTTTGCGAGTGGTCTTTGCCGTCGAAGCGAAGGCCGGTTGGCTTCTCGTCGACGATGGTGTGGATTTCGACGGGACGCGTCCAAACCCGGCAAAGTGCCTTCACGACTTCTTTGGCCCAATCCAACCGCAGGTCGGCGCCCTGGTGGGTGTGCCCGAGGAGAAGCTCCGAGCGATTTCCG
>CALLDH010000265.1 GCA_937998345.1 uncultured bacterium | reverse complement strand
GACTGGGACTTCGACTTCGTCTTGTTCGCACAGGGCGGGGTCGTAGGCGGGCCAGGCTTGGTGTTGGATGCTGGGGGGATGGCCAAGCAGTTCCCAGACTTCTTCGCCGAGGTGCGGGGCGAAGGGGTGTAGGAGCTTGGCGAGGATGTCGAGGGCCTCGGCCGGGACCTCGTCGAGCTTCATCAGCTCGTTGGTGAGGACCATCATTGCGCTGATCGCGGTGTTGAACCGCATGGCCTCGATATCCTCGGTGACTTTGCGAATCGTTTGATGCAGCAGGCGTGTGAGTACGTCATCCGGTTTGGCAGCGGCGTCCGCACGCAGCGTCACAGCGAACACGCGGTCGAGGAAGCGGCGGACACCTGCGATCGAGCTCGTGCTCCAGGGCTTCGTCGCTTCGAGCGGGCCCATGAACATCTCGTAGATGCGCATAGAGTCGGCGCCGAACTCGGACACGATGTCGTCGGGGTTCACTACGTTCCCCCGCGACTTGCTCATCTTCTGACCGCCTTCTCCGAGGATCATCCCCTGGTGGACGAGCTTCTTAAAGGGTTCCTTCGTGGGAACGGCCCCCTCGTCGTAGAGAACCTTGTGCCAGAAGCGCGCGTACAGAAGATGCAAGACCGCGTGCTCTGCGCCGCCCACGTAGAGGTCGACCGGAAGCCATTGTTTGGCGAGGTCCGGCGAACACAACGCCTCGGCATTGTCCGGATCGATGAAGCGGAGGTAGTACCAACAGGAACCCGCCCACTGGGGCATCGTGTTGGTTTCGCGCGCGAACCACTGACGGTCTTTCTGGAAGAAGCGCCAGTCCTGCGCCCGCGCCAAAACCCCCGCCGGATCGGCGCCCGGCTTGTAATCCTCGAGCTCTGGGAGTCGAAGGGGTAGCTCGCTTTCGTCGACCGCGATCGGCTGGTCATATCGAATCGTGTAGTCCGCGCCGGCGCGCGGGTCGCCGTCGGTCTCGACCGGGAAGTAGATTGGAATGGGTTCGCCCCAGTATCGCTGCCTCGAGAACACCCAGTCGCGCAGCTTGTACTCGACGCGCGCACGCCCCTGACCCGCCGCCTCGAGGTCGGCCGCGACGCGCTTCTTGAACTCCGCCGTCTGCAAGCCGTCGTACTTGCCGGAGTTCACCGCAACGCCCTGCTCCACCATCGCCTCGCTCAAAGGAGCATCGGCAGGAGCGCCCGTCTTGCTCACGACCTCGATGATCGGAATCCCATGCGCGGTCGCGAACTCGAAGTCGCGCGCGTCGTGCGCTGGCACGGCCATGATCGCGCCGGTGCCGTAGCCCCACAGCACATAGTCGGCGATGTAAATCGGAACCTCGGCGCTGTTGACCGGATTGATCGCGAACCCGCCGGTGAAGACGCCGGTCTTTTCTTTGTTCGCTTGGCGGTCGCGCTCGCTCTTGTTCTTGGCTTGCTCGACGTAAGCCGTGACTTCGCCGCGTCGCTCGTCGGTCGTGACCACCTCGACCAGAGGATGCTCTGGCGCGAGCACCATGAACGTCGCGCCAAACAGCGTGTCCGGGCGCGTCGTGAAGACCTCGATGACCGCATCCTGCCCGGCGACGTCGAACTTCACCTCGGCGCCCTCGGAGCGGCCGATCCATTCCTGCTGCATGATGCGAGTGCTGTTGGGCCACTCGACGTCTTCGAGGTCCGCGAGGAGCCTGTCTGCGTAGGCGGTGATCTTCAGCACCCACTGCCGAAGCGGAACCCGCTCGACAGGATGCCCTCCCCGTTCACTCAGGCCGTTGATGACCTCTTCGTTGGCCAGCACCGTGCCGAGCTCTGCACACCAGTTGACCGCAACCTCGCTCTGATACGCGAGGCCACGTTTGAAGAGCTTGAGGAAAATCCACTGCGTCCATTTCACGTACTCGGGAGAGGTCGTATCGATCTCGCGAGCCCAGTCATAGCTGAACCCGAGCATCTTGAGCTGACGCTTGAACGTCGCGATATTGTGCTGGGTGGTATCGCGCGGATGCGTCCCGGTGAGGATTGCGTGCTGCTCTGCCGGGAGGCCAAACGCATCCCAGCCCATCGGGTGCAAGACGTCGCACCCGGTTGCGCGCCGATAGCGCGCCATGATGTCGGTCGCGGTGTACCCCTCAGGATGACCCACGTGCAGCCCCGACCCGGACGGATACGGGAACATGTCCAGGATGTACGTCTTGGGACGGTGGCCCCCCTCAGGTGTGCGAAACGTGTCGTCTTTGTCCCAGAAGGCCTGCCATTTCGGCTCAATCGTCGCTGGATCGTAGCGCGCCATCGCGCCTGCCATAGCATGCCGGCGCGCAGGCCGCGATCTACGGACAGCTGGTCATCTGGGCGATCCAATCGCGGAGAAGCTCGGTGCCGAACGCGTCGATGGTCGAGGTCCCGATGGATGGCATTCGCAGCAAATCCTCCACGGTGAACCGTTGCAGGATGCCGGATCCCTCAGGGTTCCCTGGTGCGATACGAGGCGTCCCGGCCCATTGGGGAAAGTACTTCATCGGGTCACACATCCCCGTGTCTTCGATCGGGAGCTCGTAACGGAAGTCGAGGCCGTGATCCCCCGAGCTCGCATAGCCGTTGGGCCGATGGCAATGCGCGCAGTTGGCGTCGAGGTATGCGCGGGCCCGCTCGTCGAGGCTGCCCTCCCCCTTTTGCGGGTTCGCCATCCTCGGTTCGTCATTCGGGTCGATCTCTTCGTCCGCGTCCAGGTCCAAGAGCTCGATCTCCGCCATCGCAACGAGCTGGTTCTCAACCAGCCCGTCGTAGTTGCGCTCGCGATTGATCTGCGCGGTCTTTGGGCCCAGCACGTCATTGATCGCCGGCCCGTGGCAGGTGACACAGTCCTCGTACTCCGGGAACAGGTACTCGACGACCTTGGCCTCCCCACCCTCGTGGATCGTGTATTCGACGGTCTTGCGCGCATCGAGAAGCTCGCCCTCGGTGCCCTCGTCGTTCCACTGATAGGTCGAGTACTCCCAACCCCCGCTACTCCGAACCATGAAGCGCGTCTCGACGGCACGGCGGCTCTGCGGATCACCCACGTTGAACTCGAAGCCGAACACCTTGATCAGGACGGTCCCCTCCGGAAACACCCAGGAGCCATCCTCTTCGATCGCGATCCGCTTGGGACTTGGCACAACCATGTAGCGCGGCTTGAACGCACCATCCGTCCACAAAGCTGAGTTGACGTCATAGGGGATGAGATCGGGCCCGGGCTCGAGAGATTCGAGATCGACGAAGCAACCGGTGTCGGAGAGGCGCGACGGCATGCCCTCCGACACGTCAGGCAGACAGGTCTGCACCTCAGGGCGCGGCTCGAGCGCAGGGCCAGACCGAGACGTCCCGTCGCCTCCGCAGCTCATCAGGAGGACGAGCGCGAAGCAGCC
>CALLDH010000264.1 GCA_937998345.1 uncultured bacterium | reverse complement strand
GGATCACCGACGGTGTCACCGACGACCGCGGCGTTGTGGGCCTCACTGCCCTTCGGGTGGACTGAACCGTCCGTCATCTTGTAGCCGCCGCTTTCGAACGACTTCTTGGCGTTGTCCCAGGCGCCACCGGCGTTGGCCATGAAAAGCGCCATCGTAACGCCCGAGACCGTGACACCGGCGAGCAAGCCGCCAAGCGGCTCCGCGCCCATCGTGAAGCCGACGACAACCGGGGTCAGAATGGCGAGCGCGCCTGGCGCCACCCTGCGCTTGAGCGAAGCCTCGGTGGAGATCTTCACGCAGCGAGCGGTGTCCGGCTTCGCTTTGCCCTCGAGCAGGCCAGGAATCTCACGGACCTGACGACGGACCTCTTCGATCATGTCCATCGCCGCGATGCCAACCGCCTTCATCGCCATCGAGGAGAAGAGGAAGGGAAGCATGCCGCCAAGGAAGAGCCCAGCCATGACCAGCGGCTTCGAAATGTTGATGCCGGTGATGCCTGCCGTCTGTGCGAAGGCGGCGAAGAGCGCGAGAGCCGTCATGGCCGCCGAGCCGATGGCAAAGCCCTTGCCGATGGCCGCTGTGGTGTTGCCAACCGCGTCCAGCTTGTCGGTGCGCTCACGCACCTGCGGCTCCTGATGGCTCATCTCGGCAATGCCACCGGCGTTGTCGGCGATGGGGCCGTACGCGTCGACTGCGAGCTGAATTCCCGTCGTGGAGAGCATGCCAAGCGCGGCGATGGCCACGCCGTAGAGGCCCGCAACCTGGGCCGCGATGACCACGCCAAAGGCGATGACGATGATCGGCATGGCGGTCGACTGCATGCCGACTCCGAGGCCCGCAATGATGTTGGTCGCAGTGCCGGTCTTGCTCTGCTCCGCGATGCTATCGACCGGAGGCTTGTGCATCGACGTGTAGTACGAAGTGATGAGACCGACGGCGACGCCAGCGGCCAGGCCGGCGACGGTCGCCCAGCCCACGTTCATCCAGGTCACGAGCTGACCCTGCGCGGTCGTAGCGCCGCCTTCCGGCCACATGTAGCGTGCGATGCCAAAAGTGACGACAGCCATGACGCCCGCGGCGCCAAAAGCGCCCATGTCGAGGGCGTGTTGAGGATTGCCACCCTCTTTGGTGCGGACGAAGAACGTGCCCACCATCGAACAAACGATGCCCGCGCCTGCGATGACCAGAGGCATGACCACAGGGCCGACGCTGTCGCCGTTCGCGACGGCGTCGAAGCCGAGCGCGAGGACCATGGCGCCGATGATCGCGCCGACGAAGGACTCGAAGAGGTCGGCGCCCATGCCAGCCACGTCGCCGACGTTGTCACCGACGTTGTCGGCAATGACGGCAGGGTTACGGGGGTCATCCTCGGGAAGACCGGATTCAACCTTACCCACCAGGTCGGCGCCGACGTCCGCAGCCTTGGTGTAGATGCCGCCGCCGACACGCGCGAAGAGCGCGATCGAGGAGGCGCCCATCGAGAAGCCGGTGATGACGTTGACGGTGCGCGCGAGCTCCCAGCCGAGCACGTTCGTGAAGACGAGGTAGAGCACGCTGAGACCGATGGTCGCAAGGCCGACGACCGTCATGCCCATGACGGTGCCGCCGGAGAACGCCACGTCGAGCGCAGGAGACAAGCCGATGCGAGCTGCCGCCGTGGTACGCACGTTGGCATTGGTCGCAACCTTCATGCCGATCCAACCCGCTGCAGCCGACAAGGACGCGCCGATGACGAAGGAGCCTGCGATCTGCCAGCCGCGCTGCGGGTCACCGAAGTAGGCAACGCCCAGAATCGCTCCGACGACGAGCACGAAGATCGACAGGACGCGGTACTCAGCCCGGAGGAACGCCAGGGCGCCTTCCTGAATCTGAGCGGCGATGTCGACCATGTTGGCATCGCCCGCATCCTGTTTGGAAACCCAACTCGCCTTCATCCAGGCGAAGAGAAGAGCAAGCACGCCCGCTGCGGGGGCTGCGTAAATCAGATTTTGCATATGCGCTGAACCTCTATTTGAGCCCGACCCCGGTTAATTGCTGGCGGGCGGCGCGTTTCTACAAGATTTGAAAATCAGGTCAAACGCAGGGGGGTCCATTCAGTCAGACCATGGAAATTACTGATAAATCAGCCAGCTCGGGCTTCCGCGATGGCCTTGTTGGCCGCATCGAAGTCCGGCGGGCCCTGCACGCTGACCCGCCCTGCTCCCTTGTCGATTCGCGCCAAAAGTCCGCTGAGCACCCGACCCGGGCCCACTTCTACGAAGAGCGAGACTCCGTCGTCGATCATCCGCCGAACGCTTTCTTCCCAACGAACCGGCCGGCTGACCTGGCGAATCAACGCGTCCTTTGCGGCAGCCGCATCGGAGATGGGCTTGGCGTCCACATTGACGTACACCGGCGCGCGAGGATCCGAAAATGCGATCTGCTCGATGTCCTCACGCAGGCGCTCTTCGGCAGGCTGCATCAGCGTCGAATGAAATGGCGCACTGACCGGGAGCGTGGTGGCGCGGGCCCCTGCTTCTTTGAGCTTCATCCCCGCCTCGCTCACGGCAGCGGTCTCTCCAGCGATCACGATCTGCTGGGGGGAGTTGTAGTTCACTGGTTGGACGACTCCCGAGACTTCCTCGCAGATCCGTTCAACG
>CALLDH010000263.1 GCA_937998345.1 uncultured bacterium | reverse complement strand
TGAACGGAACTCCCCAGATCCGACCCCGAATGACCGGCGCTGCCAATCCGACGAGCACCGCGACGATGAGCGTCAGGGTCATGGGCTAAGGCACGCTCTCGGCACGGTATGCGTAGTAGTGTTTGAGCACTCGACGCACGTAGCGCTGCGTCTCTTTGTACGGCGGGATACCGTTGTATTTTTCGACCGCGCCTTCGCCCGCATTGTATGCGGCCACCGTCAACACCAGGTCACCCTTGAACCGATTAGCCAGAATACGAAGGTAACGCGCGCCGCCGTTGATGTTCTGGCGCGCGTCGAAAGGGTCCGATACTCCCATCGACCGCGCCGTCCTGGGCATGAGTTGCATGAGCCCCATGGCCCCCGCCCGGCTGACCACGGTGGGATTGAAGTCGCTCTCGACACGCATGACGGCGCGAATGAAGGACTCCGGGAGCTGGTAAAGCATTGCAGCTTCACCGATCAGACTGTTGTAGCGACTGTAGCGAGCCGGATCCTTTTGCCGGCTGCCGTTCGGTGACTTCGTTCCTGTGGCCTTCTTCGCCCTGGCGGTCGGCTTCGACTTCTTGCTGCCACGCACGACGAGCTGGCAGCGGCGGCCCGGTTCCCTGATGTTCGTGTAGTGCTGCGTCCCATCCGCACGCTTGCAGCGATAGATGTCGGCCTGAGCGGGCGTCCCCGTGCCCACGATCAGGCCCAGCACGCCCACTATCGTCAACAACCGCGAAGCCATCGTTCGGGAGTGTATCCCCGGGTGCTGACTCACGCCAAAATGGGCCTCTCTCGCTTGCGCTGAGCGCGCTTCTGCGCATGATGGGGCGTTCGATGGCGACGCCGAGTTTTTTCGAAGGCCCAGAAAAGAAGCTGGAAGTGGTGGTGACTCCCGGCTTCCCGCCGCTGCGCTCCTTGGGCGACGAGGCGTGGCACTGTATCGTCGAGGCTGCCGGCGCGAAGGTTCTCTCGGTCCTGCGAAGCGAACACTCCGACGCGTATCTGCTGTCCGAATCGAGCTTGTTCGTCTTCGACGATTGGTTCGTCGTGATCACCTGCGGTCAAACGACGCTGGTCAATGCCGTCCCTCAGATCCTGAAGGCGATTCCAAAAGAATCGATCGCCTTCCTGGTGTACGAGCGAAAGAGCGAACACTTTCCTGAACACCAGGAGACCACGTTTTACGATGACGCGCGTCGTCTCCAGGCCATACTCCCGGGCCGAGCCCTTCGCTTCGGCGACGCGCATGGGCGCTACATTCAGATGTTCCATACCACCCGTCCGTACAGCCCCGAGAAGAACGATCCGACGCTCGAAGTGCTCATGCACGTGATCGACGAGGATGTCGCCGGACAGTTTGCCGCCACGCGCACGTCACACGACAGGTCGCTTTCGGTTTCCTCTGGGATGGCTGCCATTCTTCCGGGGTTCACCACATCTGAACATGTCTTCGACCCGGCCGGGTATTCCCTCAATGCGGTGAAGGGCGAGGAGTACTACACGTTCCACGTCACTCCCGAGGAGACCGGGAGTTACGTGAGCTTCGAGACCAACTACGATTTTCGCGGTGACCTCGACGGCCTGATTCGATCGATCGTCGAGCTGTTTCGGCCCCGCGCCTTCGATGTGATCACGTTCCTTCCGGAGGCGGAGCCCGATCTGCCAGTGGCCGGCTACGAGCTCGGGGATCACGTGGTGCAGGTGCTTGGGGGGTATCGTGTGAGCTATTTCCAGTACTTCGCCCCGCCTTCCGGCCCGCGTGCAGCCTGCGAGCTCGAGCTGTAGCGCCGGGAGAAAACCCCATGCCAGACTACCGCGCCGCCTGTTAGACTCTGCCGTCCATGCGAGCCGAATGCGACTACCTGGTGCTCGGTAGCGGAGTAGCCGGGTTGAGCTTCGCGCTCGAAGCGGCGCGGCACAGCCAAGTGATGATGGTCACGAAGCGTGGCAGTGCCGATTCAGCCACGAACTGGGCACAGGGCGGCATTGCCGCGGTACTCGACCCTTCCGACTCGTTCGAGGCTCACGTCAACGACACGATCGGTACTGGCGGCGGGCTTTCGCATCGTGAGGTCGTCGAAATGGTGGTTCGCGATGGGCCGGGACGAATCAAGGAGCTGATGGACCTCGGGGCGCAGTTCACCCGGAGTGAAGAGGGTCTCTCGCTCGATCTGACCAGAGAGGGCGGTCACAGTGCCCGGCGGGTCGTGCACGCCGGAGACATCACTGGCGAAGAAGTCCAACGTGTTCTCCTTCAGGCGGCTGCCGCATCACCCCGCATCGAGATCATGGAGGACCACATGGCGATCGACCTGGTGGAAGCCTCGAAGTTCGGGGGAGCCCGACAGGTCGTCGGCGCATATGTCCTCGACGAAAAGACTGGAGCGGTGAAAACCTATCTGGCGCGAGCGACGGTTCTGGCCACAGGGGGCGCCGGCAAAGTGTACCTTTATACGTCGAACCCGGATGTCGCGACCGGGGATGGCATCGCGATGGCGTACCGTGCGGGTGCTGAGCTCGCGAACATGGAGTTCTTTCAGTTTCATCCGACGTGCCTATTCAATCCCGAGGCCAAGAGCTTTCTCATCAGCGAGGCGTTGCGAGGGGAGGGCGGAGTGCTCCGTCTGCGAAGTGGCGAGGCGTTCATGAAGTCGCACCACGAGATGAAAGATCTCGCTCCCCGTGATGTCGTCGCCCGGGCCATCGACTACGAAATGAAGCTCAGAGGTGACGACTGCGTCTACCTGGACATGACCCACCAGCCCGCCGACTTCATCATGGAGAGGTTTCCGAACATTCATGAACGCTGTCTTCAATTCGGCATCGACATGACGAAGGATCCGATTCCGGTGGTTCCTGCGGCGCACTATATGTGTGGTGGCGTCGTGGTCGATGAGGACGGGAGCTCGACACTTCCGGGTCTGTGGGCCGTGGGCGAGGTCACCTGCACAGGCCTCCACGGCGCCAACCGTCTCGCCTCCAACTCACTCCTCGAGGGGCTGGTGTACGGCCACCGAACCGCCATCGCGGCGCGGGCCTCATTGGACACGATGCCTCGAGTGGAGCCGGCCAAGGTCCCCGACTGGGACGTGGGGGAGGCGGTGCCCAGCGACGAGGCGGTCGTCGTGTCTCAGAACTGGGACGAGATACGCCGATTCATGTGGAACTATGTAGGGATCGTTCGTACCGATCGTCGCTTGCGTCGGGCGTCGCGCCGCATCGCCATGCTGCAGGACGAGATTCGCGAGTACTACTGGGCGCACTTGGTGAATCGCGACATGCTGGAGCTGCGAAACATTGCGGATGTCGCCGAGCTGATCATCCGTTGCGCAGGCGCGCGCAAAGAGAGTCGTGGCTTGCATTACAATCTCGACTACCCGCACGCGGGCGACGAGTGGCAAGGTGATACCCGCATTTCTAGGAACGTACCCCCGCACATTACCCACGAGTGAGCTTCCGGGTTTTTGGACTGCTATCTTGTAGGAACGCGTTTCGTGAGCGTTCTTACTTTCGGGGGAGAGATGCGTTTCCTTCTTGTCCTAGCAGTTGCACTTTCATCACTGGGTTCCACGGCTGTCGTTCATGCGCAGGGCTCACAGTCCCGCGAAGCGCGCATCGCCGAGGCGAAAAACGCCTTTGCTGTTGGAACGCGAGCGTACGCGAACGGAGAGTTCCAGACCGCGCTGACGAGCTTTCAGCGGGCCTACGAGCTGACAGGCAGTCCCGACCTTCTCTACAACATCGCCACAGTGTCGGACCGGATGCGGCATGATGAAGAAGCTCTCGAGGCATACGAGGGCTATCTCGAAGCGCGGCCCAAGTCGGCAGACCGAGAACACGTCGAGAGTCGAATCGATGTCTTGCGTGCCGCGATCGAGGCGCGCCGCCGCGCGGAGCTCGACGCTGAAATCGAGGCGAGGAGTGCGGCGATCGAAGCGGCAGCAAGGGTCAAGGCGGAGCGACCTCTCACCCAGTACGTGGGTCCGGGCCCGGGCCCTTGGATCACGATCGGTGTCGGCGGCGCAGCGGTTGTGACAGGGGCGATTCTCGTCGGCCTTGGGCAGCGAGACCAGAAGACCGTCGAGAGCGCGGTGCCAGGGTCGAGCTACGCGATGGTTGAGGAGATGGCGGATCGCGGACCGCGGCGCACCAAGGCGGGTGTCGCTCTGATGGCCGTGGGCGGAGCCGGCATCATCGGCGGGATCATCTGGCAGCTTACCGGTGGTCACGAGGAGGCGATGCCTGAAGTCAGCATCGGCCCGACGGGCATTTCGGTGAAAGGAACTTTCTGATGCGCCTCCGCCTTGCTCTGATACTTGGCTTGGTCGCCCTCGGGGGCTGTGACCTTGCCGTCCCAAACGGTCTCTTTGGTTGTGGCCAACCCACCGATTGCCCGTCGGGGTACTTCTGCTGGAATAGCGACAGCCGTTGTTACGATTCGAAAGAACCCGAATGCGTGCCCAAGACCTGTGACCAGGTGATGGCTGACTTCGCTGCCCTCGGGATCGCGATCGAATGCGGCTCTCTGCCCGACGGCTGTGACGGATCGATCGAGTGCGGAGGCTGCGTCGAAGGCAGCGTCTGTGGCGCGAACGGTCAGAATTTCGTCTGCGGATGCGAAGAGAACACCTGCGCTAGCTTCGCGGGTGGTGCCGAGTGCGGCCCGGTTCCCACGCGCTGCGGTGGCCAGGAGCAAGCGATCTTCTGCGGCAATTGTCTCGGTGATGGCGTCGTCTGCGTCGACAACAAGTGCGAGTGTCCGGCCGGCGCGGACTGCGCCGACTGTGGCGGGCGCTGTACCGGGGCAGAGGTTTGCGTGGACGGCCAATGCTGCGAGCCGACCTATCCCTGCGCCGACAACGAATGCGCTCCTGCGGGAGGGCTCCCGGACGGCTGTGGCGGCCTGACGCAATGCCCGCCCTGCGCGAACGGTGAGGACTGCGTTCTATCCGAGGCCTCCGTTTATGAATGCGTCGGCGATTGTACCTGCGAGGCGTATGGGGTCGAGTGCGGGAACGCGTCGATCTGCGGCTCCCCAACGCTCTGCGGCACTTGTGCGGACAATGGCTTTGACAGTGGCTATCATTGCGAAGCCGGGCGCTGTGTCTGCGAAGACCCGTTCGAGTTCAACGACTCGTTCCAGAGTTTCGCACTGATCTGCGGAGAGGGAACCGCCCTCAACTGCATGCAAGACGCATGGGGCATCGACCTCCAGGCCACCCTCCACAGCGACAAGGACATCGACTACTACGCGCTCGAAGTCCTCGACGCTCCGACACCGATCTTCGTCCAGGCCTATGGTGGATTTAGCACCCGGATCCTCTCCCTGAGCTACCTCTGTCCGGATGGATTCGAAGGGATAGACAAGTGCACGGGCTCAACCGATTCGATCGGAGGCATCAAGTTCTGCATCGACGAGAACGACACGGTCGGCATCGAGCGTCGATGCGACACCTCCGCGAGCTCCAACATGGGCACGGTTCTAGTCGGCGTCGAGGCCGCGGAATTCCGCACCGACTGCGATGGATACGGCCTCAACATTTTCGCCACCTACGGAACCGAACTCCCCGTCGAGTTCTGACAAAAACCAAACCACACCACCGGAGACCGGCTCCCGACACACGTGCTCACCAGCGGGACCCGCTCGGCCGTCTCCTTACGTCGAACTACGGCTCGCCTCCCCCCCACTCGCTGTGCCGCACATCGCGAGCCGTTCTCCTGTGTAGAAGTCAAGGTAGTGAGGGGTGTCGTGTCTGACGCGCTGAGGATTAACCCTTTGAAAAAGGGGACAGTCCCCTTTTTCGTTGATGTCTACGTCCGCAGGGTGCCCGCATCGCGTCCCGCCGTGCCCCGGAGCGCTCGCGAGCACGTGCGCCGCGCGCCGTTCTCCGGTTGTACAGGTTGCTTTCGTTGGGGTCCTATTGACTAAGGGGACTGTCGCGGATATGAGGCCTGCCCAGATATGAGCCAATACCTGTTCACTTCCGAGTCCGTGACCGAGGGTCACCCCGACAAAATCTGTGACAAGATCAGTGATTCGCTGCTGGACGCGTACCTCGCGCAAGATCCGAGGTCGCGCGTCGCAGTCGAAACGATGGTCAAAACCGGCTTCGTCGTCTGTGGCGGCGAGGTCACCTCGAAGGCCGTCATCGAGATCGCGAAGGTCGCACGAAAGGCGATCGCAGAAATCGGTTACACCGACTCTTCGATGGGCTTCGATGCGGATACCTGCGGAGTCCTGGCCGCCGTCGAGCAGCAGTCCCCGGACATCGCGATGGGGGTCGACTCCAGTGCCAAGAAGGAGCAGGGGGCTGGCGATCAGGGGCTCATGTTCGGCTATGCCGTGAACGAGACCCGGCAGCTCATGCCGATGCCGATCGACCTGTCCCACAAGCTGGCACGCAGGCTCACGCAGGTCCGCAAGAAGAACATCATCGAGGGGCTCCGCCCGGACGGCAAGACCCAGGTCACCGTCGAGTACGAGAAGGACAAGCCGACCCGATTCGATGCGATCGTAGTGTCGACGCAGCACGCCGCAAGCGTGAAGCAGCGCGCTCTCAGAGAAGCGATCATCGAGGAGGTCATCAAGCCGACCCTTCCGGCCAAGATGATCGACAAGAAGACCAAGTTTCACATCAACCCGACCGGACGCTTCGTAGTCGGCGGTCCCTACGGTGACGCCGGCCTGACGGGGCGCAAGATCATCGTCGACACCTACGGCGGCATGGGGCGGCATGGTGGTGGTGCCTTCAGCGGCAAGGACCCCTCCAAGGTCGATCGCAGCGCGGCGTACTTCGCCCGCTACGTGGCCAAGAACATCGTTGCAGCGAAGGTCGCGTCACGCTGCGAGGTACAGGTGGCCTATGCGATCGGGGTCGCCAAGCCGATGGGGGTCTACGTGACCACCTTCGGGACGGGTGTCGTTCCCGACGAGAAAATCAGCAAAGTGGTTTCCAAGCTGTTTGATTTCCGCCCGGCCGCGATCGTCGAGACCCTGGACCTCCTCCGGCCGATTTACACGCCCACAGCAGCCTACGGGCACTTTGGCCGCACCGAGAAGACCTTCACGTGGGAGCGCACCGATCGCGCCGACGAGCTCCGCGCTGCGCTCGTGCCAAAGAGCGGACGCTAGGGCCCTGCTCTTCCTCGCGCTACACTGCAACCGCTATGGGTGAGCCACCGATTTCGACGCTCTCGGGTTGGGGCCGCCATTCGGCTCCAGGGCGCGAACGCGTTGGCGAAGATCTCGAACGGATCAGCGCCGACGTCAATCTGTCACGAGGGCTCGGCCGCTCGTACGGGGACGCGTCTCTGCCACCGGACGACCAGCCGACCGTGCTGAACACGACCTTCGCCGATCGAATCTTGGGCTTCGACGAGGATACGGGTCTTTTCCGGGCGGAGTCTGGGCTCGCGCTGAGTGATCTCAATCGTCTACTGATGCCACGCGGTTACTTCTCCCCCGTCTCCCCCGGCACGAAGTTCGTCACGCTAGGCGGGATGGTTGCCGCGGACGTCCACGGAAAGAACCAGCACAAGGACGGGAACTTCGGCGACCACGTGACGGCGCTCAAGATGCGCGTCGCCGATGGGCGTGTGCTCGAGTGCTCACCCCAGCAACACCCCGACCTCTTCCGCGCCACGATCGGCGGGATGGGTCTGACGGGCCACATCCTCGAGGTCGAGTTCGGAATGCGTCGAATCCCGTCGCAGTGGATCTGGCAGGAGAGCCGACGCATTCACGACATCGATGAATTTCAAGACGCGCTCGAGGATGCCGCGCCCGAATGGCCGTACACCATGGGTTGGATAGATTGCCTTGCGCGCGGCAAGAACATGGGCCGTGGTATCCTGATGACCGGCCGATGGGCCGAGGCCGACCAGGCTCCGTCCGGCGCCCCCAAGCCAGGTTTCCAACCGAGGCTCCGCTTCGACTGGCCAGAGTGGGTTCTCAGCGGCCTCACCATCCGGATGTTCAACGAGCTCTACTATCGCAAGCAATGGCGCCGTCAATCGAGCGGGATCGTCAGCCACGAGTCGTTCTACTATCCCCTCGACGCCATCGGTTCCTGGAACCGTATGTACGGCCGACGTGGGTTTACTCAGTATCAGTGTGTGTTGCCCCGCGAAGCAGGGCGAAGCTCGGCGCGGCGGGTGCTCGAGGTGCTCACCAGTCGTGGCGGGGCCTCGTTCCTATGCGTCATCAAAGACTTTGGCCGCGAGAGCCGTGGCACTCTCTCCTTCCCTCGTCCGGGCATTACGCTTGCGCTCGACATCGCGGTTCGCGATGACACCCAGGACCTGGTTGACGCCCTGAACGAGCAGGTGCTCCAGGAGGGCGGGCGCATTTACCTCGCCAAGGATTCGTTCACACGGCGTGAGCACTTCGAAGCCATGGAGGGGGTCAGGCTGGACGAGTTCAGGGCGATTCGCGATCGATGGGATCCGAACCGCAGATTTCGGAGTGCGCAGTCCGTGCGCTTGCTGGGGGACTGAGATGCGAGTTGCGTTTCTGGGTGCAACCAAGGGAATGGGCCGTGCGCTTGCGCGCCTCATGGTGGAGCGTGGGGATACGATCTGTCTGCTTGGCCGAAGCAGCGTCGATCTCGAACGCAGCGCAACCGACCTGAGCGTACGAGGCGCGGCCGACCCGGTGCCAAGCGTCGTCTGCGACCTCGAGAAGCCCGAGACGTTTGCCGGAGCGGTCGACGCTGCTCGAGAAGCGCTCGGAGGCCTGGACGCCGTCATCGTGACCGCCGGCGTTTTCGCTATCCAAGAGGACCTCGAAGCCGATCCCTTACTCGCCGAGAGGCTGGTTCGCGTCAATTTCTCCAACACCGTCGTTTTCTGCGAGGTGGCGAAAAAGGCGCTGCTCGACGACGGTGGCGGCACTCTGTGTGTGTTCAGCTCGGTCGCGGGAGAACGGGGGCGCAAGCCAGTGATCATCTACGGTGCGGCCAAGGCGGGCCTTACGCACTACCTCGAAGGCTTGGATCACAAACACCGTGCCGAAGGCTTGCGCGTCATCACCGTTAAACCTGGCTTCGTCAAGACGAGCATGACCGCTGGGCTCGAGCCGCCACCGTTCGCTGGCGAGCCTGACGCGGTTGCTCGGCGAGTGCTCGGCGCCATCGACCGCGGCGCACCAGTCGTGTACGCGCCGGCGCCGTGGCGACTGATCATGGCGGTCATCCGGGCCCTGCCACGCGCCATCATGCGTCGCATCAACTTCTGACCTCGCAAAGTCGATGCTTCGCATCGTCCAGGGAGCTTCACCCGAGCTAGGCCTCAGGGCTTGGAGTTCGATCTAATGAACTCCGCGATGTCTGGTCGCGTAGCCCGGTAGGCGGCGGCGACGTGCAAGGCGCAGCTGAACGTGCTCACGAGAATCACCCCGCCGATGACTTCCGGAAGCGCCGCGTCCGGGTTGTCGAGAGCCAGTGGCGCGAAGCTCATCTTGACGTGAGAGACGAGTGACACGGTGTATACGGCGATCCAAAGCAACTTCGCCACCACCGCCTGCCTGATCCACCAAAGCGCAAGCTTGCGGCGCCAGCTCAACATGAAGCTGCCGATCAGCACCAATGCCGACGCAACGACGTTGGCGGCGGCCAGCGGTCTGCGATAGGGGTTGGTCACCTGGGCTTCGAGGAGCTGAACCTCCGCGTCGGTGACGTCCGCCTCCGGCTCGTAGAGCTCGCGAACGTCTTCTGGGAGCGGGGCCAGGGACAGGTCGTAGGCACCCCTGAGCACTCCGGCGATGCCGAGCATGGTCAGCAGCGTCGACGTCAGAAGGATGGCAATGATCACCTTCCTTTCGTTTGATTCGTTTGCCATCGTCGGGTCGGCTCGTTGTACCCTGGCCGGGGGGTGCGATCGACCCCAAAACCCAGGAAACAATGATGGCCGAGGAACCCAGCCGTTCGAGCGTGTTCGCCGATTCTCGCGAACGTGACGATTTCGGCGTCGACCGCATCCGCTGGTTGATCACGCTGAGGTGGGTTGCGATGGCGGGTGTCCTTGGGGCTGCGGGTTTGGTTCTGGCTGGCTACTTCCCGGGAGTAGCGTGGCCAGTCTTGTTGGTCGTTGTAGCGGTCGGCAGCGTCTACAACTATCTCCTTCTGAAACGAGCCTCCGGTCTAGGGACCGGCAAGAGAGCAGCTGTGTCTCAAGCTCTCGTGGATCTCGTCATGCTCACCGTCGTCCTGTGGGCTGCTGGGGGCATCTCCTCACCGTTCATCGGATTCTACGTTTTTCACCTCGCGTTGATCGGAATCCTGGGAGGGCCTCAGGCCACCCTGGTTGCGACCGCGGCGGCTCTGGCCGCTGCGGGCTTCCTTGCGCTGACCGAGTGGGTACCTGCCCTGCAGATCGGAATCTGGGATCCCGCCCCGCCCTGGGACACCATTGGTAACGTTGCAGCATTCACGACGACCGTGGTGGCCGTGGCGTACGTCGTGCTCCACGCCGTACGCGAGCTACGCGACCGGGAGCGAGCGTTAGCAACGGCCCGCGATCAAGCGGAGCTAGAGTACCAAGTCATCTCCAACACGCTCGATGAGCTCGAGGCGGGCCTGGAGGTCGTCTCTCCCGACGGCCGTATCGAGTGGCGCAACCGCTTGGCCGACGAACTCGCACCCAGCCCCAACGCGGAGGACGCATGGGAGTGCCCCGTCGCGTCTCGTGGCTGCGAGGTCCAACCCGCTGGTCTGTGTCCGGTCTGGCGCGCTCGGGACGAAGGCGCCCCGGGGCGATGCCGCTTCATGGTCAGCGATCGGCGGTACGAGATGCTGTCGTTTCCGCTGGCTTCCCACGGGAACGACCCTTCGCGAATCATGAACCTCTACGTCGAGCGCACCCAGACCCTCCTTGCCGAACGCCGTCTGCTGCAAGCTGAACGCTTGGCGAGCCTCGGGCGCGTCGCGCAGGGCGTTGCCCATGAGCTCAACACGCCGCTGGCCACCATCCGAACCTTAGCCGCCGACATGCGGGATGCGATTCGGGCGCTTGGCGGAGATGAGGCGCTGCAGTCCGATCTTGCCGAGTCCGCCGCGCTCATTCGCGATGAGACCGGACGGCTCGGCCGCATCACGCATTCGTTGCTGA
>CALLDH010000262.1 GCA_937998345.1 uncultured bacterium | reverse complement strand
CAGTGCGGGCATGACCTGCTTCCAAGTCGTTGCGCTGCCGGCCATCCCGTGAACAAGCAGCACGAGCGGGCCTCTGCCAGCAAGTCGATACTTCAGGCGCCTGCCATGGATCGTGAGCTCTTCGTGCTCCATCGTATCAGGGTCCTGCCACAGCACGGCCATCCGCTCAACGCCGTCTTTCTAGGCAACTAGCAAGCGAGCGTGCCACTACGATTGTTCTTCATCGCACTGCGCCGCTGCGAACCTCAAGTGCAGCGTCCAGAGTTCCGCAAGCTCCCGATTCACGTCGGGCAACGGGATTTGTGACGTTGTCCTAAGAATGTCCGGTAACGCGTTCTGTTCGTGTTCTTTGGACGTGTTCTCATCGATACCTGTCCGCAAAACCGTTCGAGAATCATCTAGATCAGGCGAATCGCCGGCGGTTCGATTCCCACCGCATCAATGACCACATGGTGGCCATCGGCAGCCCGGGTCGGCGCGGGAGAAGCGCAAGCACTACAAGGCGCCCTCATTCCAGAAAAAAAAAGCCGAGCGAAGGCTCAACGAGAAGATCCTATACTGGCACACCATGAGCGTCGACACGCATCCCGGATCCTGGAAGGAAAGGTTGGGCCGCATTCCGGGCGCGGCGGTGCTCCTGCGCGCGATCGAGAAGAGCAATGAAGACCACGCAAAGGACATGGCGGCGAGCATTGCCTACTTCAGTTTCTTCTCGCTCTTCCCCTTGCTGGTCGGTGTCGTTGCGGGCGCGAGCCTGTTCTTGGAACGCGACGAGATCCAAGCGCGCCTCGATCGAATGCTCTCGGACGAGTTCCCGGGAAGCGCCGACTTCCTACGAACCAATATCGAGGCACTGATCGATCTGCGCGGCGCAGCCGGGATCGCAAGCGTGGTTGGGCTTCTGTGGGCTGCTAGCAAGATGTTCGGCGCCCTGAGTCGAGGCATCAACCTCGCGCTTGGCATCCCCAAGGGGCACCCCTTCTATCTCTCGAGGCTTCGATACTTTGCCATGACGGTCGTGGTGTCGCTCCTGCTCCTCTGCGCCGTCGCAGCGTCTATGGCATTGGACGTCCTCCTGCAGTTCAATCCCGCCCAGTTGGGCCTGAATGAAACGGCGCTCGGGGCACTCGCTGGCCACGTCGCAAGCTTCGTGTTCATCTTCCTGACGATCTCGCTCATGTACATGCTCGTCCCTTACAAGCGTCGCCCCTGGCGGGAGCTGCTTCCCGGAGCACTGGTCGCAGCAGTGCTGTTTGAGTTCGGCAAGGCGCTGTTCGTTCTCTATCTGAACAGCATCAGCAGCCTCCAGGCGGTCTACGGTTCACTGACCTCGGTGATCGTACTCTTGCTCTGGCTCTACTTCTCAGCTCGCGTTCTGTTGTTTGGCGCGGAACTCACCGCCGCCCGTGCAGAAGCTCAGGATCAGGAATCCAGCTGACGACCATCCTTTGACATTACCTCGTAAGCATATTACCTGTGCGTAATGTGGGAGGTTCTCGAGAGCAGGTCCTGCAAGAGGCAACTCAAGAGGGCGCCCAAACAGGTCGTCAAGCAGTACGAGGCATGGAAGGAAGTCGTTCAAGCATCTGGGCCACGAGCGCTCCGGTTGATCCCTGGCTACCTGGACCATGCGCTCAAGGGCGAGTGGGAAGGCGCTGGGTCGAGCTATCTCACGAAGAAATGGCGCGTCCTCTATGTGGTCGAGGGAGACCGCTTCGAGGTTCTGGTGCTGGAGGTGAATCCCCATGACTACTAAGCGCGGAAAGAAGGTTCAGGAGGCACTTCGGGACGAGCGATTCACGAAGTCGGTCGTTCGAGTCAAGCTCTCGCCTGCCGAGATGGTCCGTATCCTTCGACAGAAGAACGAGCTCACGCAGTCGGCGCTCGCTGAGCGTACCGGCCTCACACAATCGACCATTTCGAACCTCGAGAACGGGCGGACGCAGCTGGGTGCGGAGCGAGCCAAGACCCTGGCGCGTGCTCTTCGAGTCCATCCAGCAGTGCTGCTCTTTCCGGGGTGGGACGTGGCCAAGGAAAGCGCCGCGTAGCTTGCGCCCCAAACCGGAGTGATCAATGACCACATGGTGACCAGAGCGCAGGGCAACCTGGAAGTTTCCAGGGTGCTGGAGGGCACGTGGGTAAGAAGTCGGCTTGCACGCCCTTGATCTCAACCACGAGATCATGGTCGCGAGGCTCTTCAAGATCGAGACTGAGCTGCTCTACGTAGTTCTGGGCGCGCGGCGAAAACGGCGTCGAGAATCCATAGGCTTTCATGGTTCATCCTTACGGCTCGATGCTCCAGCCAATGCGGGAGCCGCGTGCTTCTAGCTCCGGGCGGACGGCGCGGAAAGCGCGTTGGTATCGGTACCAAGGAATCGTCGTCCATAGGTGATGGATCAGGTGATAGTTCTGGCCTAGAAGCAACGCGTTTAGGAGTCGGCCTGGGTAGATGCGCGTGTCGAAGAAGCGCTCTCGTGAGTCATACGGATAGTGCGGCAGGAAGTCGAAAGTCAACGCGAGAAACACGATCGCAATCAGCGCCGGGCCGAGCCAGACGGTGGCGAGCAGGGCGAAATTGCCCGTGACGAATGCACCGACGAGCACGGCCACCAAGAAGGCCTCCATTAGAAGTGCCTCAGCCAGATCCCTCTTGTTCCGCCACAGCTTTCGACCATAGAAATGAAAGCGGTACTCGGCGATCATGCCGAGACACCAGAGCGGCACGAGCAAGCGAGGCCGACGCGAGACGCCGAGGTCGGGATCGCGATCGGGGTCGTTCGTGTGAGAGTGGTGCTCGTAGTGCACCGCCCGAAAGAGCGGTAGAGTGACGGTCAATGTGAACGCTGAAATTCGACCCAGCATTGCGTTGACAAAGGATGACCGATGGGCCGTCCGATGCACCGCGTCGTGCATCACGGTGAACAACACATAGATCGCGACCGCGTTCAGAGCGACGGTAGGGACGGCGGTCAGAGTGCCCCGAAGGTGGTAGACAGTCGCCAACGCGAGGGTGGCGGTCGCTACGGCGAAAAGCCAAACGGTCGGGTTGCCGATCAGGGCGCTGTCTGGCGGGCCGATCCAGGAGCGGTCGACTTTGATCTTGGTGGCAGGCTGGTCCATCGGGAACAGAGGCACGGTACCATCTTCCGCGTGTCGCGTCGGGGGATTGAGCCAACAGCGACCAGCACGTAGACTCACTGCCCAGCCCCACCCGACTCGCCCTCTCGAGCCATCGCGCTGCGAGCGGGGTTTCCCGAGGAATTCCCATGGATGAAGCAAAGGACGAACCTGGCGTCAGTGTTCCGAACGGCTCTCGAAGGGCCGTCGTACTCGGAGGCGCCGGCTTCCTCGGGAAGCGCCTCGTCGCGATGATCGGGGGAGGCGATGGCTCGCTCGACCTACCGCGCGAATGGCCCCGGTTCGATCACGTGCACGTCCTGGATCTTGCGACTTTCGTCGAAGACGCCCAGGCGAAAGAGGCGCGCGAGAAGCAAGGGATCTCGCTCTCGTCGGCGACCGGCGACATCCGATCGAAGGAGGACCTCCGCAAGGCCCTTCGTGGCGCGCACACCGTTTTTCACCTCGCGTCACTCGTTGATGTCGGGCTGAAAAAGAACCCGGCCATCGAGGAGACCAACATCGTCGGCACGCGCAACGTCGTCGAGGTCTGCCAAGAGCTCGGCGTGCCCTTCCTTCTCTACACGAGCTCGGAGGACGTGGTCTTTTCCGAGACCCCCGTCTCCGGTGGCGACGAATCGCTCCCGTATCCGACGAAGCCTCTACACGACTATGTGCGGACGAAGATCGGGGGCGAGCGAGCGGTGCGTGAGGCCGACGGCGAGCGAGGTCTTCGCACCTGCGCAATCCGCCCTGTGCACATTTACGGACCGAACGACCCCCATGCGATCGTCGAGAGCCTCCAAGCATTCGCGGAGGGCCGCGTGCCCTTTTTGCTCGGAAACGGCTCGGCGCGCTTCGACGTGGTTCACGTCGACAACGTGGTGCACGCTCACCTACTCGCCGCCGCAAAGCTCCACGATCCGGCAACGCGCGACCGGGTCGGCGGCGGCGCCTACTTCGCAGGTGAGGGTCACGCGCCAAACTACTTCGAGTTTCTCCGTCCCTTCGCCGAGGCCCGCGGCATCACCATGCCTCGCGTCCGCCTTCCGGCGCCTGTCGTCCTCATGCTCGCCCGGGCCATGGAGATCGTGCATCGGGTCACGGGACGCGAGGTTCCATTCCACCGTTTTCACTACCACATCCTCGTCAAGGACTTCTTTTTCACCAACGCCAGCGCCGAGCGCGACCTCGGCTACCGACCGATCGTGCCGAAGGAAGAAGGCATGGCCCAGACAGTTGCATGGGTGCGAACGCTGCCCATCTCTTGATAGGCTCGGTCCGGCTGACGCGTTGGGATAGTATAGGTCTGTGGACACCGAAGAGCTCAGCGACGAGGAGGCCGAAACCCTACGAAGGCAGCTCGTAGAGCTCATCGCGGGCCTCGAGGAGAGCCTGAGCGCCAGTGCGGGCACGGCGGCTCCGGTCGTGCTGGACCAGAGCTCGGTCGGCCGCCTGTCACGAATGGACGCGATGCAGCAGCAGGCGATGGCCAAGGCAACGAGGCAGAAGGCGCAGGTCCGCCTGACGCAGTGCAAGGCCGCCCTCTCCGCCTTCGATCGCGACGAGTACGGCTTCTGCCGCAAGTGCGAGGAGCCGATCGGCTACCCTCGCCTCTCCGCCAAACCCGAAGCCCCGTTTTGTGTCACCTGCCAGCGCGGGGCTGACGCCTAGCCAAGCGATGGGCGCGGAGGGACGACTACCGGTGCGGGTGGGCGGGGCGGTGTGACTAAACGGTCGCGGTCGAGACCGTGCTGTGGTGGAAACCGAGGCGAGGATCGTCGAGGATCCCGATGTGCTCGGGGAAGAAGCCGCGGATGGAGGGAAAGCGGATGCGCTTGTGCACCGTCATCTCCGGGTGGCGATAGACGATGACCTCGTTGAGGCCGCGGTGAGCAGTGAGGATGAAGCGCCCGTCGGGGCTCACCTGCAGGCCGAGGCTTCCGTCGAGGAGGCTGAAGCGGCTGGCGCGCAGCGCCTTCAGGAGCAGATGCGAGTTGCCGATCACGTTGGCCCGGCTGAAGGCTTCCACGAGGTTCGATACGCCGCTGCGCAGATGGGGGAGCGAGCGGAGCAAGCTCGGGCGCTCGTCGATGAACTGCACCTTCTTGAACGTCTCGAGGTCGACCCGCACTAGCGTGCCACCGGCGCAGGCGTTGTAGAAGACGTCATTGGCAGTAACCGCTACATCGGAAGTGAACGCTGCGGGCAGCTCCTTGGCGATGGAGGCGTGGCGCGTGACGGTGGCCGTTTCAGCGTCGACCTCGAACACGTAGTTCTTGAAGTGGGCGAGCGTGTACTCCCCGAACTCGTTCCCCTGTGGGGCGACCTGCTGACTCGGGCCGTAGAAGAAATCCTTCGTGGGGTGCGCCGCGATATGCCAGCAGGTGGCAGGGAGCTCCACCACGCGCGCCTCGTTCGTGGTGAGGTCGAAGATGCCTATCTCTCGCGCGTAGCCCTTGTGGTCGTGGTCCATGGAACCGTAGCCGATGTAGCGTCGCGACGGTGAAAGCTTGAGCGCATGGGGGAGCTTCACGAGGTGCGCGCCGAGGCGAACCGGGTGCTCCAGGTCGTCCATATCGAAGCGCCAGAACGAGTCTC
>CALLDH010000261.1 GCA_937998345.1 uncultured bacterium | reverse complement strand
CGAGTGTAGCTCCTTGCCATTGATCCCGGCCGAAAAGGCGCTACCACGGCTTTCCCAACCCACGCGAGGATGGCGGAATTGGCAGACGCGCTGGATTTAGGTTCCAGTGTCCTATGGACGTGCAGGTTCGAGTCCTGTTCCTCGCACTGAAGTGATGTCGCGGGGTTAGCGCGGACGTTGTTCCAGTGATTCTCGAAACCACTTTCAACCTGTCCCGAATTCTGTCCCAAAAGGACCGACTCGGCTGCGCGACGGCGGGCGTGCACGTACTGGTTCGTCGTCGTGGCGTGCCGATGTCCGAGTAGGTAGCCGACGCCGAGAAGATTGCCTGAGCGCTCCGTGAGCTCGGTCGCTACGCTGTGACGGAAGTCGTAGGGCTTGACCTTGGAAGCGCGGTCGGGCTCGAGACCCGCGGTGCGTGCGGCCTCGCGAAGCGGATAGCGCCAAGCAAACTTCGGGAAGATAAGCCCTTCATTCGGACAGACCTCGTCGAGCGCCTCGCGAGCGCGCGCGGTCAGCGGTACCTCGCGCTCGTACCGGGCCTTATCGGCCTCGGCGCGGATCTTCAGAAACGCCGCCCCGGGCCGATAGTCGTCCGGAGCTCGAAGTCGCTGGAGCGTGCCTGGGCGGAGCCCAGTTTCACGCATGACCGCGAAGTAAGCCCTGCAGGGCTGGCCGTCGCGAGTACGCTCGGGAAGCGCTGCCACGATGGCATCCATCTCTTCTGGAGAGAGGACGATCCGCTTTCTCCGCCCGCTCGGGTGGGCGGTCCCGGTGGCCCGCCGAGGAACCTTCGGAACCGTAGGTGCTTCCTGCAACAGGCCCCGCTCCACCGTCCAGGCAAAGAGAGAGCGCAGCGCCGAAAGCTCCTTCTGAACCGTACGCGCCTTCACGACTCCAAGCCGCAGTCGCATATAGTCTCGCAGACGCCGTTCAGAGCACAGGCCTTCCGTGGTTCGAAAATGCGGAATGAAGTGTGTCCCGGCGTAGAGCTCCCACGTCCGCAACGTGTCGGGAGAGACCGCAGCCCCTACCCCTGCCAGCCAGCTCCCGATGAGCTCTGGCAGCGGAAGCGCGACAGCGCGCCCCTCAGCCAGATCGCCCTCGGTCACCCGTCGAACGAGTCGGGCAGCCGCGCTCTGAGCCTCTGAGCGATCCGTCTTGCCAGTGGATCGATGGTAACGCTTCCCGTCAACGCGGAACCGAACCCGGTAGACTCCCGACTCGGGGTCTCTGTGAAGCTTCCAACCTTGTGTCTTTCCAGCCATCGTTCGATGTCTCTCCTGTCGTACAAGCAACGGCAACCGATTCGCACCCGAGGAACTTCCGCGGCAACCAGCCGATCGAAAGTCCGAAGCGAGATCCGACAATACCCCGCGGCTTCGTGCCTTGTCAGCAGCGGCGAGTCTAGAGCTGCCGCCTTCGGAACCGATGAGCTAGTACTTCGTGCGACTGGCGCTGCCCTTTCAGGGAACTGATCGAATTTCGGTATCTCGCCCACTTCCTATTATCGGTTTTGCCCCCCGAAAAGTTGCGCGAGCAGAAAGTGCTTAGAAAGTGAGTGCGTCGCCCAGCGACAAGAAGTGCCACGCGAGGCTGTCACTAGCTGTCACTTCTTGGCGTTTTCTGGCGCAAACTGACGAACGTTGACGCACTTTGGAACTTTCAGGAGAGGAACGACAGATAGTGCTCCGCAAGTGCCAAGAAATGACAAGAAGTGTTCAGAACACGCCAAAAGAAGTCAGTTCAGAGCAAAATGCGTCATTTCGAGTCAACTCGGACCATGGTGAGTACCGGGCAAGATGTGGGATTGTAGGACATCGAAGATGTCCCAATCCCCGCTTGGCGTGCTCAACGCCTTCGGCTTATTCGCGACGGGTAGTCGGCGCGTCGTCATTCAATCGAGCAGAGACCGGCAGCGCGCCAGTCGGATGGCAGAAGATCACGGCTTCTACGACCTGATGATCGACGCCCATGCAACCCCTGGAAACCACCCCGCCATCGAACGGGCCCTCGACTTCATCGGGTCGCACGTCAGCCAGGCGTTCACCCTCGACGAGCTAGACCTCGACAAGTCCTACTTCATCCGGCTCTTCAAGAAGAACATCGGTGTCCCCCCAATGAAATACGCGATGAACCTCAAAATGAGCGCCGCATCGGACCTGCTCCGCACGAGCAGCGACCCACTCGCTGCGGTCGCCGCTCGGGTAGGCTTCGACGACGAGTATCACTTCGCCAAACGCTTCAAACAGTGGAGCGGCACTGCCCCCGGTGCGTTTCGCAAGCAGGGCTGCCCCTGCAGTACCATCGGCTCTGATAGGCTTAACTTCCGAGCCGGGGATGGGATCGGGTGTGAGCCGAGCTGGGCGGAGACCTCGTTATGCTATTTGCCCGGTGCGCAGCACCCTTTCGCGCATATTTCGGGGTCGGCGCCGCAGTCTTTGTCGGTTTCGCAGGGTTTCTGGTCGGGGGGACAAGCGGGTGGCGGCGCTGGCTCACAGTCGAACTGTGTATTGGAGATGTCCTTGCAGTCGCGACCCGTGCCCCCGCCGCTGACGCTGCCTGATCTCGTCCCGACCCCTTCGAAGGTGTAGCAGCCGGAATCCCGGTCGCTGCAGTGACAATCCGGACCCGCTTTGACGCATATCCGTGCGACCATCTCTCCTTTCGGGCATTGGATGTGATCGTGCGGACCCGGCTCGTCTATCTTGAATTGGGGCCCACAGACGCTGCCGTCGGCCTCAAAATTTACCTGCGCCGAGCCGGGCGTATCGGTCTCCGATGCGCAGGCGACCAGGATGAGCGCGCACATGCCTGCAAGCAGTTGGGCTGTCGTCTTCATTGCGGACTCCTTTCGGCCGAAACGCAAACTAGGCCGAGTCGAACGGTTTCACTAAACTAGCAGAAAGCACCCCCTGGGAGGGTTCTTTCTTGGTGCAGGACTGGATCGCGATCGTCCTCGCGATGCGCGGTCGGCGTCGCTTCGCGGTGGTTCACGGGCGGCGCGGCCCAAGGCCGCGCCGCTCGCGCAGCAGCTTACTTCTCGTCGAGGGCGCAGCACTCGTCGAGGCAAATTTCGTCTTCGAGGCAATCCTTGTTGTCAGCACACTCCTTGCTGTCCGGGCACTTCGGCGCGGGCTCACAACAGCCATCGACGCCGCACACGTAGTCGTCGGCGCAGTCCTTGTCGTCCATGCACTCGGAGCTGTCGGGGGGGCACTTCGGCGTTTCGCCACAGGTGTACTCCGTATGGGAGATACCCTTACAGTAGCGGCCATTGCCTATGCGGGAGACGCTACCTGACTCCAAGTCGAAGACATAACAATCTTGGTACGTCTCGCTCTGGTCGGCACAGAAACACATCGTCCCGGCCTTGACGCAGATCTCCGTAGCCGGAGCGCCGTCGCACAGATCTTTCTGATCGCCCTCCTCGTCTACCTTGCTCTCGGGTCCGCACGCGCCGCGGACTGCGGGAAAGCTTTCCACGAGCCCCGCCTCTGCGGAGCCGGCCGTGCTGGAGTCCGATCCACACGCAACGAGGAGCAGCAGGCACGTAGCTGAAAGAAGTTGAACGGTTGTTCTCATGGGATTTTCTCCTCCGGGCGAAGCCGCCCGCTGATTCGATGAAAATGGGGGAATGCAAAAGAACCCGAGGAACCATCCTCTCGTAGCCTCCGGCGGGTTCCAGACGAAATTCGGACGCTACCAAGAAAGGGGCAGTCGCTGAACCGATTTTGTTTGCGTGAGAGTCGGGTTGTGGAGATTGTGTGAACTGAATTACAAATCGCAGTCTGAGTCCGTGCGATTCGCTGGAGAATCCAAGAACGACGCGCTCGATAGACCTGCCTTGACTTCTTTTCACGGACTGTGTTGAGCTTCGTAGCTACCGAGTCCCCGACATCACATTCCCAACCAAGCATGAAAAGGTCGACAGCCATGACTCGACGATTATCCGGGCTCGCTCTAGTGGCACTTTGGGTGCTGGCGGCGTCCCGACCTGGTGCAGCAAACGCGCAGCCGGACCTCACCATCCATCCGGATGTGACCCAGCCCTTCTTGACCATTGAGGAGTTTTCGTCCTCGCATTGCGCGGTAGACGAAGGCTGCGTCGCGCAACCGGGTGTTCGGACGTTACTTCGGTTCACCACGGAGAGCCGCAACATCGGCAACGCCGATCTGGTGATGGGCAATCCGGTCGGAAACCCGCTCTTTCACTATCATGAGTGCCACAACCACTACCATTTCGAGGGCTATGCCGAATATCGTCTGGTTGGCCCCAATGGAGTCGTGGGCCACGGCAACAAGGCCAGCTTCTGTCTCGAGGACACCTACCGTTTTGGCTCGACCGGAGCGACGACTCCTCGATACACGTGCTCGGACCAGGGGATTCAGGCGGGCTGGGCCGACGTGTATGGGGCTTATCTCGACTGCCAGTACGTCGACGTCACGGACGTTCCTCCGGGGGAGTACACGCTCGAGATCGAGGTCAACCCGGACGGCCTGATCACCGAGTCGGATTACTCGAACAACGTCGTGAGCATACCCGTGGTCATCACGGAGCTAACCCCTCCGGCCAACGACGATTGCGCCGATGCGCTCACGGTGCCGGACGGCGCTACCGAGTTCAGCACGCTCGCGGCAACAACGGACGGACCCTCAGAGCCGGAACGCTGCACCTTCTACAACAACCCGGACATCGCAAGCGACGTCTGGTATCGCTACACCGCTTCATGCACAGGCTCCGTCAGCATGAGCCTTTGCGGAAGCTCGTTCGACACCGAGCTCGCGGTATATCCGGATGCTTGCCCAATGACCGGGGGGTCGGTGGAGGCGTGCAACGACGACAGCTGCGGGCGCCAATCCGAGCTCGCGGTACAGGCGGTCGCCGGGGAAACGTTCCTCGTGCGGATCGGTGGATATCGGGGGATTCAAGGCGAGGGAACGCTGCATGTGAGTTGCGCTGAAGGCGGCGGCGGAGGCCCGCCTGAAAACGACTACTGCAGCGATGCGATCACGATTTCAGATGGGACCACGCCGTTCAGCAATGTGTCCGCGACCACCGATGGTCCCCTCGAGCCTGGGCTCTGTACGTTCTTTGGCGAGCCCGACATCGCGAGCGACGTCTGGTACAGGTATACTGCTTCATGTACGGGCACCGTCGCAGTCAGCCTTTGCGGAAGCTCCTACGATACCGAGGTGGCCCTATACGACGACTGTCCGACACAAGAGGGGGCGGTGGCCTGCAACGACGACAGCTGCGGACGCCAATCGGAGGTTACGGCAGAAGCTGTAGCAGGTGAAACCCTCCTCGTGCGCGTGGGCGGGTACAGCGGAGCTCAGGGGGAGGGCACGATAAGCGTTGGTTGTACGGATAGCGGTGGGGGCGGCTGTTCCACCGATGGCGACTGTGACGACGGAGACCTCTGCACGACGGACAGCTGCGACTCGGGCACCGGCGTCTGCAGCTTCGCGGCGATCGTCTGTGACGACGGCGATGCCTGTACGATCGACAGCTGCGATGCGAGCTCGGGCGCTTGTGTCGGCGACCCGAATCCGGCCTGCCTTTGCATCCCCACAGAGAACCCGGAGGTCAGCTGCTCCGACGGCGAGGACAACGATTGCGACGACCTGACCGATGCCGACGACCCAGACTGCGCGCCGGCCGGTCCCGTTTGCGGCGACGGTGTTTGCGAAGGGAATGGAGAAGACGGTCTTAGTTGCAGGACCGACTGTCGATGTACCGGTCGAAACTGCAGGAACGCAAACTGCGGAGATGGGGTTTGTCGGAACGAGAACGCTCGCAATTGCCCCGTCGACTGCGGCTGACCGCAAGAAAACAGCGACCTCCGCTCGCGTACACGCCTCTTAGCCCATCGGGCTCAAGCTGAGAGCCCAATTTCGCGGTACTAGCTGGTTATGTCGACCTGCAGCGCTCCGTAGACCGCGTTCGGATTGCCGATCTGCAGCACCACTCCATCTCGCTGAATCTCACAACTCCCTTTCGTCGCTGGAACGGTCGCGTTCCCGCTCTCGTTGCTGCACAAGTCGAATCGCGCGGGCGTCGCGCTCGACGGCGCGGGTGGCCATGAAGTGGCGCCAGGTGCCGGGATGCCAGGTCTTTTGAATCGCCGAGCGTTGGACGGCGAGCTTTCGTTTGAGGGCTCGGGTTTCGATGGTTTGTCGAAGCGCGAGTTGTCGCAGGAGTTGCTTTCGGTCGCCGCCGGCCACGGGTAGCGCGGCGATGACGCTCCGCTGAAGGTGATATTTTCGCTTGAGCTGTTCCCGCTCGCGAGAGGCAGAGTTTTGATAGCTACTCCATGCCTCCCGGCGCTGCATGCGCGCTTGCTCGAGGCTGTGTTCGTACTCCTTCCACAGGCTCTGGGGCGCCCGAGCCGGCATCGGTGAGTGCCGATGGGGCGCCCGCTGTGCGGCTTCTCGCTGTCGCTCCGACACCGACTGAAACGCTCCGAGCCGTTCGCATAGCCGCGTCTTGCTGAGCTCTCTAGCCACGAACGAAGCCTTCACCCGTACGCCGCGCTCTACTTCCTCGAATACAAGCCCGTTGCCATGCGGCCGAATCACAACGCCAAAGCGGCCGCAGAGGTCGTGCACATCATCCCAGTTTCGCAACTCGGTTGCGCGAAGGGCAGGCCGAAGCTTTTCCCGGGCCCAGCGCGCGAAGCTGTCGACGCCATGGTGCGCTTCGCAATCGGCAGCCCGCTGCGGAACGTTCTCGCGCTCGCGCGTTCTCGACCGAAGGGGCGTCAGGCCGAGCTCCCGTTCGAGGGCCCGGGCCCCGGTGAAGAGCTTCTGGCAATCCCAGGCGGGCGAGTGAATCCGAAAGGTCTCCGGATGAATCTTGTTGATCGCAACGTGGATGTGCTCGTGGTCCGTATCGCTGTGACGCACGGCGACGTACTGGTGCTCGGAAAAACCTAGAGTACCCACAAGCCTATCCACAACCTGTCCGAGCTCCGCCCGTTCGAGGCGCCGATCCTCCGAGTGAAGTGAGATGACGAGGTGGTACGTGCGCTTGCTGCCTGCCCGGGTGTTCTGCACCTGGACGGCGTCGACGAGCTTGCAGGCGAGCTCGAGGTCGTCTCTCCCCCTGACCCCCGGCAGATTGGCGGCGTGGAACCAAGTGGCGCGTGGCTTAGTATCTCGCCCATGGATGTAGCGAGCCAGGTGCCGGAACCCCCGGTTCGACTCCGATTCCCGTTGATGCCGAACGATCACCGCTGCCCTGCCAGGCGGTTCACCGCCTTGCGGACGTCCATGACCGAGTCGAGGAGCTCGAGGTTTAGTCGATGAGAAGTCGACCGGTCCGAAACGCCCTCGCGGATCGCGAGCTTGAGCAGCCCGCCGATGCGATTGAGGTCGGCATGGACCCGGGCGACCTCGGTGAGCGCCTGCGCGTCGACAGTGCTTTTCAGGGGAGCACCCGCGAGACATCGACGGAGCACCTCTGCGCGCGAGTAGCTGGTCTGCTGCACCAGGGCGTCGAGCCGAGCCAGGTAGTCCTCATCGACCCGAAACGAGACCATGTGGGACTTCAGCTTCCTTGCGCCGTTCCGCTTCACTTGGTTGCCTCCCGTTCTTCCTCGCGTTCGTTTCGAGCCACTGCCGCCAAGATCAACCCCGCCAGTTCGATCGCTCGCCTGAGCGCAAACTCTGGCGGTCCTTCGAGCAGCTGATGGCTGAGGGCAACCAACTCGGAGCGCAGCATCAGCTCGCCGAGCTTCCGCAGCGACGCGATCGGGATCTCGCCTCCCTCGGCAACGCGCTGCACGAGCTCCCTCGCGCATGCACGGACCTCAGACATCGTCACGACGGCACTTGCATCTGGGACATCCTGTCCCGAATGCGTCTTTTCACTGCCTCTCGGGACGTCTGCTGACGCATCCTTCCCTAATGAATTCGCGGAAAGCGCGGTGCTTTGCGTCCGTTTAGGTTCCAGTGTCCTATGGACGTGCAGGTTCGAGTCCTGTTCCTCGCACTGCGGTGATTGCGCGGAGTTAGCGCGGACAGGGCGTTCGTTTTTCCTATGCTCTCATGGGTGAAGACGTGGTCAGCCGATGGCCGTACATGCCCGCCCGCTAGGCCCCT
>CALLDH010000260.1 GCA_937998345.1 uncultured bacterium | reverse complement strand
GCACGGCACCGACATTTGGTACAGCTATTTGACTCGGGCGGCGTTCGATGCCGGCACCGCGTTTCCAGAGCCGATTCGGATCACGAATAACTTCACGAAGATGGATTCGGGCACCGACCCCGACCCCAACGCCGAGAGCGGACAGGAAGGCGCCTCGCGCGCCAACCTGGCTCTCATCGGGGGCACTGTGCTGCTCGCCTACGAGGAAACGAAGGGCAGCGAAGGAATCGACGACGGGAAGTACGTTCGCTTCCACTCGTTCCCCTTCGCCATGCCGCCGACCAGCTGTGCAACCGATGACGGCACCGGCGGAACCGGCGGCACCGGCGGAACCGGCGGCAGCGGCGGTGGTGGCGGCGCTGGTGGCCTTGGCGGCACCGGCGGCCTGGGCGGCACCGGCGGCATGGGCGGCGCCGGCGGCGTGGGTGGAGCAGGCGGAGCTGGTGGTACAGGTGGATCCGGGCCCGCTGAGTGCCGGGTGAGCCCCAACGGCGACATCTATCCCGACACGACCGACCCGGCCCGCGTTGGCTGCATCCTCTCTACACCGTCCGAGAACGCCAGGCGCGTTCGCTTCTTCGGGCAGGGCACCCCCGGAATGACCTCCGGAATCAAGCTCTTCATCTTCTGGAAGCAGGGCAAGTACGACCAGGGAGGTCCTTCGGACATCATTGCCCGTTCAGCGCTTGGCTTCACGCCTGCCGACTTCGTACAGGAAGTGAATGTGCCCACCGCGACGGTTCCGGGCGATGAGCTCGACGGCTGCTACATCCGCGGCGTTGAAGCGCCGATCGCTACCGGTGCGTTTGCGAACAGCCCCGGCATCAACCTGAGCGCGGAAACCGAAGACGGTGGTGATCTCGACGCGGCTACGGGCGACAATAACATCGAAGACGCCCGCGCACACCGGGGTTACATCACAGGTGACTTCATTGTCCTCGGCTACAGCTACACGCCCGATTGGTCCACGGCTCGGTTCACCACTTTCGAGAACTACGAGTTCTGGATTCGTCGTACGACCGACGGTGGCGCGACCTGGAGCGCACCCCTCGATCTGAGCTCGGAGAGCACTCTGGAGGTCGCGACGCGGCTCGGCCTTTCGGACACCGGCGTCAATGTGAAGGAACCGCGCATCGTCAAGACGCCCGGCAACGGCCCTGAATGTCCGACCGGCGATCCGAACGACGACACGACCACGCGAGTGAGCGACTGCCGTGATCCCAACACCTTCGTGGTGGCCTGGGGCACGGAGACCAACGTCCGCGAACACTTGGGCGGTGCGGAAGATCTCGACATCTTCATCACCCGTTCAACCGACAAGGGCGTCAACTACGAGCCCTACCAGCTGCTAGCTGGCGCTCAGTCTCCCTCGTTCAACGAGCTCGAGGAGATGGAATCGCAGCTGAGACCCACTCCCGACGGCAAGACGGTCTACAGCGTCTGGAACCAGGTCAGCGAAGAGGACGGCGCCAATGGTCTGTTCGCCATTTCCGTAGAGACCGACATTCCACCCGGGCCTGACGGTGGCGTGGGTGGCGCTGGCGGCGAAGGCGGAACCGGAGGCACGGAGCCGCCGCCGAGCATGACTACCTCCGGGTGCGGAAGCTGCACGGTGAGCAGCCAAGATGGCGGGAGTGGGATCCTCCTCGCACTCGCTGTCCTCGGAGCCCTGCTCTGGCGTCGTCGCCGTCCGCTTCAGAGCTGACGCGAGCCAAAGAGCGAAACAAGTGCGAAGGCCCCTCCCTCGGGAAGGGCCTTCGTGTTTGTGCCTCCCGACTGGTCGAACACCGCAGGTGTCGCTGGCAGATTTGACGTTGTAGCCGTTGGAGGTGATCTCAAGTAACCTGACGATCCGACAAAGCCACGGCTAGAGACCAGATGCACTGGGAGTATCGACGGGGAACCTACAGCGCGAAGCTGATGACCGAGTTGGCCGCTGAACACGGCGTGCCGCTCGGGACGTGCTTGGAGGGCACCGGTATTGACCCGGAATGGCTCGACGAGCCTAGCGCCGAAATCACGGGCTCGCAGGAGCTTCAGCTCGTCACCAACATCGTCAAAGCCTTGCCCGACGCACCGGAGATCGGCCTGGAGTCGGGGAGCCGTTACCACGTCACCGCGTACGGGATTTGGGGCTACGCAGTGATGAGCAGCCCGACGGTGCGTGACGCGGCTGAACTGGGGCTCCGCTATCTCAATCTCACATACGCGTTCTCGCGATTCGTGACCGAGGAACGGGCTGGCCGGCTTTGCGCGATCGTCGATGATAGCGGGATTCCGGAGCCTGCGCGGCGTGTGCTCGTCGAGCGCGATCTGTCGGCGGTGTTCCACATGTGGACGGAGCTGCTCGGGGAGCCTCCGCCGATCGTCGGCCTCGAGCTTCGATTCAACGAACCGAGCTATGCAGCGCGCTATGAAGAGCTGTTCGGCGTCCGCCCGGTGTTCAATGCAAAACGCACCGCAATGGAGTTCGAGCCCTCATTGTTCGATAGGCCCATGCCACAGGCCAACGTCCACACCGCGAAGCTCTCTCAGGCGCAATGCGAAGCGCTTCTTTCAGCGCGCC
>CALLDH010000259.1 GCA_937998345.1 uncultured bacterium | reverse complement strand
GGCACCGACGCACGAAGAGATCGTCACCGACCTGGTCCGACGCGAGATCAAGAGCTACCGGCAGCTCCCGCTGAATCTATACCAAATCCAGCTCAAATACCGGGACGAGCCGCGACCGCGCGCGGGGCTCTTGCGCTGCCGTGAGTTCATCATGAAGGACGCGTATTCCTTCGACGTGTCCGAGGAGGCGGCGCTCGAGAGTTACGCCCGCATGCGCGAGACCTACCACCGCATCTTCAAGCGGCTCGGGCTCGAGTACCGGGTCGTCGAGGCGGACAGTGGAGCGATCGGTGGCAAGCAGAGCGCGGAGTTCCAAGTGCTCGCCCAGACCGGTGAAGACTGGATCGTGGCGTGTGGCGCCTGCGACTATGCCGCGAACGTCGAGGTGGCCCAGGCGGGCCGAGCCACGCCGTCCGCAGCCCGGTCTGCCGGCCTAGAAGCTCTAGAGAAGGTCGAAACGCCCAATACCCGCTCGATCGAACAAGTGGTCTCCTTCTTCGGTGGCGACACCAAGGCATCCCAGACGCTCAAATCGCTGCTTTACGTCGCCGGGGAGGAGGTCGTCCTGGCCGTCGTTCGCGGAGACCACGAAATCAACGAAATCGGCCTCGCTCGGCACCTAGGCGTAGGGGAGGTGGTGCTCGCGTCCGATGCCGCAGTGAAAGAAGCCGCCCGCACCGAGATCGGCTTCGTGGGCCCCGTTGGGTTCGAGGGGCGCATCATCGCCGATCCGGACGCGGTCGCCGTGCCCAACGCGATCTGCGGCGCGGGACAGACGCCCTACCACTACAAGAACGTCAACCACGGCCGCGACTTCGAAGCTGAGATCGTCTCGATCCGCCAAGCCACCTCCGGCGACCCTTGCCCCAGCTGCGATGGAAAGCTGGAACTCTACCGCGGCATCGAAGGCGGGCACATCTTCGTTCTCGGCACCCACTACAGCGACAAGATGAACGCGACCTTCCTCGACGAAGAGGGCAAGGCCCGCTCGATCGTCATGGGTTGTTACGGGATCGGCGTCACCCGCCTGATCGCCGCGATCATGGAACAGCACCATGACGAGCAGGGCATCCGCTGGCCAGTCCACGTCGCCCCGTACGAGGTGATCATCACGCCGATCGGCAAGGACGAGGAGCCTCTCACCAAGGCTGCCGAAATTTACGAGGCGCTGCGGGCACAGGGGGTGGAGGTTCTCCTCGACGACCGGTCGGAGCGTCCCGGGGTCAAGTTCAAGGACGCCGACCTCCTCGGCATCCCGGTCCGGATTACCGTTGGGTCTCGCGGCCTGAAACAGCGCAGCGTCGAGCTCAAGAAGCGCACCGAAAGCGAGCCCCTGGACGTTCCGTTGGATAGCGTGGTGGACGCCGCACGGGCTGCATTGGCCGAGCTCGGAGGCTGAGCGCATGACCCGCTACGACGAGCGATACGAAACCGCGAAGTGGAGAACGCTGTGGCTGATGGTTGGCTTCCTGGTGCTCGTCGGAGTCGGCATCGTTACGGTCGTGCGACCCGAGCTCGAGGACGAGCCCAAGGACGACGCCCCAGCTGAAGTCGAGACGGGCGAAGAAGCGCAGAACGACGAACTTTTGCAAGAATGAAGCGTCGGCGCGCCGTTTACGTATAAAGAGGCGTGTCGGCAACTCAATCTTTGCATCCCACCTCACGAATTTGCAATGTTGTAGGGAGCGTGGCTCATCACGGACTCATCGCAGTGGTGTTCGCGGCGCTGCTTTTCGCATCGCCACCCGCACCGGTCTACGCATCGCCCGATGTGCCGATGTGCGTTGCGGATCAGCCCCCGGTCAGCTCCGCTCCGATCGGCCTCGTCCAGTGGCGCACGCCGATTTGCGGTCCGTACCTGAGTGCTCTCCCCGTCATGGATGCGCAGCCTCCCGAGGTACGCGCCATCGAGGCGTATCACGAAGCCGTCAAACAGATCGCGGCAGCGAACTACGAGGAGGCGCGCCTTCAGCTCGACTTGGCCTACCAGGGTCTCCCACGGATCAGCGACCGGATCGCTCTTCAGAGCGCCCGGCTCGAGCTCCTTCGCGACCAACCGGAGCGAGCCGCCGAGTTCTTTGCGGAGGCCGCGGACAGCCCGCATGAGTCCGTGCACGTCGAGGCGAGGTTCGGCCAGGTGCTCGCACTCCTCCGCGCGGGCGACCCGGCCGCCGACCAGGCCCTCGAGAACCTATTCGCGGCCTACCCCTCGATTCCAAACCGTACCGAGCTTCTCTTCGAGCATGCACAGAGCCTCCTTCGCCAAGCCCGGTATGGCGAGGCCGTCGCGGCCATGCACGCGGTCCGTGTGGAGTACCCTGGGAGCCGCATCGCATCCTGGGCCCAGTCCGAGCTGAGCCGCTTAGAGACACTCGGCCATGAGACCCCCTCCATGACCGACGAAGAGCGAGTGCGCCGTGCCCACCACCTGGTTCACCGCGGGCCGCTCGAAGCAGCCAAGGCAAGCATCGCCGAGCTCCTCGATCGCCCTCTCACCGGAGCACAGCACGCCGAGGTTCATTATCTGGCCGGGCGCCTGGCTCGCGACGAGGGCCGTTGGACGGCGGCGGAGACCTATCTACGAACCGCGCAGCTCTTTCCCGTCGAAGACGTCGCGACCGCCCGACACATCGAGCACCGTGCGAACGACATGGCCGAAACCGCCGCTGCACGCGAGCCCGAGCAAGCGCTCCGACAGCTCACGGGATTGCGCGCGGGCCGGTCGAACGCGTCGATCCCCACGAGCCGGCTCGTGGACATGGTGCGTATCGCCTCCGCAGCCAGCCTCGTAGAGGAGATCGACGGCATGCTAGTCACCCTGCGCGCACGGACCGGGGCTCCGTCGGGCATGCTTTTCGAGGCGGCGATGGCCGCCGCTGGTACGGGCAGCGAATACCTGGTCGTCGCCCTGCTGGAAGCGATCGCGGAGCGGCCGAGCTCCCCTTACCGGGCAGCGGCGATCTACCACTTGGCGAGGGCTCACGAACGCGCCGGCGACCCAACCCAGGCAGCCCTTTTCTTCACGCAGGCGAAAGCCAACGCCCAGCTCGACGGCGATCGATACTACGCGCTTTGGGCCGAGAATGGCCTCGGGCGGCTGGAGCTCGGCAACCATAGCTCTGGGCGAGAGGGCCTCTCCAATGACCAGACGCAGACGCTTCTCAGGCCACCCCGGGCATCCAACCGGACGCTCGCCAGGCAGCTCCAACCGATCGGCGAGCTTCATGAGGAAAGCTACCCGTGGATCGCGCGTGCAGCGGCGCTGCTTCGGGTGGGGGAGCGAGACGCAGCGACTGCCGAGCTCTTCGAAGCCTACCTCACATGGCGCCACGCGCTTGGCAAGCCCATCGCCAGGGCAGGCTTGACCTGCGTTGCCCGGGCGGACGGACGCGCAAACGGACCGATCGCGAGTGACGTTCGCGCCGCACGACTCGAGCTTTCGGACGAAGACCGCTCCACGCTCGCCGCGGTCGCTGCCGCGCTTGGTGACGTGGGAACGGCCGGGGGCTTCGCGGGGCCCGACTTCATCGAGACCCTGCCGCGTGCCTACGAATGGCTTGCGGTTCCCGCCGCCAACCGATACGGTCTCGACCCGAACGTCCTGCTTGCGGTGATGCGCGTCGAGAGCGCCTATCAGAAGCATATCGTGTCGTACGCAGGCGCCGTCGGCCTCATGCAGATCATGCCGCGTACCGGACGACTGATCGCGCACTCACTGGGCCACGACGATTTCACACCAGCCGATCTCCTCGACCCACGGCTCAATCTCGAGTTCGCCGCCTGGTACCTGAGCTCGCTGATCCATCGCTTTGACGGACGCCTGCCGCTGGCCATCGCTGCCTACAACGGCGGGCCACACAACGTTCGGCGCTGGATTCAGGAGAGCGCCGACGGAACGCCGCTCGACGTCTTGTTGGAACGGATTCCATTCACGCAAACCCACCGTTACGTCCGCAAAGTGCTGGTGCACTACGAGGCGTACCGTCAACAGCACGAGCTGCCCATGCCGCAGCTGTCGGTCCAGCTGCCCGCCCAGCGGATCGACCCGCTGGCGTTCTAGGGGGATGACGATGTCCGAACAGGTCGACGCGGTGGTGATTGGAGCCGGCGTCGTCGGCCTCGCCTGCGCCCATGAGCTTTCCCGGCGGCTCGACTCGGTGCTGGTCATCGAGCGAGAAGTGGGACCCGGGCGCGAGATCTCGAGCCGAAACAGCGGAGTGATTCACGCCGGGATCTACTACCCGAAGGACTCGCTCAAGACGAGGATGTGCATCGAAGGCAACCGGCTTCTCTACGCATGGTGTGAGGCTCACGAGGTGCCCCACAAACACACCGGAAAGCTGATCGTCGCAACGAGCGCGGAGGACGAGCGGCGTCTTCAGACGATCGCTCGCCACGCAAAAGACGTCGGCGCCGGCGAGCTCCGACTGCTCACGCGGAGCGAGGCTATGGAGCAGGAACCCGAGCTCCGTTGCGCCGTGGCGCTCCACTCCCCGACGTCGGGTGTAGTCGACGTCCACGAGCTGATCGCCAGCCTCGTGCACGAAATCAAAGAAGCCGACGGCATGGTCGTGTACCACACCACGGTCGACGAAATCCGGAAGTGCCAGAATGGGTGGCTCGTTCGGACCACGGACACGACGGGAAGCCAAATGGAGTTGGAGGCGCGGCGCGTCATCAACGCCGCTGGCCTCTCGGCTCTCGACGTGGCCGCGAAATCGGGGCTGCCCGAGGCGGAACGGCCATGGCGCTTGTATCCCTGCAAAGGTTCGTATTTCGCCCTCGGTGCAGGAGCGCCACCCACACGCAACAGTTTGATCTATCCACTGCCCGAAGGCGGCGGCCTGGGCGTTCACATCACGGCTGACATTTCCGGTGCGCGACGCGCCGGTCCGGACGCCGAGTTCGTCGACACGATCGACTACTCGGTCGACGAATCCCGACTCGAGCGTTTCGCCGATGCGGTCGCACGCTACCTCCCGGCGATCCGGCCCGAGCATCTGACCCCGGACTACAGTGGAATCCGGCCCAAGCTGGTCGGGCCTGGGGGCGGATTTGCAGACTTCGTCATCGCGAACCCCTCATCTCAACCGGGGATAGTACACCTGATTGGCATCGAATCTCCGGGGCTTACAGCCGCCCTTGCCATCGGCGCACGTGTGTCCGATGTGATCGCTTAGGGGTTGCGCGCCAGCCTGCGGGTATGCATAACCCGGGCCTCAAAAGGAGTCTCATGAGCCATCGAGTCTTGATCATCGGCAGCGGACCTGCAGCCCACACCGCGGCGATCTACGCGGCACGGGCCGAGCTGAGCCCCGTGCTCTTCGAGGGTTTCATGGCAGGCGGTATCGCCGCCGGCGGCCAGCTCACCACCACCACCGACGTCGAGAACTTCCCCGGCTTCCCAGAGGGCATCATGGGCCCCGAGCTGACCGATCGCTTTCGCGCCCAGTCGGAGCGATTCGGCACGACGATCCACACCGAGACCATCAACGAAATCGACTTCTCCAGCAGGCCCTTCTGCTTCAAGGCCGATTCCCAAGAAGGCAGCGCCGACTCCGTCATCATCGCGACGGGAGCAACAGCGAAGCGGCTCGACATCCCCGGCGCCAACGACGGAGAGCTCTGGCAAAAGGGCATCTCGGCCTGCGCGGTGTGTGACGGCGCGTTGCCCGCCTTTCGCGATCAGCCGCTTGCAGTGATCGGCGGCGGCGACTCCGCGGTCGAGGAGGCGTCGTTCCTCACGAAGTACGGTTCGACGGTGTACATCGTCCACCGCCGCGATGAGCTGCGTGCCTCGAAGATCATGCAGCAACGCGCACTCGAGAACCCGAAGATCGAGATGCTATGGTCGCACACGGTCACGCAGGCCAAGGGCGCCGACTTCCTCGAAGCCATTCGCGTCAAAGACCTGAAGACCGATCAGGAGCGCGACATTCCCGTAGCGGGTCTGTTCTTCGCGATCGGTCACACGCCGAACACCGCGTTCTTGAACGGCCAGATCGACACCGACGATCAGGGCTACATCGTGACGAAGCCGGACTCGACACAAACCAACATCCCTGGTGTGTTCGCCGCAGGCGACGTTCAAGACAAAAAGTGGCGGCAGGCGATCACAGCGGCAGGCACTGGCTGCATGGCCGATCTCGAGGCGGAACACTTCCTCGCCGACAATCAGTGACGGGGTCCCGCCTCAGGAGTTGAACCCAGCGCCATCGCCGGCGCCATTGCCATCCCCGTTTTTGCGCTCGCGACGCTCGTGCTTGCGCCGCACGGCCTCCGCTCGGCGCTCCTTGGTCTTGAGCGAAGGAACTCGTCCCTGATGCGCGTCTTGCTCTTGGTGATGCTCATCAAACGCGCCAGGCTGCGTGCCAAGCTCGAAAAACGCCACCTCGCGCTTGGCACGTTCACCCAGGCGCAACGGGACCACCGCGGCCCCTACCCCGGCGCCCACATAGACCGCGCCCTTGGGGTCCTGTGCTCCTCGGGATCCGTAGAGCCCATGAATGTACTTGTGGCCGGCGAGCTTCCCGACCGACAGCTCGTGAAGCCGCGCGACGGTGACCTGGCCTGCGTGGGTGTGACCGGAGAAAACGATGGGGACCCCGGCCTCCCAGAGCGCGTCGGCCTCCTCGGCGATGTGCGAAATGCCAATGACCGGCAAATCGCGGCGTAGGCCCTTGAGCGCCTCGCGCCGATCGGCATGCCCGGTGTACGCATCATCTAGGCCGACGACTTGCAGCCGCTGATGCCCGATGGTGATGGTCGTGTTCGCATTGTCGAGCACCTCAGCCCCGCCGCGAATGAGCGCCTTGCGAACCGGCTCTGCGCCAGCCCAGTGGTCATGGTTGCCGAGGGACGCAAACACGGGCGCGTCGATCTGACTAATCACGTCGGTGAGATCGTGGAGGTACACCTGACTGTGGCAGACGAAGTCGCCGCTGATGACCACGACATCGGGCTTGCCGGCGTTGGTCATCGAGACCGCGTCGTACTGAACCTCCATCGGCGTGACGCGACCGACGTGCAGGTCGGTCAAGTGCGCTACGCGTACCCCGTCGAGATGTTCGAGAAAGCATTCGGGGCCCGCGAATCGACGAATGCGAAACCGGCGCGAGGTGTCGTGCCAAGGGTCCCGCTCACGCAGAAGCGTCTTTCGAAACTTCCGGAGCCCTTCGATGGTGGCGGATCGGCCCATGTTCAAATCAATCTAATCATTCCGCTCAATGCCCGCACGAACCTCACGGCGGGCGCTTTCGTGTCAATCTCGAGACGGGCACATCTGGACCCTGAGAACGGCGCTGATCTTTCTTGCGGCGAAACCGCCAGATCACATACACGCCGGCGGCCGCGACGGCCAACCCTGCCATGATTTGCTGCCACGGCATACCCAAACCTACCCGAAACGCTATCCGAAGCCCAGAAGCTGGCCGCCTTGATAGACCGCGAGCGAGGCCATGTATGCAAGCACCGTCATGTACGAGAAGAGGAACACGGGCCACTTCCAAGACCCGGATTCCCGTCGCACTACCGCGATTGTGCTCATGCACTGGCACGCGAGCAAGAAGAAGATCATCAACGAAACACCGCTGAGTGGCGTCATCACGGGGGTCCCATCGGCATGACGCGCGTCGCGGAGCGCTTCCCGGAGGGGTGTATTCTCCTCGTCGGCCTCGCCGATACCGAAGACCACGCCCAGGGTCGAAATGAACACCTCGCGCGCAGCAAACGCGCCGATGATCCCAACCCCAATCTGCCAGTCGAACCCGATCGGCCTGAGCGCCGGCTCGATGGCGTGGCCGAACCTGCCACCGAGGCTGTTGGCGAGTTGATCAGCCGCTTCTTGCGAGTCGAGCGACCGGAGTGCGTCGGCCTTTTCCACATCCGACAACGCCATCTGTTGTACGCGCTCGCGCTCGGCCGTGTAGTGCTCTGCAACTTCAGCCGACTTCGGAAACGAAAGCAGCGCCCAAAGAAGGATGGTCATCGCCAAGATGATCGTACCCGCATCGACGAGGAAGATGCGCAATCGTCGCCATGCGTTGATCCACAAGATTTGCGCCGAGGGCCAACGGTACGGCGGCATCTCGAGCACAAACGTGGGCGCGGGGCCGGGAAGCACGGTGCGGCGGATCAGCGCAGCGGCGGCAAGGGTGACCAGCACCGATAGCGTGTACATCGAGAACAACGCAACGGCGCCCGCGCTGAACCAGCCGAGTGATTGTCCGGCGAAGACGGTGCCGACGACCAGAATGTAGATCGGGAGCCGGGCACTGCAGGACATCAAGGGAAGCGCCAACATCGTCACCAAACGGTCTCGGCGGCGTTCGATCGTACGAGTCGCCATGACCGCGGGAACCGCGCAGGCGAAGCCCGACAGCAGCGGGACGAACGCTTTTCCGTGTAGCCCCACGCCTTTCATCACACGATCGATGACGAACGCCACACGCGCGAGGTAACCCGAGTCTTCGAGGAACCCGATGAAGAGGAAGAGCATCAAGATCTGAGGAGCGAATACGATGACGTTGCCAACGCCGGCGATGATTCCCTCGACGACCAGGTCCTGGAGCACACCCGGAGGGAGAATCGCGGCGGCTTGCGCCTGCATGAACCCAGTCAAACGCTCGATTGCGCTGATCAAGGGCTCGGCTCCGGCGAAAAGCGCTTCGAAGATCGCGAACATCACGCTGGCAAAGACGACCAGCCCGACGACGGGGTGAGTCAACACGCGGTCGATGCGTTCGCTCCATGAAGGACGCGGATCGCGTGTCGTGCACACCTCACCTAGGGCACCGTCGAGCCACACGTACCGGGACGAGATGATCTCCAGATCGAGGTTACGACCTTGGGCAGTGGCGGCCTCACGAATGCGGTGCACGGCGTTTCGGACATCGTCGGGGACCCCACGAAGACTGTCTTCACCCAGGGAAAGAAGGCACCAGAGCGCGACGGCGCGGAGCTGGCTCGGGGCCGTTCCGGAGCGCCATTGGGCAATGACTGGAACGAGCTCCGCCACGTCTGCTTCGAGCTCGGGCGGGTAGGTCACGTTTGCTTTTTTCGTGCCGCTGTCTGGCGCTAGCGCCTCGTCGAGCGCGGCGAGCAACGTATCCAGGCCGCGGCGCTTGGTCGCGACCACCGGAACGACGGGCGAGCCAAAGAGCTGCGACAATCGTTCGGTGTCGATACGGAGTCCAAGACGCTCGGCGGAATCCATCATGTTGAGCGCGATCACGACCGAGACCCCCGACTCGATGAGTTGCAAAGCCAGGTAAAGGCCTCGCTCCAAGGTCGTCGCGTCCACGACACAGACCACTGCCCGCGTGTCTCCTTCGGTCAGGGCGTTGACCGCGAGCTGCTCTTCGGGAGAGCTCGCGGTGAGGCTGTACATCCCCGGGACGTCGACGAGCTCGACGTCCCGCTCGCCGAGCCGCAAGCGAGCGCTGGTTCGGTCGACCGTCACGCCTGGATAGTTGCCGACGTGGGCGCTTCCGCCTGATAACGCGTTGAAGAGGGTGCTCTTGCCGCAGTTGGGGTTGCCCGCGATCAACACCTGCGGGGGGGTTTCGCTGTCCCTCACTCCGCTGCCTCGGGGCTCACGGCGATCCTGGCTGCCTCCGCCCGACGTACCGACAAGGAATAGTTACGAAGCCGCAGCTCGATCGGGTCCCCGAGCGGCGCCACGCGGACCACTCGAACGCGGGTCCCCGGGAGCAGGCCCATCTCCATCAGGCGCCGAGATAGGCTCCGATCACAGTCGATCGACTCGATCGCGGCGTGTTGCCCGACGGGCAGATCGGCCAGGGACGGCTTCATCGATTACTGATAATGAATTTCTTTTTCGCGGGCAACCGGTTGGAATTTTGGGCGAGGTCCCTATACAACCGGCGTACTCGTGCCTCAGAAGGAGAATTATGGCTACCACAGCACTCGGGGGAACCCCGGTTCAAACCAATAGCGACCTGCCTGCCGCCGGTAGCGCCGCCCCGGACTTCCTCCTCATCGGAACCGACCTTGGCGAAAAAACGCTCGCCGACTTCGCAGGGAAGAAGAAGATCCTGACGATCAACCCGAGCTACGATACCGGCGTCTGCGCAAGCGCGGCGCGCACCTTCAACCAACGCGCGGCGAGCCTCGATGACGTCGTGGTGCTCGTCATCAGCGGGGACCTTCCGTTTGCGCAGAAGCGCTTCTGCGTCGCCGAGGGCCTGGAGGGTGTGGTTCCGCTTTCGACGTTTCGGAGCACCTTCCTCGAGGACTACGGCGTCAAGCTGGTCGAAAGCAAGATGAAGGGTCTAGCCGCCCGTGCGATCGTGGTCCTCGACGAGAACGACAACGTCGTCCATACGGAGCTCGTCCCCGATATCGGCCAAGAGCCCGACTACGACGCAGCCATCGCCGCGGTCAGCTAAGACAGCAAGCGTTGCGCTTCGGCGACGACGCGCTCGACCGTGATGCCATACTTCTGGTAGAGCACCTTGTACGGTGCCGAGGCGCCGAACCGATCGATGGTCACAAACGCGGCGTCGTTGCCGACCCAACGATCCCAACCTTGGCGAACGCCGGCCTCGACGACGACCTTGGCTGCGACGCTGCGTGGTAGAACCTCTTGTTGGTAGCTTTCGTCCTGCTGTTCGAAGAGCTCCCAGCAGGGCATGCTCACCACGCGTACGGCGGCGCCCTCTTGCTCGAGCACGTCAGCCGCAGCGAGTGCGATCTCGATCTCGCTGCCCGTCGCGACGAGGATCACATCGGGACCACCGCCACCGGCCTCGCGCAGAGTGTACGCCCCACGGGCGGCCTTTTCAGCGCTCGCTACCGCACTCCGATCGAGCACCGGGACGGTCTGCCTTGTCAGGGCCAGCGCGGCGGGACCGTCCCAGCGCAGGGCAGCCTTCCAGCACTCGCGAACCTCGTTCGCATCTGCCGGCCTGAACACCGCAAGCTGCGGAATCGAGCGTAGCGCCGCCAGGTGCTCCACGGGCTGGTGCGTCGGCCCGTCTTCGCCAAGGCCGATACTGTCGTGCGTGTAGATGTAGCGGGTGTGGAGCTTCATCAGCGCGGCGAGGCGAACCGAGGGCCGCATGTAGTCGCTGAATACGAGGAATGTCGCGCCGAAGGGGATCACGCCGCCATGAAGCGCCATGCCGTTCATTGCCGCACCCATCCCGTGCTCCCGGATGCCCCAGTCCACGTTGCGCGGAACGCCGTCCGCTCCGGGCAAGAAGCTCGATAGGCCCTTCAGGTGGCTGTTGTTCGAGCCGGCGAGATCGGCAGAGCCTCCGACCAGCCCGCCGATCTTGGCCGCCAGCGCGTTGAGCACCGCGCCGCTTGCTTTGCGCGTTGCGGTTCCCTTGGGGTCGGCCTCGAAGATCGGAAGGTCGGCGTCCCATCCCTCGGGGAGGTCGCCCGCCAGTGCGCCATCGAGCGCACTCGCCGCCTCGGGGAACTTTGCGCGGTACGCCGCCAAACGGGCCTGCCACTCTGCATGGCTGCTTGCCCCGCGTTCCCGAATTGCCTCCGCCGCGGCCGCGAGCTCGTCGGGCACGAAGAACGGTTCGGTCGGCCACTCCATGATCTGCTTGGTCGCGATGATCTCGTCCTCGCCAAGCGGAGCGCCGTGTGCCCCGGACGTGTCGCGCTTGTTCGGTGCGGGATCGCCGATGATGGTGCGCACGCGGATGAAGCTCGGGCGGTCGTCCGCGACCGCTGCCCTGGCCGCAGCGATCAGCGCGGCGAGATCGTGACCATCGCCGACGCTCTCGGTATGCCAGCCATACGACCTGTAACGCGCTAGGACATCCTCGCTGAAGGTCAGGTCCGTCCTGCCGTCGATTGTGATCTCGTTGTCGTCCCAGAATACGACGAGCTTACCGAGCTTCAGGTGGCCTGCGATCGACGCAGCCTCCGACGCCACGCCTTCCATGATGTCGCCATCCGAAGCGATGACCCAGGTCCGGTGATCGAAGAGCGTGTGCCCGGGCTTGTTGAAGCGCGCCGCCAAGTGGCGCTCCGCCATGGCCATCCCGACCCCGTTGCCGATGCCCTGCCCGAGCGGGCCGGTCGTCGTCTCGACACCCGGTGTCATCTGGGACTCCGGATGACCCGGCGTGACGCTTCCCCACTGCCGAAAGTTGCGAATGTCCTCGAGAGAGACCGCGTAGCCGCTCAGGTGGAGCAGCGCGTACTGCAGCATCGACGCGTGGCCGCAGGACAAGACGAACCGATCGCGGTCGGGCCACCCTGGATCGGCCGGGTCGTGCCGGCGCAGCTCCGAAAAGAGCGCCCAGCCGAGGGGTGCAAGCGCCATGGGCGTACCCGGGTGCCCTGAGTTGGCGGCTTGGACCGCGTCCATGCTCAGGCCACGAATCGTCTTGATAGCGAGCTCATCGAGCGTCGCGGGGTTCCCCATGCTCTTGTCCTCCTCGTTCGCGGGCCGGATCTAGCAGGCCCGGCCGAAACGCAAAAGGTGCGCCGAAGGGTTTTTCGGCCGCCACTGGACATCACCCCAGATCGCCACTAACAACCCCGGACGCGGGCAGCCGGTTGTTGACTGTTTCAATCGGGTTTGCCGATCTGGCGACGCCTGCGCAGGAGGAAGGGATGCCTCAGGTTTTCGTGCCCAAGGAAGTCGTCGAAGGCGAGGCCAGGGTCGCTTGCACACCCGAAACGACGAAGCGCTACGTGAAAGAAGGCTTCGACGTCATCGTAGAAAGCGACGCGGGGAAGCACGCTCACTTCACCGATGAGCACTACCGCAACGCAGGCGCCAAGATCGTCGCAGGCGCCGAGGCGGAAGCCGCGTGGGGAAGCGCGGACATCGTGTTGCGCGTCTATCCGATCACGCCGGACGAAGCGTCCAAGATCAAGGAGGGTGCGATCCTCATCGGGTTCATGTCGCCCCACAAGAATCTCGACTCGGTGCGGATTCTGCGCGACCGCAAGGTCAGCACCATGGCGATGGAGCTCGTGCCGCGAATCAGCCGCGCCCAATCGATGGACGCGCTCAGCTCACAGGCCTCGATTTCGGGCTACCAGGCCGTGCTCATGGCAGCGACTTACCTCGACAAGTACTTCCCTCTGCTGATGACGGCGGCCGGTACGATTCAGCCCGCCAAGATCGTCATCATGGGTGCCGGGGTGGCCGGGCTCCAAGCGATTGCGACGGCGCGCCGCCTCGGCGCAGTGGTCGAAGTGTCGGACATCCGGCCCGCCGTCAAAGAGCAGATCGAATCGCTCGGCGGACGATTCATCGACGTTCCGATGGACGAGAGTGGCGAGGGCGAAGGCGGCTACGCGCGCGAGCTCACCCCGGAGCAACTCAAGGCGCAGCAGGAGATCGTCCGTAAGAAGGTCGTCGCCGCGGACGCGGTCATCACGACAGCGTTGGTGCCTGGACGCCCGGCGCCAAAGCTCATCACCAAGGACAGGGTC
>CALLDH010000258.1 GCA_937998345.1 uncultured bacterium | reverse complement strand
ATCGCCGTCTTCGGTGTAACCGAGCTGAACGGTCCGCTCCTTGCCCGACTTGCGACCGACCGTGGTCAGAACGAGTTGCGGAATCACCTGCGGCCCAACTGACGTAAAGCGGCCCCCGCTCATCTTGTACAGAATCGGATCTAGTCGCGAGGCGTATGCGCGTACGAGCACCCCACCAGCCGGCGTGCTCGATAACCAAGTGATGAAATCCCGATAACTCATCGCGCCTCCGCCGCGCAGCAGCCTAACACGCTCGTCCGCGATGCTCCCGGCCCCGCAAAATTAACCCTTTCAAAAAGGGGACTGTCCCCTTTCTTAGAGGCCTAGCCAGCTTCTTGGGTCTAGGGGGCGGGTGCCTCGGCGGACTTCGAAGAAGAGGATCGCGTCGGGGCTGGCGGTGTCTAGGGTTCCCACGCGGGTGCTCATGCCTACCCAGTCCCCGACCTGGACGTCGGTGGAGCCTAGGCCGCCGTAGACGGTGTAGAAGCTGCCGCCGTGGTCGATGATGACCATGAGGCCGTAGGCGCCATAGTTGCGGGCGAAGGCCACTCTGCCGTCTGCTGCGGCGCGGACGGGCCCGCCTGCGCGCCCGTAGAACTCCAAGCCCGCGGCGCCTTCGCGGCTGCTTTCGCCGATTCGCATCGAACCCTGCACTGGCAGCGCCAGCTGTCCGCGCATTTGGGCAAACCCATCGCCCAGGTCATCCATGTCACCGGACACGCGGATTCGGCCGTAACTCACCCCGTCGTTCGGCGCTTCTTGCGGCTCGCCTCGAAGCGCGCCCTGGAATAGCGAAGCGCTGCGGCGGCTGTGCTCGATCTCTTCCTTCCTAGCTTCGAGCGCCTGCAAGGCGACGTGAGCCTCCTGGAGCGCATCGGCGAGCTCGTTCTTCTCGACCCGAAGCGCGGAGCCGCGTTCCCCGAGGAAATCGATCGTATCGAGGTCGCCCTTCACCATTCGCGAGAGCCGCTGCACTCGCGCGAGGTGCCCCATCAAGGCGTCGAAACCTCCGGCAACCGGCAGCATCCCAGCGCGCCGAATGCGATAGAGGGCGCGCGCGCGCTCGTGGAGGCGAACCTCGGCCTCGTCCCGCTTATCCGCGAGACCAGAGATCTCCGTGTCGATCTGCGCTTGCCGCGTCTGCGCATGTTCGACGCGGGCGAGGTTCTCTGCGATCTTGCCTTCCACCGAGGCCACATCCGTCAAGCCGTCGATCCCGAGGTCCTGCTCGGCGGCGGCTCCCGCCGCGACTGTGAGAAGCCCCGCCGCGATCCAAACCCAGAATCTGCTTTTGCTTTTCATTTCACACCGCGAGATAGCGTCGCACCGACACAGCGCTCCCAATCGCACCGATCACCGCGCCCCCGACCAGCAGCGCCACCAGGGTCCACACGCCGAGAAAGACGACCCGGCTCCCCGTCAACGCGGCCAAGGTCGAATCGACCGAATCGTGAAGCGCAAGGTATCCAACTAGGAGCGCCAGGATTGCCAGAAGCGCCGACGCGAACCCTTGGAACATCCCCTCGAGCACGAATGGCCCTCGGACGAAGCCGTTGGTCGCGCCGCAGAGCTTCATGACTTCGATCTCCTGTCGTCGACGCGCGACAGCCAAGCGAATCGTGTTGCCGATCACGGCGACCACGCAGAACATCACCAGCAACGCGAGCCCGAGGGCCAACATGCGCGCGCCCCAGAGCAACTGGTCGAGCTTCTGGAACCAGCTTCCGTAGCTCTCCACATCGCTCACCGCCCGAAACTGCGCGAGCCGCGTCGCGATCGATTCGCTCCGTTCGCGGGTCACGCCTTGAACGAGGGCGACCTCGAGCGACGCCGGAAACACCTCCGAAGGGAGCGCACTCAGGTCCGCTCCCACGTCCGCCTCTTCGAGAAATGACTCGCGCGCCTGCGTCGGCGTGACGTGCGTCACCTCACTCACGTCCGCCAGACCCTCGAGCACGACGCGCAGCTGCGCGACGTCCTGCGCATCGGCGTCGTCCTTCAGGAAGAGCGTGATGCGTCCACTCTGACCCCAGCGTGCCGCTGCCGCGTCCAAGTTGGTGACGCCGAGCAGCGTCGCCCCCAGACATATGAACGCGACGGCCAAGCTCGTGACCGCCACGATGTACAACCGTCGCTCCTCGCGAAGCCCCCGCCTCGCCCGCGTGATTGCGTTCTTCATGTCCATCGTTTCACCCCACCAGCGTGTGAATGCCGCTGCTGCCCTGCCAATGCTTGAGGCCTTGTTGAGCCTCTGAGACGCGGCCGTCGTCGATCGAAATCAAGCGGTGGTCCCGCTTGGAGATCAGGGAGTGGTCGTGGGTTGCGAACAAAACCGTCGTCCCGGTCGAGTTGATCTCTTCGAAGAGTGTCAGGATGTCGATCGCGAGATGCGGGTCCAAGTTGCCCGTCGGCTCATCCGCCAGGATGAGCGCGGGCTCGGGCACGATCGCTCGGGCGACCGCGACACGCTGCTTCTCGCCGCCGGAGAGGTTGCTGGTCTGCTCCGGCCCGCGGCCCGCCAGGCCGACACGCTCGAGCGCCTCAGCCACTCGCGATCGGATGAGCCGCTGTGGCATCGAGACGATCTCGAGCGCCACGGCCACGTTTTCGAAGACAGTCCAGTGATCGATGATCCGGAAATCCTGAAACACGATCCCGAGGTTGCGCCGGAGGAACGGAATCGATTTGTCCGTCAGCCTTCCGATGTCACGGCCGCAGAAGAGCACCCGGCCTTCGTCGACTCTGAGCTCGCGGTACACGAGCTTCAGAAGCGTGCTCTTGCCGGCACCGCTCGGTCCGGTGATGAACGCGAACTCGCCGCGCTCGACCGAGAGATCCACCCCTCGAAGGGTCGGCTGGTCGGGTCGAAAGAATTTGTAGACGTCCTCCAGTACCAGAATCGGCTTGGACAGCTGCGGCTGGCTTGCGCGGGCTCCGGCACGAAAGAACGGAAACGGGCGAACAACCTTGGTTCCCTGCATAGAGTCCCGCTAACCCGTTCAGCTCCCGCTGGGCAAGAAATCGGCCAAGAACCCGCGGTTGCCGTGGGCCCTGCTCCGGCTAGAGTTGCCGCAGAATGGGCGAGCGAGCGGTCTTGTATGAGGCGGCGGACCGAATTGGGGTGATTTCCTTGAATCGGCCCGATCAACGGAACGCCATGACTCCCGAGCTTTTGGACGCATTTTCGGAGGCGATCGGGGAGGCGCGGAGCGATGGCGAAATCCGATGCCTGGTCATTACCGGCAGAGGCCGCTGTTTTAGTGCGGGCGCCGATCTCAGGTCGTCCATGCAGCGCAGTGATCGTGGGAAACCGTCCCGCGACGCGTCATTCGCGATGTACGAGCCGTTTCTGCGGGTGCTCGACGTCGAGGTACCCGTGATC
>CALLDH010000257.1 GCA_937998345.1 uncultured bacterium | reverse complement strand
CCGCGCGAGCCCACATTGCGCGAGGGGCGCACATGCCTATACTCGCGCCCCTCTGGCGATGTAGCTCAGGTGGTTAGAGCGGGCGTTTCATACGCGCTAGGTCGGTGGTTCGAGTCCACCCATCGCCACCAGGTCCGAACCCGCTCTGATTCGGCGTTCGACCAAAACGCAACGCGTCTCACTTGCACTGAACGCGCGTACTGCGTAGCGTAGACGAGTGCCCGTAGCGTCACGACGGCGACTCGCCACGCACGCTGGCGTGCAGGCCGCGGGCTTGTCTCTCGTTCTTTCGGTAGCCGGCTGGTTCGGGCTGCGGTGGGGCGGGATCGACGTTGCGTTGCCCGTCTTCGCCTGGGTGACTGCCGTCGCAACGAGCGTCGCCGGGCTCCTCACGGCATTCTACGTCGAGCTATCAGTGGGTCGCCGGATCGCGAGAGTGGTGCGCGTCCTCGAAGCCCACGCCCGAGAAAGCAGCCTTCAGCGATTGCCGCATTTGGGGGACGACGAAATCGGCGAAATCGGTCGTGCGGTCAACGATTTGCTGGCCAACCTCACCTCCCTCGAGGTGCGCATGATCGAACAAGGGCACGAGCTTCGTCACACGCGCGAAGAGCTGGTTCTGAAAAAGGCGCTCGGCTTGAAGTCGGCCGAGCTCGAGCAGCGGCTGCGCGAACGCGCGCTCCTGTTTGACATCGTTCGCGCGAGTGCTTCGGAGCAAGAGCTCGACGCGGTGCTCGGAGACATCGCCGAGCGCTTGGGCAAGGCGCTTCACCTCCGCGAGTGCATGCTGTTCTTGGTAGACGCGGAAACGAGGCGTCTGACGCTGAGGGCCGCGTATGGCTTCGAGCGTCCTGGCGAGCTCCTCGAGCGCATCGTCCTCTTCGACGAGGATCCGCTCGGCAAAGTGGCTCAGGCCGGCGAGCCCCTCATGATCGGCGACCTGGGTGCGCTCGATGGCGAGACACTCTGGGACCCGATTCCGCAAAGCGGGTCGATTGCGATCCTTCCGGTCGTTCACCATGGCAAGACCACGGGCGTGATGGCTGCGACGCGCGAGCAACCCAATGCTTTTTCGGAGGTCGAGACCGGGCTCCTCGGGGCGATTTCCGACCAGCTCGGCCTCGCGATTCGCCATACGCAGCTGTTCGACGAGCTTCGGCGCGGCTCGCAGCACGACGACCTGACCGGTCTCGGCAACCGCCGCCTGCTCCGCATCCGACTGGAGGACGAGCTTCACCGCGCCGAGCGTTTCGGCCAGGCGGTGAGCATCCTCGCGATCGACATCGACTACTTCAAGGCGCTCAACGATCGCCATGGCCACCCGACCGGCGACGCTTCGCTGCGCAAGCTCGCGGGGCTCATGACGAGAAACCTGCGCCGCATCGATACGATCGCACGCATTGGCGGGGAAGAGTTCGTCGTGCTTCTTCCGCGCACCAATCTCAGCGAGGCCGCGCAGGTCGCCGATAAGCTTCGCTCGATGGTGGAGCGGACGGAGTTTCCGGGGGGAGACGGTCAGCCTGACGGCATGTTGACCGTCAGCGTTGGCGTAGCCTCGCTTCGCCCTGACGAAACCGGCGCCGACTTGCTCGCACGCGCGGACACGGCGCTCTACGAGGCCAAAGACCGCGGCCGTAACTGCGTCGTCAGCGCGTCTCAGTCGGCAGGCTCGGCTCGCTCTTTGACGAGGTCGCGAATCTGACGAAGCTCGAAGGGCTTCTCAAGGCAAACCAACGGTGTTTGCTTGAGGAACTCGCGGGCCTGAGGCGTGAACGCGCCGCCGGTCATGAAGACGAACCGTGAGGCGACCTCCGGACACCGCTCCGACACGCGTGCGAACAGCTCCATGCCGCTCACCTCGGGCATCATCAGGTCGCAGAAGACGACGTCAAACGGCTCGTCCGAGCACAGGCGCTCGATGGCTTCCTCGCCGCTCGAGATCACCTGGACCTCGTGACCACGAAGTGCGCGCTGAATCGAACGGCCCACCAGGGGCTCGTCGTCGACGACGACGACGCAGGCACGCGCCCCGGGCGTGGCGGTTGGCGGGGCCAGTGTCGTGTGCGGAACGGAATCACGCGTTGACGCGGGGAGCCGGACCACGAACGTGGTGCCGCGGTCGAGCTCACTGTGAGCCTCGATGGTGCCGCCCGCTTCACGGACGATGTTCCGGCAAATCGACAACCCGAGACCTGTCCCCTCGGAAACGGGCTTGGTCGTGAAGAACGGCTCGAACACGCGGGTCATGCGACCGGGTTCGATCCCAGTCCCGTTGTCGGCGACCTCGATCACCGCCCAGCCCTGCTCGTCGGTGAAGGTGCGCACCGTAATGCGGTTGGCGCTGACTCCGCGCTCTGGCATCGCTTGCGCGGCGTTGATCAATAGATTCAGAAACACCTGCCCGAGCCGAGATTCATTGGCATCCACCGGCGGGATCTGGCTGAAGTCCCGCTCGAGGGTCGCCCGGTGACGCACCTCGTTCCAACAGATGTTGATCGAGGATTCGAGGACGCTTTTCACGTCGACGTTGCCTTGCTGCCCGTCATCCGCCCGCGAGAAGGTCTTGAGGTCGCGCACGATGTTCTGCATGCGCACAGCACCGTGGATCGCCTCGTCCAGCTGCTGCCTCGCATGCTCGAGCCATGCCGCGTCGGCGTGTGAATCGATCTCCTCGCGGGTCAGGTGCAAGTTCGAGAGCACGTACATCAACGGGTTGTTGAGCTCGTGCGCAACGCCGGCCGCCAAGGTGCCGACCGACGCCATGCGGCCTGCGAACGCGAGCCGTGATTCCATGTCTTGGCGCTCCGCCGCTCGGCGGTCCGCCTCCTGGATCGTGCGCTCGGCTATCAACAGCCGAGTCCCTAGGACCTCGGGATCGATGGGCTTCGAAAGGTAGTCGGAGGCGCCGGCGTCGAGGACGGCGTTGAGGTCCTCCGCCCGGTTGCGACCCGTGATGACCAGAATCACCACCGCGTCTCCGCCCGGCCGGCTGCGCACCATTCGGCACAGGTCGAGACCCGACATCCCAGGAAGCGTCCAATCGACCAGCATGAGTTGGAAGGGCTGCTCGAGATGGGCCTCG
>CALLDH010000256.1 GCA_937998345.1 uncultured bacterium | reverse complement strand
GCGAGGAGAAGGCTGAGCCTGCCCCAGCCCCGGAGGCCGTCGAGGAGACGCCTGCCCCTAGCGAAACAAGCGCCGCCGACGCCCCTTAGGCTTTCGGTACAGCACACGGATGCACACCAGGCCGGCTAGGAAGCCGCCGATGTGCGCAAACCACGCGACGCCACCGCCGCCCTCCGCGATGATGCCGAGTGCCAGGTAGCCCTGCACGAGTTGCAGCACGAACCAGAGCACGATGAAGATCCAGGCAGGCACTTCCATGAAGTGAATGAAGATGAAGATCGGGATGAGCGTCACGACTCGAGCGTGTGGGAACAGGGTCAGATATCCGGCCAGAACGCCCGAGATTGCCCCGGACGCCCCGATCATCGGCACCATGCTGTTGGGGTCGACCAGGATCTGCCCCACGACTGCGCCAACCCCACATAGCGTGTAGAACAAAAAAAACCGGCCCCGGCCGAGCACGTCCTCGACGTTGTCTCCGAAGACGTGGAGGAAGAGCATGTTGCTGCCCAGGTGGAGCAGGCCGCCGTGCAGGAACATGCTCGTAAATGGGGTGACCCAACTACCGATCGCGCCCCCACTCGCGCGGAGCACGGCCCAGTCCCCGTGCACGATGACGTCGGGGATGACCCCGAACCGCATCACGGTGGCTTCGGCTTCGGCCTTCCCGAGGCTCAGGCTACCCACGAAGATCAGGATGTTGGCGCCAATGAAGGCCCAGGTGACGATGGGCGTGCGGCGCGTGTGATTGATGTCGCGAATCGGGATCACGGTGCAGCGCTCCTATAGCGCGTCGCCGAGGCAACGGCAGCGCCTCATGCTAGAGCACGCCCATGGATGCGGGTCACTTGCTTGGACCTACGGGACCACTGGCCCGCGGCGTCTCCGGCTACGAGCACCGTCCTGGGCAGATTCGGATGGCCCGCGCCGTGCAAGACGTGCTGGAGCACGATGGTGTCCTTCTGATCGAGGCCGGAACGGGGACAGGCAAGACCTGGGCCTATCTGATCCCAGCAGCGCTGAGCGGCCGCCGAGTTCTCGTGTCTACCGGCACCAGGGCCTTGCAGGACCAGATCATGGAGAAGGATCTGCCGGCGCTGAAGCGCCACCTGGGCATCGAGATCGACGCCGCCTGCGTGAAGGGCCTCAGCAACTACGTCTGCCGCCGCCGCTTTCACGAGCTATCGAGCAGTGCCGACGCCATGCAGCCACGCTTCGCGCGTTCGTTGCCTGCGCTCCGTGACTGGGTTGGGACGACCGATTCTGGTGACCGCGCCGCGCTCGCATCGATCGCCGAGGAAGACCCGATCTGGGCGCGTGTGGTGAGCGGTTCGGACACACGAATCGGCGCCCGATGCGAGTATTACGACGACTGCTTCGCGACCCGCGTACGCCGGCGTGCAGAGGGCGCTCAGCTGGTGGTCGTCAACCACCACTTGTTCTTTGCCGACCTCGCGCTCCGCGACACCGGCTTCGCCTCGGTGTTGCCCGACTACGACGCCGTCATCTTCGATGAGGCGCACCAGATCGAAGACACCGCGACACTCTTCTTCGGCGCCCGCCTTTCCACGGCCATGCTCGAACGCCTCGTGCGTGATGCCAGGGGCGCCCTAGGCGGTACGCGCGCCAAGAAGGGCCACGACGCACGGCTCCTCGACGCCGTGTTGCAACAGACTTCGAATTTCTTCAGCGCGCTACCTGGAAACGCCAACGGCGGCCGCGTCCCCTTGCCACCAGAAGCGATTCCCGAGTCCGCCCTCTTTGCGCTCGACAACGTCCTCGCCGAGCTCGCCGCGTCGTGCCGAAACATTCGGCCACCCGAGGAGAATGTACTGCAAATCGCAAGGCGCGCGGACCAGCTCCGGGACGCTCTTGGCTCCCTCGAAGCGCCGGGCCAAGTGAGCTGGGCCCAGGGAAGCGGGCGAAGCCCCTCGGTAGGCTCGAGCCCGATCGACGTTGGCCCGTTGCTGCGCGAGCGCCTTCACGAACGAGTCCCCTGCGTGGTGTTCACCAGCGCGACGCTCACTACAGGCGGCGACTTCAAGTTCGTCAAACGCCGCCTCGGCATCGAAACCGAAGTCAGCGAAGAGGTCGTCGAGTCGCCCTTCCGCTTCGAGGAGCAAGCCGCGCTCTACGCGCCGACCCACCTGCCTGACCCGCGCGCGTCGGACTTTCCGGACGCCGCTGCCAAAGAGATCCTCGAGCTCATCCGAATGTCGGAGGGCGGGGCATTCGTTCTGTCGACCTCGCTCCGGATGATGCGCCTGCTTGCGAAACGTGTCGGTGACGAGCTCGACTACGAATGGTTCGTTCAAGGTGACGCGCCGAAGCAGACGCTGCTCGACCGATTTCGCGACCAGGGCAACGCCGTCTTGTTCGCGACTGCGAGCTTCTGGGAAGGCGTCGACGTCCCCGGTTCGGCCCTTCGGCTCGTCGTCATCGACAAGCTCCCATTCGACGTTCCGAGCGACCCCGTAGTGGCCGCTCGCTGCGAACGCCTCGACCAGGCTGGCGAGTCCTCCTTCATGAGATACCTCGTTCCAGCGGCCGCGCTGTCACTGAAACAGGGCTTTGGACGCCTGATCCGCACCCGCCAGGACCGCGGTGTCGTCGCCATCCTAGACTCGCGAATCCGCCGAAAAGGCTATGGAAAAGTCTTTCTTCGAAGCCTCCCATCGGCGCGGGTTTGCGATACTCTAGGCGAGGTTCAGGAGTTCTTGATCTCTGCGGGCCAAAACCCCAACATATCGAGCCTATCCGCGCCGTAACAGGAGGCACCGTGACTCAAGCCGCCACCGAACCCCAAGGCTCCGCAGCGATCCCCGAAGCCGAGCATCGCATCGAGCCCACCTCGCGGTCGAGACTCGACGAAGCGCTCGCGATCCTCGAAGACCACAAGCAAGAGTGGGCCGAGCTCGAGATCGACGAACGCATCGAGCTCCTCGAGCACCTCCGAGATGGCGTCGTCGAGGTTGCTGGGGATTGGATGCAAGCCGCCATGGAGGCCAAGGGCATGAGTCCCGGCTCCACCGAGGAAGGCGAGGAGTGGCTTGCCGGCCCCGCGTCTATCATCAAGAACCTCTCCCTTCTCATTACATCGCTACGCGACATCGACGAGCACGGCGTGCCCCAGCTTCCCAAGGCTCCGTACACGCGCCCAAACGGCCAGGTGGTCGCGCCCGTGTTTCCCGCCGACGGCTGGGACGGAGTTCTCTTCATGGGCTTCACGTCCGAGGTATGGATGCAGCCGGGGGTCACCCTCGAGAACCTGAGCAAAAACCAGGCTGAGTTCTATCGCGAGAAGTCGCCCAAGGGCGCTCTCGCCTTGGTTCTCGGAGCTGGAAACGTCGCTTCGATCGGGCCGATGGATGCACTCTACAAGCTCTTCGTGGAGGGCCAGGTCGTCGTTTTGAAGATGAATCCGGTCAATGAGTACCTCGGCCCGTTCGTCGACGAGGCGTTCGCCGCGCTCCGCGACCGAGGCTTCTTCCGGGTCGTGTACGGAGGCGCGGCCGAAGGCGACTACCTATGCACGCACCGGCTGGTCGAAGAGATTCACATCACCGGCTCCGACAAGACCCACGACGCCATCGTTTACGGGGTCGGCGAAGAGGGCGCGCGACGCAAGGCGAGTAACGAGCCGCGCAACACCAAGCGGCTCAGCAGCGAGCTCGGCAACGTGAGCCCCATCATCATCGTCCCTGGCCCCTGGTCTCAGAAGGACTTGGACTTTCAGGGCGTGAACCTCGCCTCTTCATTATGCAACAACTCAGGCTTCAACTGTGCGGCGACGCGGGTCATCATCCAGCACGAGCAGTGGGACCAGCGGGAGGACCTGCTGGCATCGCTCCAAAAAGCGTTCGCGAACGCCGGGGATCGAAAGCCCTACTATCCCGGCGCCGAGGAGCGGCAGAAGACGTTTGTCGAGCATCATCCTGACGCAGACCAGTTTGGCTCCAAAGGCCCCGGCCGCGTCCCATGGACCTTGATCCATCACCTCGACCCCAATCAGACCGACGACATCTGCTTCACCACCGAGTCCTGGTGTGGACAGGCGAGTGAAACCGCCCTCTCTGCGGATTCGGTCGTTGAATACATCGATCGAGCAGTCGACTTCTGCAACGACTCCATCTGGGGAACTCTGAACGCTGGCATCTTCGTGCATCCGAAGTCCATGAAAGACCCCGCGGTTGCTGAGGCCGTCGAGCGAGCAATTGCAAACCTTCGTTACGGGAGCGTCGGCGTCAATCATTGGCCCGCGCTCAACTACGCTCTGGTCACGCCGACGTGGGGCGCGTTTCCGGGGCACACCACCGACGACATTCGCTCGGGACGCGGCATCGTGCACAACACATTCATGTTCGACAGGCCTCAGAAGTCGGTGATGCGCGGGCCGTTCCGCCTGTGGCCGAAGCCCCTTTGGTTCATCAACAACAAGGCAGCCGCCACCGTCGGTCGAAAGATGACCTACTTCAATGCCGACCCATCGCTCATGAGGCTACCGGGGATCCTTTGGGCGGCCTTATGGGGCTAAGCATCTCGACGGGCTAAGAGCGCCTCGTAGGTTCTCTCCGGGTGCGGCTCGCTGGCGACTGCGAGGCCGGCGCCCTCCCAGCCCACCTCTTCGACCTGGCCAAATGGGTCACGCGCGCCGCCGTGGCCCGCCCGCTGCTCAACCACGTGCTCGAACCCGGAGGCAAGCAGGGCCTGCGCCGCGCGCAGCGACCGGTTCCCGGAACGGCACCCGATCACCAGCTTGCTGTGCTTCGGAAAAACCGCCGCGACGACCGACATGAAGTCTCCGTTCGGACGCATGCCCGAGGGCGTCGCGTGCAGCAGCGGGATGTTGTAGGCGCCAGCGGTGTGCCCTGCGTCGAACTCCGGGATCGAGCGAACGTCGACGTAGACGTAGCCTTCCTCTTTGAGGAGCGTGTCCGCTTCGCCCGGTGAAACCCTCTTCACGTTCATGCCGTAGTTCTAGGGACCTCCCCCGAAGGAGCAAGTCCGCGGCTCAGCGGCCCGCGTTGCTCAGGAACAGATTCTCGAGCGTCTGTCTTTCCGGGATCATCGCGTCGAGCCTCGCGCCGGCAGCATTCGAAATCCGAATGACCTCTTCGACGGTCTTCTGGCCTTCGACACGCAGCGTCACATGCCCTGCCCCGTCATCGACGATGGTCCCGCGCGAGCCGAGCGAATCCTTGAGTGCCTGTGATGCCCCGCTCAGCCGAATTTCGACCTGGCGCCCCACCGTCTCCAAGAGATCGTGCACCTGCCCTTCGGAGGTGATCTCGCCCTGCTGCATGATCACCACCCGGTCACACAGGAGCTCGACATCACTCAGGATGTGGCTCGTGAACAAGAGCGTCTTTCCGCGTTCTCGCTGTTCCAGCAGTAGGTCCCGCACCTCTTTGCGACCGATCGGATCCAGACCGCTCATCGGTTCATCGAGCACCAGAAGCTCCGGGTCGTGAAGGAGGGCTTGCGCGAGTCCGATCCGCTGCATCATCCCCTTCGAGAACTTGCCGATCGGCCGGTCGATCGCGTGCCGAAGACCGACCTTGTCGATCATCTCCTCCGAACGGGCACGGCGCTCCGCCTTTGGAATCCCGACCAGGCGCCCGCACAGGTCGAGAAACTCGAGCGGCTTGAGATACTGATACACGTACGGATTCTCGGGCATGTAGCCGACGCGCTTCGCCGCTTCGCGATCATCTGCGGAGCGCCCGAAGATCCGGATTTCGCCTTCGCTCGGAAAGATCAGCCGCAGGATCGCTTTGATGGTGGTCGTTTTCCCGGCGCCGTTTGGCCCAAGCAGCCCGAAGATCTCCCCCCTCTTCACCTTGAAGCTGGTGCCTCTGACCGCCTCCACCCGCTTTCGGAAGAACCCGATGTGGAAGACCTTCCAAAGCCCCTCTACTTCCAACACGACCTCGTCACTCATGGAGCACCCCGCGGAGGCTTCTAACCACCTCGTCGACCTCGGCGTTTCGCATCTGCGGATAGAGCGGAAGCGCGATTCCACGCGCCGCGATGTGCTCGGCGATCGGTAACGTCGCCTCACTCCCCGCAAAGCTGCCAAGTTTGTGAATTGCGAACGAAAGAATCCCAGCTTCCACACCCTGCTCTAGCAGTTTTGCGAGCACCGCGCGGCGGTCGTGGCCTTGCGGCAGCACGACCCCAAACGTTTGATAGTTCGATTCCGCGCCTTGCGGGGTGCTCTGAAAGTCCATCTCGTCGCCCAGGGCCTTCTGATACAGCGCGGCAAGTTCGCGCCTCCGCGATACGATCTCGTCGAGTCGCTGGAGCTGTGTCAGCCCCAGCGCTGCGGCGATTTCAGTCATTCGGGAGTTTCCCGCGGCGACGACGAATTCGCCCCGCAGCCGACCGTGGTTACGCAGCATCCGGAGCTTCTCCGCGATGTCGTCCTCATCGGTGAGGCACATCCCGCCCTCGCCTGTCGTCAGGATCTTTCGCGGATGAAAGCTCAGACACGACACCTTCCCGAGGCTACCGCATGGGCCACTCGTGAAGCGGCTTCCTAGCGCGCAGGCCGCGTCTTCGATGATGGGCAGCGCGCCGAGTGCTCCGCGGATCTCTTCGGCGCGTGCCGGGTTGCCGAACTGGTCGATCACGATCGCCACCCGCGTGTTGCCGTTGCGCGCTTCGCGCAGCGCTTCGGCGGTGCTGTTCCATTCCGCCTGGTCGACGTCGACGAACCGCACCTTCGCTCCAGCGACTCGCACCGCATGTGCCGGGCTCGGCCAACTCAGCGCGGGGCACAGCACCTCGTCTCCGGGTCCGACCTGCAGGGCCTTGAGCGTGAGCTGCAGCGCAGCGGTTCCGCTCGAGACGGCGACCGCGTGCCTGCGCCCCAGCAGGGCCGCGATCGCGAGCTCGAAGCGCTCGACCAGCGCCCCCTGTACCAGCTGTCCAGATTCGAGAACGGCGGAGACGGCACGCTGCTCATCCTCGCCGATCCATGGTTTTGCAAGCGGAATCAAGGCGGCACCATCTTACCAGCTCGGCCCGCGAAACCACCAGATTGCGGGGCTCGCGTCCCGGGCGCACCTTACGAGCGTGGACCTCGCGCAGCAGCTCGACGCTTTGGAACGAGCCCTGACTCGCATGGGGATTGTCCTCCTCGAAGAGGAGCTGCCCGAAGAGGCACATATCGACGGGGGGCTGTGCAAAGTTGGCGGCGAGCTGGTCCTGTACGTCTCGCCGACGGCTCCACCTTGGCGCCGCGTGGACGTGCTGCTCAGAGCGCTTCGCCGATTGCCTCATGCAGACGTCTGGCTGCCGCCCGAGATTCGCCGGCTTCTCCAGGGCGAGGATATCTGCGAAGAGCCCGCTGGGCTGATACCCTTAGAGAACGAGGAAGAACGTTGAGTGGTCTTGGCTTGATACTTTCAGGGGGCGGTGCGCGAGGCGCTTACGAAGTAGGTGTCCTCGAGTACATCTTCAGCGAGTTCGCCGACGCGCAGGGCAACGCACCGAAGGTCGACCTGATCTCAGGAACCAGCGTCGGTGCGGTCAACGGCGCGTTCGTCGCCTCAGCAATCGGCGAGATGCCCGGCGCTCTGAAACAACTCGTCTCGATTTGGACCGACCTCGAGTTGCCGCATGTGCTCGGCTTTGGTCTTCGCCAAGCGGCGGGCCTCTATCGCGTGCTTCTCGGTGGCAGCGGCCAGGCACGCGGTGTGTTCGATCCGGCCCCGCTCTCGGCTCTCGTTGGGAGGACCGTTCGCTGGCGACGCCTCAGGCGAAACATTCAGAGTGGCCAGCTTCGCGCTCTCACGGTCAGCACGACGCACGTCGGCACGGGACAGCCCGTGATCTTCCTTGACGCAGCTCCTGGCCAAGGAATTCCCAAGGGTTTGAGCCTCCACGCGCTGGTCCGTAGGGCCAAGATCGGCCAGCACCACGTGCTCGCTTCCGCGGCGATTCCCCTGATCTTCCCCGCCGTCGAGATCGGCGACGAGATCCACTGCGACGGGGGCCTTCGCCTCAATACACCGATGGGACCTTCGGTCCATCTCGGCATGAACCGCCTCCTGGTCGTCGGCCTCTCGACTCCACCCGCTGCCGGCCGGCGTGCCGTGCAAGATGGAAAGTACCCCGGTGCGACCTACATGCTCGGCAAGGTGCTCAACGCGTTCCTTCTCGATCACGTCAACACCGACCTTCTCGAAGTGCAGCGCATCAACGACTTCCTCGAGGATGGCATTCGTGCCTACGGTCCGGAGTTTCTCGAACGCATCAACGACGCCGCGAAAGTACGAGGTGCGTTGGCGGAGCGCCGCCTGCTCAACTCGCTGGTTCTGCGACCTACCACCGACATCGGACAGGTTGCATCCGAGTACCTCGCGTCCAACCGAGTTCGATTCGGCAAAGCCCTCGGGCGGGCGTTCATCAGCATGCTGGACGTCGGTGCAGGCGCTGATGCCGACCTGGCAAGCTACCTCTTGTTCGACGGAGGTTTCGCGCAGACCCTCATCGAGATGGGACGGCGCGATGCCCACGCCCGGAGGGACGAGATCGAAGCCTTCCTCTTCGAAGACCCCGACGCCATCTTATCCCCATCGCAGACTGTGGAGTCGGGGGAACGTTCAGGGTCTAAGCCAGCAGAATAGTAAGCCCTTCCGAGCGAAGCACCGCTGTGGACAAACAGTGGAAACCTGACCACGAGGTCAGTCGCATTGTAATATTTTACCCCTAACGGTGACTGTGTTAGGCTCCAGAAGTGGCTCAACCCAGCGTCGCGCATATCTCTGAAAACGCGACCCAATCGTCGCAGCGTCTCGTCCAGAACGTCGCGCTAGTGGTTCGCGGCAAAGAAGAAGTCATCAAGTTGGCTGTCGTCTCGCTCCTGGCGCGAGGCCATCTACTGCTCGAGGACGTACCCGGTGTCGGCAAGACGACCCTGGCGCGGTCACTTGCCGCCTCGATCGGCGTCTCATTCCGGCGCCTTCAATGCACGTCTGACTTGATGCCTACCGATGTGCTTGGCGGCAACGTGTTCAACCAGTCGCAAAGCACCTTCGAGTTTCGGCCCGGCCCGATCTTCACGCAGGTTCTGCTCGCCGACGAGGTGAACCGCACGACGCCCAAGACCCAAAGTGCGCTCCTGGAAGCGATGGACGAGCGTCAAGTTTCGATCGACGGCGAAACGCACAAACTCGAAGAACCGTTCTTCGTGGTCGCAACCCAGAACCCGCAGGAGTTCTACGGCACGTACCCGTTACCCGAGTCGCAGCTCGATCGCTTCCTCGTTCGACTCAGCCTCGGCTACCCACCGCCAGGCGTCGAGCGTGAAGTGCTCAATCGGCGCGGCGCGGATCCGGTTCAGCAGCTCGACCCCGTGATGAGCGCCGGCGAGCTTCGGCACGTCCAGCAGGCGGTCGATTCGGTGCGCGTCGACGATGCAGTCCTCGACTATCTCCATCGGATCATCATTGCGACACGAAACACCCCGCTCTTGTCGATCGGCGTATCCACTCGAGGCGCGCTTGGTTTCGAGCGTGCAGCGCGCGCGAGGGCGTTGGTGGAAGGTCGCTCGTTCGTCCTCCCCGACGACGTCAAAACGCTCGCAGGCCCCATCCTGGCGCACCGGGTGAAGGTGAGCGGTGGCGTGGGTGGTGGAGCGGTTCGCGACGACGCACAGCGCATCATTCGCGAGCTCCTCACCGTCGTGGCTGTCCCTCTCTGATCGGCCCGAGCGATGCGAATCTTTCGACGAAGGCGGAGCAGGCGGAAGTTTCGACTGACGCGCGAGGGGCGTGCCTTCCTTTTCATCACGCTTGGTGTCGGCCTAGCCGCGGTGAACACGGCGAACAATCTTCTCTACTTGGTGCTCGGGCTCCTGCTCAGTCTTCTATTGGTGAGCGGCGTGCTCAGCGACCTGGCGTTGTGGAAGCTCCACATCAAACGTGAGCCTCCGACGCGACTCTTTGCCGGGAGACGTTCGCTGATGGACGTCGCCTTGTTTAATGACAAGCGATGGCTGTCCAGTGTCTCGGTCGAAATCATCGACGAAATCGATGGCGTCGAGACCGAACCCGCGAGGTTCGTTCGTGTCGAGGCAGGCAAGACCGAGGTCGCGAGCTATCGGTTCGAAACGCTGCGCAGAGGAATCGTCGAGCTGGGCACCGTGCGAGTGCTCACCCGCTACCCGTTCGGCCTCATCGAGAAGGGCTACACGACCTTCCTGCCCGACGAGGTCATCGTCTACCCGCAGCTGCTCGAGCATGTGGCGACGCCAGCCACCCGCCCGATGCAGGGCGATGCAGCCCCGATCCATCAGACCGGCCGGGGAAGTGAGTTCGCAGGCAGTGTCCGCTTCTACCGCGAAGGCGACGAGGCGCGCGACATTCATTGGAAGCGAACGGCAAGTCGCGGTGAGCTAGTCGTCCGCGAGCACGAGCAGGATTCGAACGCTCTGGTGACGCTCACGGTGAACAACCTCCTGGCGACCGCCCCTGACGATGAAGCCGGGTGGCGCGAGCAGTTCGAGATTTCCATTTCGGAGGTCGCGACCGCTGCAGCGGCCTATCTCACGCGGGGCGTTTCCGTACAGGTTCAGACGAACGACAGCGTTTCACCACTGGTCGCTGGCGGCACCCCTCCGGACCCGATCTGGCGATTCCTTGCGCTGCTGCAACCGTGCCGCGCGCAGGCCCCTGGCCACGATCGCAAGCGAAGTAGGCGGGCTGCATGAGGTTCGCGTTCGCGCACAAGCTGGTCACCTACCTTTTTGCCGGCCTCGGCCTGACTGCGCTGATGCTCGGCACGACGTTCACCCCGATGGGGTCGATGGTGCTCATCGTGGCATTCGTCGCGAGTTGGTTTGCCGAGCCGCCGCTTCTCGACCGCCCCGGCTACTCGCGTTTCTGGAACGTTGCGGCCATCGTGTTCCTCTTCATTCAAATCGGGCGCGTGATCGCCGGAGAGGCGACGCTGAGCGCCGGCGTGCAATACGCGGCCTTCCTGCAGATCTCCCGCCTTTCTCATCGCAAGACGGCAGCCGACTACCAACAGATCACCATCCTGGGGTTCCTCCACCTAATCGCGGGCACGGCGCTCTCCGCCGGTCTCGACTACGCGGTGGTCTTCTTCGGCTTCGTCGTCGTCATGCCGTGGATGCTTGCGCTCACCCACATTCGCAAGGAGCTCGAAACCCAGCACGGCGTCGACACCCCCATGGTCCGCGGAGAGCTCGACAGTAGGGAGTTCGCGACGCCCGCATTCTTCGGTGGCACGACGCTCCTCACCATCCCCCTTTTCGTCCTGACTGCAGCGATGTTCGTCGCGTTCCCGCGTGTCGGCTTTGGCGTTCTGTCCAACCTCGGGGCTCGCACCCAATCGGTCGCCGGTTTCGGCGATGACGTAGAGCTCGGCGGGTTCGGAACCATTCGCGACGACCCCACCGTGGTGATGCGGGTCAAGCCGAAGAACCGGCCCGACCCCCCACAAAGGTCGATCGCGGTTCGCCTCCGTGGCACCTCGTTCGATCGTTACACCGAAGGCCGTTGGTCGCGCACGCCGGCGACCGGCGTCGAGCTCCAGCGTCTCCACGACCAATATGTCGTCTTCCGTCCTCCTGAACCGAAAGACCAGGAGTACGAGATCATCCTCGACCCCATGCAAGAGGCGGTCTTGTTCCTGCCCGAGGGCACCGTGGCGCTTCGGGTTCCCCCACAGGTTCGTGCTGGTCGCAATCGATACCGGAGGGTCACGCACGGCCCCGGCCTGGACATCCGCTATGGTGGAAGCGTCGAGGCCCCCCTCACGTACAAGGCATTCACCACGCCGATGCGCCGGGGTTTCCCCGAGCCGATCCCCCGTAAGCTTCGCAAGCACTACGTCGAGATCCCGGAGGGCTACGAGCGCGTTGCCGCCCTGGCGCAGGAGGTGGTCGAAGGCGCCTCCAACCCGTACGTCCAGGCCCAGCGCATCGAGCGCTACCTACGCGCCGGCGGCAATTACCGCTACACGCTCAACCAGCCCGACACCGAGGGCAAAGATCCGCTGCACGTTTTCTTGTTCGAAGCCAAGGCTGGGCACTGTGAGTACTTCTCCACCGCGATGGCCATCATGATGCGGTCGCTCGGGCTGCCGGCGCGCAACGTCACCGGCTTCCTCGGCGCTGACTACAACCCATACGGCGACTACTACGCTGTCCGCAACGGGAACGCGCACAGCTGGGTCGAGGTGCTCATCGAAGGGCGTTGGACCACGTTCGACCCCACGCCAGCCTCTGGGCAGGTCTTCGCCGCGCCCTCCGGCTTGTCAGTGAAGCTGCGCCAGATGATGGACGCAATGCGCGTGCGCTGGGCCGAGTACATCGTCGAGTACAACATTCGGGACCAGGCCCGTGCCCTTCAAGGTTTTGCCGCATGGTACCGGTCGCTCCGCGGAGACCGCCGTGGCGCCGACGCGAACCCAGGTGGGGATTCAGGCGAAGACCTCGGCCCGATACCGTTCCGTCCAGACTGGCGCTGGTTCGTCGCGATCATGAGTGTTTTCGCCGTCGGGCTGCTGGTCGTTCGTTGGAGCCGCAAACGCCGGCGACAAAGCCGGGCGGGCCGCCGGCTCGATCGTGATCGGGACCGCGCCGTGCGCCTGTACCTATCTCTCGAGAGCAGCCTTCGAAACGCGGGGCATGCGCGCCCGCCCGACGTCACGCCGATCGAACACGCCGAAGAGCTCGGCCGCTCGGGATTCCCCGCGGCGGATGAAGTCCGCGAGGTGACCGACGCGTACCTGGCGGCACGCTTTGGCGAAGACGGCCTGCCGCCGCACGACTACCACCGGTTGCGGCGAGTGAGCCGCAGCATTCGGTCCAAGGCAAAGCGCCCGCCTACTGCGTGAGAAACCAGCCAGTTGCGACGCCGACCGCGGCCAACACCAGGACACCGGCGATGATGAAGGCGACTTTGGAACCGCCAGACTTCTTCTCGGCCGGCGCCGCGCTTCGCGTGGCCGGAGTTGGCTGACTACTGGCCTTGGCCGCGATCGAGACCGGCGTTGCTCCGGGTGGGCGGAAAGTCATGACCGGCTGTGACCCGGCGGCACTCTTCGAACGTGGAGGCGGGTTCAGGGACGGCCCCATCGGCACGGCCGCAGGCCTCGGAGCCCTTACGCTATCGTCTTTTGATTCGAACCAACCCATCGTTGCTCCGGCGGGCGCACTGTCGCGCACGTTTTCAATCGCCGTCTCGACCTCTTCATCGCCGGCAAACCAGCTGCTCGGGTCCACGAAGTCCGATGCGTCGAGCGGGCTCGCGCCGTCATCGGGCCTCAGCGCAAATGAGGTCGACGGATCGATCGGGACACCCCCATCGCTTTCGAGCGACGTGAACCTGCCCAGCTCTTCTTGAATCATTCCGTCGATCATCATCGGTTGCGGCGGCACCGATTTCTGGCGCTCGAGCGCCGCTTTGACGAGGCTCGCGATGTCCCAGGACGTCACCTTCATCTGGTGATGGAACAGATAGCCTGCGAGCGCATCGCCGAGCTCTCGCGCTCGCGGAAAGCGATCGGCTGGGTCCTTCGCAAGGGCCTTGAGAAGCAAGGCTTCAAATTCTGGATCGACCTCGGGGTGAACGCCGACGAGGCTCGGAACCTCCGCGTTGGATACCGCCTGGACGGTTTCGTAGTCCGTGTCGCCGAGGAACAAGCGCCGCCCGGCCAGCATCTCCCAGATGCAGACGCCGAGGGCGAAGATGTCCGCGCGCTCGTCCACGTCCTGCCCGGTCGCCACCTCCGGCGACAGGTAGCTGAACTTCCCCTTCACGACGCCGGGGTCGGTGCGCTCGAGCTGCGTGCGTGCCTTCGCCAGACCAAAGTCGGTGACTTTCACCTCGCCACGCTTGCTGATGAGGATGTTGGGTGGCGACACGTCTCGGTGGACCAGATCGACCGGGTGGCCGTCGTCGTCGAGGAGCTCGTGCGCGTAGCTCAGCCCACGGCACGCTTCCATCGCGATGTGAATCACGTCCTTCAACGGGAAAGGTTGCCCCTTGACCCGCAGCGTCTCCATGATCTTCTTGAGGTTCGTCCCATCGACGAACTCCATCACGATGAAGAAGCTGTTGTCCGACTTCCCGATGTCGAAAACACTGACGATGTTCGCGTGCGACAGCCGCGCGCCGAGCCGCGCCTCATCGAGAAACATGCCAATGAAATTCGTGTGGGAGGCGAGGTGGGGCAGGACGCGCTTGATTGCGACGCGTTTCTTGAACCCCTGGACGCTCGTTGCTTCGCCGAGGAAAACCTCGGCCATCCCCCCGGACTCAAGCTTTTCGAGCAGGTGATATCTCGGATCGCTCATCCTCGCCCGTCCGCCCTCCCCTGAGGCGTTTTTCCATTGTCGTTTGCAGGCACTATCGCGGTCAAGGAACGGATGCCATTGACATGCCGGCTCTGCGGCGCTTGACTGCTGCCGTGCCCCGCTCTGCTAAGCCACTCCGAATCGCCCCCTCCGTTCTTTCGGCTGATTTTGGCCGCCTTGAGGCTGAAATCCAGGCAGTCGGCGACGCAGGCGCTGATTGGGTCCACGTCGACGTCATGGACGGCCGATTCGTGCCGAATATCACGATCGGCCCGCTCGTGGTGAAAGCCATCCGTGCTGCGACGAAGCGCGTCGTCGACGTCCACCTCATGATCGTCGAACCCGAGAAATATGTTCAGTCGTTCGCCGACGCCGGCGCAGACATCATCACGGTTCACGCAGAGGCCTGCACGCATTTGCACCGAACACTTCAGCAGGTCCGTGCACTCGGAAAGCGCGCAGGCGTCTCGCTCAACCCCCATACTCCTCCTGATTGCCTACGTTACATCTTGCCTGAGGTCGACCTGATCCTCGTCATGAGCGTCAACCCCGGCTTCGGCGGACAGAGCTTCATCCCTTCGGCGAATGAGAAACTTGCTGAGATTCGCACCATGATCGACGCGTCCGGTTTCGACATCGATCTCGAAGTCGACGGCGGCGTGAAGCCCGGTGTTGCGCGGCAGGTCGTGGAAGCCGGCGCCGACGTGATCGTCGCGGGCAGTGCCGTATTCAATCAAGACAACTATGCAGCCGCCGTCGAGGCGCTTCGGAGGGACGCCGAGTGAACGACGACCCCGCGCTGACTACCGCTGTCATCGAACGCAAAGCGACCAAACGCAAGCTTCCGAAGAGCCGTCTCGTAGTCGAAGACGGGCCCCAAAAAGGCACTCGGCTCGACATTGCCAGCGAGCGAATGACCATCGGCCGGAGCGGCATCTGTGACCTCCAGCTCACCGACGATGGCGTGAGCGGGACGCACTGCGAGATCGTCGCCAAGGAGATGGGCTTCCTCCTTCAGGATCTCGGCTCGAAGAACGGCACCTGGGTTGCCGGCGTCCGCGTCGAAGAAGCATGGCTCGAAGCGGGCATGCCCCTGAGGATCGGGAACACGGTCATCCGCTTCGAGCACGCCTCCGGCACGATCGAGATCGACCTCAGCCGGCGCGAGCAGTTCTACGACCTCGTAGGACACGGGGTCCGCATGCGCGAGATTTTCGCGGTGCTCGAGAAGGTGGCTGCGTCCGATCTGACCGTGCTCGTGCGCGGGGAAACCGGCACTGGCAAGGAGCTCGTGGCCCGGGCGATTCATCGCGCCTCCAAGCGCTCGCAGCGTCCTCTCGTCGTTCAAGACTGCAGCGCGATCCCCGCGAACCTCATCGAAAGCATTCTGTTCGGCCACGAACGCGGCTCGTTCACCGGTGCCGCCGACCGCAAACGCGGCTGCTTCGAAGTGGCCGACGGTGGCACCTTGTTCTTGGACGAGATTTGCGAGCTCGACATCGGCCTTCAGCCGAAGCTCTTGCGCGTTCTCGAGACGCGCGAGGTGCAGCGCGTGGGCGGAACGCGGATGATTCCCGTCGACGTGCGCGTAGTGGCTGCGACCAACCGCGACCTTCGCCAGATGGTCAACGAAGGCACGTTTCGGGAAGACCTCTACTACCGCCTGAGCGTCGTTCAGGTCGACTTGCCGCCGCTTCGCGAGCGCCCAGAGGATATCCCCGGGCTCGCGCATCAGTTCCTCGAGGAATCGGCAAAGCGGGGCGCCCACCACGGCGAAGAGACGCACTTCACCATCACGCGCGACGCAATGACGAAGCTCCAAGCCTACCCTTGGCCAGGCAACGTCCGCGAGCTCAAGAACACAATCGAGCGCGCCGTCTCGCTTGCCGACGGGCCAGAGCTCGGGATGCATGACCTCTTGCCCGCCTCGCAGAAAACTCCGCCGGTCATCTTCCCGGGTGGCACCGCGGAGCAGTTCGTCGACAACGAGATCCCCTTCAAGGATGCGAAGCAGAGGGTCGTCGATGCGTTCGAAGCGCAGTACCTCAAAGCAGTCCTCGACAAGCACGGCGACAACATCAGCCGCAGCGCCCGCGCCGCCGGTCTCACCCGCTACCACCTGCGCGAGCTCGCGAAACGCTATGGTTTACGGGGTGAAACCAACGGCCCCGACGACGAAGATTGAGCCTTTGCGCGTCGTGCCGCCTATGATGGAGAGCATGGCGGGGGTCGCGCTTCTGTTTGTCGCAGCGGTGTCTTTCGGTTGGGCTCAACCGGTTGCAGCGGAGAGGCTGACTGGGCAGACCGCCGCCCCCGCGCCGTCCTGGGCTCGGTCGATCGAGGTCATCGATGACGGCGCGCCGGTGATGCTCGAGCCGAGCAGCGAGTCACGACGCCGCGGCACCGTGGGCGCTGGAACACGGCTCGGCTTCACGCGCCGAGTGTTCGGCGAAGGTTGCTCGACAGGCTTCTGGTACGAAACCCGCGACGAGCTCTTCATCTGCGAGCGACACGTCCAGCCGTCACCGGCGTTGCCAGGGCCCAAGGTCGATGAGTGGGCGGGGAAGGGCGCGCGCCTTCCTCAGCGCTACGCCTTCATCCGTTTCGACGGCACGCGTGCGTATGCGCACCCGAGTGACTACTTCAGAAACGACTACATCGAGGCGCTCGGCAAAAGCTTTGGCATCGTCATCACCGGCGAGCAGGTGTACGAGGGCGTGGCATTCGTCCGTACGCGGAGGCACCTGTGGATCGAACGAGGCTCGGTGCACTTCGTCGACGGCAGCGCGTTTTCGGGCGAGAAGCTCGCGCCCGGCGAGCCGCTCGATGTCGCATGGGTTTCATTGAGGCCCGCCAAAGTGCACGAGCGACCGCAGGGGCGCGTCATCAAGCGCCTGAACCGACACTCCATCGTGCACATCGACGCCACCAAAGGCGCATGGACTAAGCTCAGTGGGGGAGGGTGGATCCGAACCACCGAGCTCGCGCGCGCAAAGCGCATGGAGCCGCCCGAAGGCGTCGGCCCCACCGACCGCTGGATCGACATCGACATCGAGCAGCAAATCCTCGTCGCCTACGAGGGGCCCACCCCGATGTTCGCGACCCTTGTGTCCACCGGCAAGAGCACCAGGCAGTCCGAAACCCCCCTCGGCGTTTTCGAGATCTGGGTGAAGCTCGCCTACTCCGACATGGACGACATCGAACGCACCGACATCCCGAAAAACTATTCGATCCAAGACGTCCCCTGGGTCCAGTTCTTCAAAGGCTCCTACGGCTTCCACGCTGCGTTCTGGCACAACGACTTCGGCCACCGCCGAAGCCACGGCTGCATCAACCTCTCCCCCACAGACGCCCGCTACCTATTCCAGTTCACCCAGCCCATCCTCCCCCCAGGCTGGAACGCCATTCTCCCCATCCCCCAAGACCACCCCACCAAAGTCCAGATCCGATAAAAGGGGACAGTCCCCTTTTTCGAAGGGTTAAGAGCTAGCTCGCCAGCATGTCCTGGACGTTGGTCAGCGAGGTTTCTAGGTCTCGGGCGTCGAGCCGCACGGCGACATGCTCCGCGATCTTACCCAGCACGGGGATCGGGACGCTGTACTCGACCTCGATCGTCAGGGCGGAGCCTTCCTCATGAGGCTCGACACGGAACGTCCAAGTGCTGCCGATCATTCCTATGCTCTGGGAGACCGCAAGCCGGTTCGGAACGTGCTGAACAACCACGCTCTGCCCGCGGAGCAGCAGTCCCGCATACTTGTAGGTCCACTCGTACTGTTGCCCCTCGCCGGTCCCCACAATGTCCCGAACCTCGACCATCTTCGTGAGCCACTCTGCCATCGTCGAGGGCTCGGTCACGTAGTCAAAAACCCTATCCTGGGGAGCACTGATCACAATGCTTTTCCTCAAGGTTACCATTCGACCCGCTTCCCTTCTCGAGATTCGATACCCAATAGAATCAGCCAATCCAAACGATGTCCATACGCAATTCATCGCCTTCTAGAAAAGGGGACAGTCCCCTTTTTCAAAGGGTTAATCCTCAGCTCACTCAGCTCACTCAGCGGCGCAGGGGTCGTCGGGATGGGACTCGCAAGACACCGTCAGATTGAACTCGATCCGTAAACGCGTCGTGCCCTCGTACTCAACGACGGCGCAGCCAGCGTCTGTGCAGTTCCGGCCGTTGGTCAACGGGAGATCCCTTCCATGCTCCCGCGCAGACCGACGAGGCATCGCCGCCGCAACCGCCAAGCCCGCTCAGCAGCAACACAACGCCGACGGCACACAGGCCATGTTGCTGTCTTCGAGTACTTTCAAGTCTCGCGATTCAGACGATTCTCCAGAGTCGACTACGCAAAATTCCCCTGTCAACGACCGCACCCGCCCAAGGGTTAAGCGCCACTCCGCCTTGCGTCGCGATGTGTAATTCATCTCACACTCGAGAGACTCAAGCCGACATACGCCCACGGCGGTGACGAGAACCCATGCGGACAGGCTCCGCTGATACACGGCGCCAATCTCGTCCACACTTTGCGAGATCCCCAACCTCAGTTCCAAGCGCACAGGCCCAAAGCTCCTCGCCGACCTTCAACCCACCATTGGGGTAGTTAGGGAGGAGGCTGAGCGCCCCGCGGC